>DATANW010000029.1:0-20349 GCA_036266055.1 Pyrinomonadaceae bacterium | reverse complement strand
TGGATCCGTTTGTTCCCAGAAATATTGAAATAGATGCTTCTGGAGGTCTTCGAGGAACGCTTCATCCTGCGCGGAAAGACCGGAACTGGCGGGCGCTGTGGTCGCGCTGAACAACACTAAGCACAGCGCGACTACGAGCTGAAGCAATCGGTTCTTTTTAATTGACACGGATCACTTCAAACGTCTTCTCGATCACGTCCTGCGAATTCGAACCGACCATCACGCGAAACTCGCCCGGTTCCACGACAAACCTCATGTCCTGATTGTAGAACCCGAGATGCTCCGGCCGCAGAATGAACTCAACACTTCGCTTCTGACCCGGCTGAAGCATTATCCGTTGAAAGCCCTTGAGCTCCTTGACCGGACGCGCAATGCTTGCCGCAACATCACGAATGTAAAGTTGGACCACCTCATCGCCGGCTCGTTTCCCGACGTTCTCCACGTCCGCGGTGACGCGAATCGTCCCGTCGGGTCGAATCTGCGTCGCGCTGATCGCCACGTTCGAGATCTTGAACTGCGTGTAACTCAACCCGAAACCGAAAGGGAACTGCGGCGTCCAGGGCGCGTCAATGTACTTCGAGTTGTAACGGTTACCAGCGTCGGGTGGACGGCCGGTGTTCAGATGGTTGTAATAGATCGGAACCTGTCCCGTTAATCGCGGAAAGGTAACCGGCAGCTTACCGCCCGGATTAACGTCGCCGAACAAAATGTCGGCAATGGCATTGCCTGATTCAGTGCCGCCCATCCAGGCCTCGAGAATCGACGGCACATTGTCGACGATCCAACCGATCGTCGGCGGACGGCCATTCACCAGCACGACGATCGTCGGTTTCCCAACGCGCGCTACTTCCTTAACGAGATCCATTTGACGTCCTGGAAGATCGAGCGACGCGCGTGAAGCAGCTTCACCCGAAAAATCCTTGGGTTCGCCGACAACCACAATCGCGACGTCCGCGTCGCGCGCTGCGGCAGTCGCTTCTGCAAAACCGGAAGTGTCGTCGGCAAGAACGTCACAACCTTTCGCGTACGTCACCTTTGTTTGTCGCGAAACTTTTTCCCTGATGCCGGCCAGCGGCGTCACGGTGTCTTCATCGCGTCCGTCGCCCGACCACCAACCTAACGGTGAACGTTTGTCGTCCGCCAGTGGTCCAATCACCGCGATCGACCCGATCGTCTTGGCCAACGGCAGCGTGTCGCGGTCATTCTTCAACAACACCATCGACTTTGCAGCGATCTCCCGCGCCACCGCGCGACTGTCGACACTCAAATAGGCCGTCTTTTCCAACGACTCGTCAACGTACGGATGCTCGAACAAACCGAGTCGAAACTTGATCCGTAAAATCCGTCGCACTGCTTCGTCGAGCGTTGCCTGCGACCATTTCTTCTCCGTCAACAGCGCCGGTCCGTGTTGATTGAACAAGCGACTCACCATCTCCATGTCGACGCCGGCGTTCAACGCCAACCACGCTGCGTCTTTGTCGTTCGCTGCGTAGCCGTGATTGATGAGCTCTTTCACCGCCGTGTAGTCGCTGACGACAAAACCGTCAAACTTCCACTCGTCGCGCAAGACTTTCGTTAACGTGAAATGGTTCGCCGAAGTCGGCACGCCGTTCAAGGCGTTGAAAGCACTCATAAACGTGCCGACACCCGCATCGACTGCGGCTTTGAACGGCGGGAAGTAAATTGATCGGAGCGTGTGTTCCGACACTTCGGTGGTGTTGTAGTCGCGCCCGCCTTCAGCCGCGCCGTACGCCACCCAATGTTTCGCGCACGCCAGCAACTTGCCGGGCTGTGAATAGTCGTCGCCTTGAAAACCGTGGACGCGCGCGCGCGCGAACGCCGCACCGAGAAACGGATCTTCACCGGCGCCTTCGGTGATTCTTCCCCAACGCGCATCGCGTGCGATGTCGACCATCGGTGCGAACGTCCAACGCAGGCCCGCAGCGTACGCCTCTTTCGCGGCAATACTGCTGGACCGCTCCGCCAGCGACGGATCCCACGAAGCAGCCTCCGCCAGCGGAATCGGAAAGATCGTTCGGTAACCATGAATCGTGTCGAACCCGAACAGCAGCGGGATCTTCAAACGCGACTCCTCCACCGCGACGCGCTGAAGTTGATTCGGTCGTCCACCGTTACGAACACCCAGTGTTGAACCAAGCAGGCCCTTGCGCACGAGGTCGAGATGTTCGGGACGGAAGTTTCCGTTTCCTTCGCCGTCGAGTTGTTGTAGTTGGCCCAGCTTCTCGGCCAAGGTCATCTGGGCCAACAGCGCGTTAACACGTCGCTCGACGTCGTCTCGCCGCTGCGCCGAACTCGGCGGAGTGGAAAGCAGAACCGCCAGGACGACGACGAGACACAGCAATAGCGTAAGGGGTCGTATATTTTTCATTTTTTACCAGTCACACTAGAACCTGAAGCGCGCCTGCAATTCTACTACGCGGCCCGCCAAACCAGCCGTCGCGATCCCGAAGCGCGGATTGTTCGTCAGGACTCCCGGTTGATTTGTTCCGCGTGGATCGAAGGAACCGATTGTTGTTGCGTCGCTGCCGAAGTCGAATGACTTCAGATTAAGCTGATTGAAGACGTTGAAGAAGTTCGCGCGTAACTCGAGATCCGTCGCTTCACCGAGAAAGCCGAGGCGTGTATGTTTCACCACGCTCATGTCCGTGCTGAAGAATCCCGGTCCGCGGAACGAATTGCGCCCGATGCCCGGAGGCGCGACTGAGTTGTTCGGTAGATCAAACACCGTGAAAAACGGAGCGCCGCCGCCGGGGAAGTTACTTCCGGTGATGAACGCGTCGTCTGAGGTGTCGAGTTTGGCTGGTCCGGAATAACCTTGCGGACGAACCGGACAAAGAGAAGGACCACCCGGCGTACTGGTGCAACCGCCGACCACCGGCGTGAACGGAAATCCAGTATTCGCCGTCAGGACACCCGAGACCTGGAAACCTCCCAAGACTTTACGCGCCCAATTGCTGCCCGTGCGGCCGAACGGCAGCTCGTACAACCATGACAGGTTGAAATAGTGAGTCACGTCAAAGTCCGACGGACCGCGTTCGGTGCGGAGGTCCTGCGGAAACGTTTGATTGGTAACGAATCCCGGTCCTTCGTACGACAGCTCATCGATACTCTTGCTCCAGCGATAGTTAGCCTGAAGTTGCAAACCGTTCGAGAACCGGCGCACCAGGTTCGCATTGAGCGCGTTGAAATTCGAGCTTACGTCAGGCGTCGTAAAGAACACCTGGAAGAACGCGGGATTGTTTTGAAACAGGAAGTTTTGATTGACGAGTCGAATCAGATTGCGACCGGCACTCCCTTGATAACCGATCGTGCCCGTCAACTTTGCCGGCAACTCCTGCTGTATTTCGACCGAGTAAACGTATGCGAATGGAATCGGTAACTCCTGTGGCGCTCCCCAAATCTCCACTGAACCGCTGTTTGGTCCACCGGTCGCCGGATTGATTCCTCCGCCCAACGCTGGATTCCGCGGGAAGCTCGTAATCGAATTGCTCGAACCGAGCGCGTAAAGAATCTGACCTCCGGCAAACGGGCTGCCGAAGTCAGTTGGCGCAGTGCCGCAGCAGATATTGAAGCGGCCAAAGAACGGCGGATTACCGCGTACGTTCGCTAACGGCGCGACTGGAATCCGATTGTAAGAGATGCCGAAACCGCCACGTATCACGGTCGAGTCGCCAGTTTCACTTCCCAGTCCAAGGAAATGCAGTCGCGGACTGTAAGCAAAGCCGATGCGTGGGGCGAAGTTGTTCTTATCGCCTGGATAGAGCTCGGAGACAGCTTCGACACGCGAATCGACGAGACCGTTTGGACCAAAGAACAAGTTGCTCAAGCGTGAGTCTTTTTCTTTCAACGGGAAGTAATACTCGTAACGCAGGCCGAGGTTGAGCGTGAAGTTGGGCCGCACCTTCCAGTCGTCCTGGACGAACAAAGCGTAGTAGTTCGTGCTGAAGTAGCGTTGCGCATCCGCGGGCGCGCCATTACGCGGATCGGCGTTGATAGCTTCAAAGATCGGCGTGTCGTTCGCGAGATTGAAGAGACCGCTGAACGAATAGAGCGGGCGCGAGCCTCCGGATGAATCGCTGTTGTCCTGCTCGAGCCGGTATGCGCCGCCAAACTTGAATCCGTGATTGCCGAACACCTTTGTAAACGTATCGCTTATCTCGAAAATGTTCTGCGCCAGAATGCCCGGAGTGTTCTCGCTGCGGTCGGCGCCGAACCTGATACGGTCGAACGGCAGTCCTTCGACTTCGACGCGCGGAATACCAAAATTGACATTCGTGGAGTCTCGCTGCTGGTCCAGTGAAAAACGCGTTCCGTTGAAACGCAATTCATTCAGCGAAGTCGCCGAAATGATGCGGCGATAGATGATTGTGCCCGAAGTGTTGAGCGGCTTGAGAGGAAGGTCTGCCATCGGACGGCTCTTGCCGCCGCTATCGGCATTGAAGTTGTCCAATTTAGTGACGTACGTGCTCAGCGTCAGGCTGTCTTTAGTGGTCCGCATGAAGTCGAGGCGAAGGTTGTATTGGTTTCCGTGATTGAAACCCGGCAGAGCGAACTGGATTTCCTGGATGTCGGGAATGCCGTCGAAGCCGCCGCCGGTGGGATTACCGAGCGAAACATACTGGCCCAACGATCCGGTGGGTGAACCGATGTCCAAACCGCCGGGTACGACGCGGCAGCGATTTGGATCATTGCCAAAAACCGCACAGCTTGGCGCGAAGACGTTGATGATGCGCGGCGCTATGCCCGATGCCGCAAAGATCTGGGCGGTCACACCGCCGGGACGAATCTGTTGCACCAGCGATCGAAACTCCGGCGTCTCGACAAAGGCGCGGCCGGTTCCGGAGTTGCTGTTGCGTATGCCTTCGTACGAAAAGAAGATGAACGCTTTATTCCTACCGAGAATCGTCGCCGGACCACCCTCGCCAAATCGCGGGAGGTAAAGCGGTCCACCAATGCTGCCGCCGAATTGACGAATGTAATCGTTGACGCGAATGGGTGCCGCTCCCGGTCCGCCGAACTTGTTAAAGGCATTTAGCTTCGGCGAGTTGTACTTGATGAAGGCGGAACCATGAACGTCGTTCGCGCCACCCTGCGAAACGACCTTGGTTTGCGCGCCCGAGTTGCGTCCGTCTTCCGCCGAATAGGTCGCCGACAGCACGCGGATTTCTTTGACCGATTCCTGGTTCGGTGTGATGAGCGCCGCACCGCCCCAGTTGAAGCTGTTAACGCTCACGCCGTCGATCGTGTAGCTGTTCGCGGACAGACGCCGACCGTTGGCTACGACCTGCACCTGGTTTTCAGTTTGAAAGATCGAATTGTTGGATCCGCCCGGACCGGTCGTGTTCGGTAGATTCACTGCCTGTCCATTGCTGGCGCGTGCTCCGGTGCCAAAAACTCCGGGAGTCAGCCGGATCAATTCGTATGGATCGCGTCCGACCTGTGGTAACTCGCGAATCTCTCTCGTAGTCAAAGCGCGTGTGACGTTTCCGTTTTCAGTCTCGAGTGCCTGAGCGGTTTCTTCGGTGATGGTCACTGTCTCGGCGACTTCGCCCGCAGTCAGCAGCACGTCGAGACCTTGCGTGTCTTCTGCATTGATCACGACGTTCTCGAACGACTGTTTCTTGAAGCCGCTTTTCTCGATAACAAGGGAATAAGTTCCAGGCGGCAGACCCGTAATGCGGTAGAAACCATCACCGCTGGTCTGCGTGGTCTGTTTAGCGTTGGTCTCCTTGTTAGTAAGCGTCACCGAAGCGTCGGGCACGAGTGCGCCAGTAGAATCTGTGACGGTCCCTTGAATGCCTGCTCTGAATTGTGCGTTGGCAGAAATGAGGGGTAGCAAAAGAAAAAGACTGCACACGAAAGCGCGGGTGGCATAACTGAATAGCCTGGACATCGATTCTCCTCCTTGTCGAACCATGGACCAAAACTGAGGATTTTTGCTGGGGAAATATATTGTCGGGGGATTGTGCTGTCGATAAGTACCATTGAAGTGGGAAAACTTCAATAGATTTTCCGCAGAATGGCCGGTGTGGCAGCGTCCTCAGTTGTTAACACCCGCGGATGCGAGTGTCCAGGAAACAAGACACGACGCGCCGGTTTTCCGGAAATTTACGACGAATAACAAACTGGCATGAGAGTTGAAGTGTTTCTCGCTGCGCGCGCGCGCACCGACTGTCCCGACTCAACGAACCATGGGCCATTGACCTCACAACGCTGAACGACAGACTCAGGAGAAACACATGCACGGTGGCACCCCGTCAATTCACGGTCGCTGGCGCACAGCCGATCCCACCCTCGATCCTGCAACCGCTCCAACTCCGACTAAAACACCAGGCGATTCCGCCGCACCCGGCGACGACATCGGCGTCTACGCCGTTCACATGGCGTTGCTGCACACCGGAAATGTGCTGATGTTCTCCGGTGGTTGGGAGAGCTCCGATCTCCTCCATCGTTCGTGGAGTTGGGATCCAACGCAGGCGCTATCGACGGCGCAGGGCCGTTGGTTCATGCCTGAGTTTGACGAATCGACTCCGCCCCACACCGGCGTGCCTACCACCACCGACGATCCGGACATCGACTTGTTCTGTTGTCACACCGTGTTTCTGCCCGACGGTCGTTTGCTCGCGGTAGGCGGCGATGGCGCCGGTCTTCACGATAACGTTTCGCTGCACGTTTACGATCCGGTATTGGAGCAATGGTCCAAGATCGCGGGACGCGCGGCGCCTGCGCTTCCGGGCGTGACCTATCCGCCGGGCATGGTCGCAGGACGCTGGTATCCGACCGCCGTCGTGCTGCCGGATGGATCAGTCGGGGTCTTCTCGGGCGATTCAACGGCGGGACTTGTCGTCGATGCCGAAATTCTTCGTCCGCCTGACTTTCTACCGGCTGTGATTACGGGCGGCAGACGCGTGACTGGCGGCAGCGAACGACCGTTGTTCATGTATCCGGGAATGCATCTCGTTCGGGGCGGGCGCGTGTTCTACATTCCCACGTCATTCCGTTACGGCAGTTCCGAAGCAGCAAACAATGCACAGATTGGTCCAACTGCTTCGTTTCAGATGACTGGTTCGACGTCGGGCGCGTGGCAGGACTACTTCGATCCCGCAGATCCGACGCAGCCGATCGTTCCGACCAATCGTTATCGCGAAGAAGGCACCTCGGTGTTGCTGTCACCCGCGCAGGCCGGACGCATCATGCTGATCGGCGGCGGCTGGTGGAGCGGTAGCACACAACACGGCGATCATCGCAGTTGCGAGATCCTCGACACGCAGGCCGCCACGCCGGCGTGGTCGTCCGCCGGGCAGATGCATCACCAGCGTGTGAACGTCAACGCGATTCTGTTGCCGGACGGCAAGGTCCTGATCATCGGCGGGCACGACGAGTACAAGTGGAACCCGCACACCTGGGACACGACGGCGCAAGAACACCCGCAGGAAGAAGCAGAGATTTACGACCCGACCGTTCCCTTCGATCCCGCAAACCCGTCCGCCGCGTTCACCCCGGTGGCGTCGATGCACGCCCCGCGCACGTATCACTCGACCGCGGTGTTGTTGCCGGACGGAAGCGTGCTCGTCTCGGGCGGTTCAGATCGGCACGAACAAGATCTGACGACGCCGCGTCCGACCGACGAGAAGCACATGGAGATCTACGAACCTCCATACTTCCACCAGGGACAGCGGCCAATCATCGATGCGATCGGCGACACGGGTGGTCCAGCCGATCAGATTCACTACGGCGGTGAGTTCACGATTCAGTATCAGGTTGAGTCCGGTGAGACGATCGACTCAGTCGTGCTGATGCGTCCCTGCGCGAGTACACACCACACCAACACCGAACAGCGACACGTTCCCTTGAACTTTGCGACTGCGGGCGCAAACACGCTCCAGGTGCAGGTGCTGGGCGACGCCACCGTTGCGCCTCCCGGTTACTACATGGTGTTCATCGTTGACTCGAACGGCCGTCCGTGCGAGCGCGCGCAGTTTGTTCGTTTGAGTAGCGAGCACTGCACCGTCGTCGCCGATCGCAGTCACTTTTCACATGACGAAGTGGAGGCAGCGGCTGTCGGCGGCGTCAGCGAGATCTCGCCGAGCTTCTATCTGTTGATCGACGGCTATACACCTGCGCAACTCGGCATCACGACGACGACGCCCACCGCGGCTCAGCTCGCCGCGTTTGCGCCAACGTTTACGTTTACCGATCCGGGTGGTGGTCCAGTCGTGCCGAACCTCGCCGCATTCCCGACGCAGATGCTGCTGGAAGTCGGTGGCGCATCGCTCGGCACGCCGCAACGCGTGACGTTCGAGTACGGCATTCGTTTCACTGGAACGGCTATGTTTCCCGCGGTTGCGGCGACTCCGGAGTTTCGCGACGTGCAGATGTCGGTGAATATTGCGGGCCATGGTTGCACCAACGACATCACACTGTTTCGTCAACCGAACCCGTACATGCTGGATGGACCGACGTCGTGGCTGAGTGCTGACCTGCGCGTGTTTGCGTTGCAACCGGGCGAGAGTCAGTCCGGCCGGACGCTCAGTTCCGTTTCGCCCGATCCGCTGACCTACTTGTCGGATTTCGTCAGCGCTTGTGACGGCGCGCCGGCTGGGCCGATGCACCTGTTCGATCAGATCGCCACCGATCAGAACGACAGCCGTCTTTACCTCGGCGAAGAGCTCGGCGGCGATCCTGTTTTCAACTTCGCTATCGCTCGGGTGCGTTATCGCAGTCTGGCAACGACGGCGACTGACGTGCGCGTCTTCTTCCGCTCGTTTACCACGGCGGTGACGTCAATGGCTTACGCGACGCAAACATATCCGCGAAACGTGAGCGAAACGTTGCCGGTGCTCGGCGCGAGCGCGACGGACGTTCTAACTATCCCCTATTTTGGCGTCGCGCGAGGCACAGTCGAAACTACGGGCGACACGGTCAACACCAAGTCGATTCCGCCCGACACTGTGCTTCCGAACGGAGAAGTTCATCGCTATTTCGGCGTCTGGCTCGATTTCAATCAAACGACGCCGCGTTACACCGATCCCGGCGACGGCGTGTTGAAGAGCATTCAGGATCTGATTCGCGGCCGGCACCAGTGTCTCGTCGCCGAGATTCGCTTCGGACCGGATTCGATTCCGATCGGCGATACGCCGGCGAACAACGACAACCTGGCCCAACGCAATCTCGCGATTGTCGAGTCAGACAATCCTGGGCCAACGGATTCGCATCTCGTGGTCCACACCTTCGATCTGCGCACGACGTGGCCGCAAAAGACGCCGCGAACTCCACGTTTTGAAGAGCGCGGTCACTTATTCGCTGCGACTCACGAAGTACGCGGTCATCATCACGCCGCGGAACTCGATGAGCTGATGATCGAGTGGAATGGTCTGCCGGAGGATTCGGACGTCACGGTCTATCTGCCCTCACTCGACGCAGACGCGATCCTGTTGGCTGCCGCACGGCGTTCCGGTCCACAACGGCTGGAGAAAGTCGACGCGCACACGGTTCGTTGTTTGGTGGGCGATGTCAGTTACATACCGTTGCCCGCACCGGAGCCGTCGCATGTCGCGGGTCTGATCACGATCCGTTTGCCGGAGACAGTGAAGGTCGGCGAACGATATAACATCATCGTGCGACAAGTCGGTGGGCTGCCGCGGTACGTCGTCGGAACGTTTGAGTTGTTCATCGCCGTTTCGACGTCCGAAAAGATCCGGCCCGAAGAAGAGCGTTCGCTGTCGGTGCTCAAACACATCGCGGGGACCATCAAACCGTCGAGTCGCTGGTATGCAGTGTTCCAACGGTATCTCGCGGTGCTGAATGACAAGGTGCGTGGTGTCGGTGGATCGCCGGCGGAAATCGATCCATCGACCACTGGTGAGCCGGCCGGTGATCCTGATACGAAGCATGATGACGATGCTGCGACGCGTCGCTGCCGGTTGTGCTGGTGGCTGGTGCTGATCATGGCGTTGATTATCTTTCTGTTACTCATCTTGCTGATCCTGGCGTCGCTCTCGTGAGTAAATTGAAGTCGTGTGTGTTTACCAAAGTGAGGATGAAGAATAATGCGCGAACATACTGAGCATGAAGAGAATGTCGATCGACTGTTCCAGCCAACGCCGAATGATGGTCCACCACTGCGCTGGCTGAAGTCGCAGGCCCGTTATGTTCGCGCCATGCTCAACAGCCGCGCGTTGGTGACGGCGTGGTTGCCCGGCGGCCGGACACTCGAAGTCGAAGCGGTGTACGCGCTGCGCGAGGAGAGCGTCGTGCTGCAAGGACATCTCGAAGGCCGCGAGCTTCATGTGTCGCTTCGGGCCGACGACGTGATCCTGGAAATGCGTCCGGCGCCTGAAGGAACGGAAAGCACCCTCTTCGCGTTCGTCGGTGTCTCGCGTACGCCTCAACCACTACTGCCGCGGATGATGGAAGGGCTCGAACCTGGCGGACATAATCACTGACTTGATTACATTCTTCTGCCGCTCGCGTATCAGAGAAGTACACGGATGCGCCTGCGCTCCGCGCAATTTGCTCAGAATTCGGTGGGTGTGTCTGTGGCCGACGAGTTGCTGATATTCGAAGTCTCTTGGCAATTAAGAAAAGGAGTCTTCGACTATGCAACAACACAACGGAGACGCGAGTGTTTTAAGGGGGCTGGTCGCCGGACTTGCCGGCGGACTGGTTGCTTCCTGGACCATGAACCAGTTTCAGGCGGCGTGGACGCGCGCCGCGGCAGGATTCGAGAAGCCGCACGGCGCCCAGTCGATGCAGCCGACTGAAGGACCAAATCCGAATGAAACTCCCGACAGTGGGCAGGGGCATGGGCAAGGTCAGGCGCTGAGTCAAGCCAGCGAATCACAGAGCGAACCGAAAGAAAACCAGGATGACGCGACGGTCGAAACGGCGAAAGTCATCGCGAAAAATGTTTTCGGTCACGAGTTAAAAGAGAGTGAGAAGAGGTCCGCGGGAGCTGCGGTCCATTACGCTTTCGGCACGCTCACTGGTGGGTTGTACGGAGCAATCGCCGAAGTGGCGCCACAAGTCACGGCGGGCACCGGCGTTCCGTTTGGCGCTGCGTTTTGGCTCGCAGCGGACGAAGTCACGGTGCCTTTACTGGGACTCGCCAAAGGACCAGCGGCGTATCCACTCTCGACGCATGTTTACTCGCTGGCTTCGCATTTGGTCTATGGTGCGAGTGCGGAACTGACGCGCCGCTGCGTGCGTCGTTACGTGCTGTAACTGCTTTCGTGCGTGTCTGAAAACACTGATCCTCAACCCTCGCCCAACGGCGAAGATCTAGATCGTCTCCAACGCGAGTTAAACCACAAAAGGCACAAAAGCCACAAAAGGCACAAAAGAGTTAGTCAGAAGACGAAGAGCCAACTTGGCTTGCGGTGCCAACCTTTCCTTGATCAACTTGTGCCTTTTGTAGCTTTTGTGCCTTTTGTGGTTAACAATATGCGACATGTCAGATCGGAAGTGGACCGGTTACCTCGTCGCTGCATTGAGTGTGGGAACGCTGACACTCCTGCTTAAACTTCTCGGCGGCCACGTCAACGCAACGACGGTCTCGCTCGCGTTGCTGCTGAACATTCTGTTCATCGCGACTCGCTGGGGCAGTCTACCGGCATTACTGGCATCGGTCCTCGCGATGCTCTGTTTCAACTTCTTCTTCCTGCCGCCGTCAGGCACTTTCAACATCGCCGCCACTGACAACTGGATCGCGCTCGTCGCCTTTCTGATCACGGCCGTCACTGCCGGACAACTCTCCGCGCGCGCCAAGAAACGCGCCGAGGAAGCTGAATCCGGAAAGCGCGAGATCGGCCGGCTCTACGCCGAGTTGCGCGAAGCGTTTGAACGCGCGAGTCACGCCGAGGCGCTGCGTCAAAGTGAGAAGCTGAAATCAGCGTTGCTCGACGCCGTGACGCACGATCTGCGCACGCCGCTCACGTCGATCAAAGCTTCCATTACGACACTGCTCGACGAGCAACGTGGTGAGCCGCCGCTGTCGCTCGATCGCGATTCGCGGATCGAGATGATGGAAGTGATAGACGAAGAGAGCGATCGTCTGAACCGCTTTATCAACGGACTCATCGAACTCGCTCGTATCGAAGCAGGCGAGCTGCAACTGCGCCGCCGTTGGGGCGTCGTCGACGAGATCATCTCGACGGCGCTTGCGAGGGCCGAGCCGATCACGCGTCAACACCGAATCGAGCTCGAGGTCGAGAAAGAGTTGCCGGGTGTTCAAGTTGATGAACGTGCCGTCAGCGAAGTCGTTTACACGTTGATCGACAACGCGGCGAAGTATTCCGCCGTTGGTTCACGCATCCGCATTGCGGCGCAGCGGACAGGCAATGAAACGATCAGGATGAGCGTTGAAGACGAGGGACGCGGCGTGCCGCCCGATCTGCGCGAACGTGTTTTCGACAAGTTCTTTCGCGCGACGCGCGATGGCGACGTCACGACGCGTGAACCCAGCGGCACGGGAATGGGTCTGGCCATCGCGAAGGGAATCGTCGAGGCTCACGGCGGAAAGATCTGGATCGAAACTTCCAACACAGGCAGCGGAACGCGAGTGGTTTTCACGTTGCCAATCGGCGATGAAGACCTCGTCGAAGAACCGCACTACTCCATGTCCGCTTCGGAAGATGCATGAACGATAGACCACGAATACTGGTCGTCGACGACGAACCGCAGTTGACGCGCGTGTTGCGCACCGGCTTGACGTCGCGCGGTTACGACGTCCGCGCCGCTGCTGACGGACTCGCGGGGTTCGAAACGTTCAACGACTGGCATCCGGATCTCGTGATCACCGACCTCGCGATGCCGAACGTTGACGGACTCGAACTGTGTCGACGCGTGCGCGCAATCTCGCAAGTTCCGATAATCGTGCTGTCCGCGAAAGGTGAAGAGAAGACGAAAGTTGAAGCGCTGGATCTCGGCGCCGACGATTATGTCACCAAGCCTTTCGGCATCGACGAATTGCTGGCGCGGGTGCGTGCATCGCTGCGTCGAGCAACCGCGCAGGAGAAAGGTGAACCGGAACTGACGATCATCGAGTCCGGAGACTTTCACATTGATCTCGAATCGCGGAAAGTCACTGTGCGCGGATCGGAACTTCATCTGACGCCGAAGGAGTTCGACCTGTTGGTCTATTTCGTGAAGCATGCCGGAAAAGTCTTAACGCATCGCACGCTGCTAGCTGCGGTCTGGGGTGGCGATTACGTGGAACAGGACCAGTACCTGCGCGTGTTCGTGGGAAACCTGCGCAAGAAACTGGAAAAGGAAGTGGTTGGCCAGAACTACATCGTCACGGAACCGTGGGTTGGTTATCGCTTCATGCCCGAGAGTTGATGCTCACTCATACCGCAAAGCGACCAGCGGATCGACCCTGGTAGCACGTCTTGCCGGAATGTAGCACGCGAGCAGGGTGGCGAAGATGATCGAAAGCGCCACCGCGACAAACGTAAACGGATCGGCCGGCGAAACCTCGAACAGCAGCGTCGTCATCAATCGCGTCAACGCGAATGCTCCGGCAAGACCGATTGCCAGACCGATTGCCACCAGCATCATCCCGCTTCTCAACACCAGCTTCAGCACGTCGCGCCACTGTGCGCCGAGGGCGATGCGAACACCGATTTCGCGCGTCCGCTGAGTCACAAAGTAAGCCATCACTCCATAAATTCCGACGGTTGCGAGCACCAGTGCGATCGCCGAGAAAATGGCGAACAGCAGCCCCCAAACTCGTGACTGCCAGATCGTGTTCGCCGACAACCTGGTCACGGGCATGACGTTGAAGATGCCGGTGTCGGGCGCCGTTTGCCAGATCGCTCGTTGGATGTCTTTGGCGATCGTCATCGGATCGCCCTGGGTGCGGGCAACGAAGTGCGTTTGCTTGCTGTAGGTTTGAAACGCCGAATAGTAGAAATCGTAGCCGGCCTCGTCAACCAGACTGTTGTGCTTCACATCGCCGACCACACCGACGACTTCGGCGCAGCCTGTGCCATCGTCGTTGCAATTCACTCGTTGGCCCAGCGGATCGGTATTGGGCCACATGCGTTCCGCCAACTGTCTGCTGATGATTGCCACGTCCTGGTTACCGTCGGGCCGCACACTGTCACGGCCGGTGAAGCCGCGACCACGAAGCAGCGGGATTTCCATCACTCGAAAATAGTCAGGTGAGACCGCCTGGTAATTGACCATCGGGTTCTGCTTCTGTTCGTCCGTCGATTGGCCCTTAACCGAAAACACGCCTCGATACCACGGCTTCTGACCGACAAACGGCAAATCACTGTTAGCCGCGACCGCCACGACGCCCGGCACTTTGGCGACCTGCTCGAGCAACTGTTGGTAACGGCGCGACATAAACTCGACCCGGTAATCGTCCTGGCTTTTATAGGTCGGGTTGATTTCCAGATGAAGCACGCCGTCAGCCGTGAATCCGGGCGAGGTATTCTGCAAGCGTGCGAAACTCCGCAGCATCAGTCCTGCCCCGGCGAGCAACACGACGGCCAGCGCGATCTCAGTCACGACCAACACGCCTCGAGTCCGTTGCATGCCTGCGCTCGTGCCGGATCTACCGCCTGCTTTTAGTGACTGGTCCAGGTTTGGCGACAGCGTTCGGAGGACGGGTATGAGTCCGACGAAGAGCGCGGTCAGTAAGGCGGCGATGACTGTGAAGATTAGCGCGCGGCCATCGAGTTCGATCTTGACGAAAAACGGCAGGAGCTCTTCCGGTAGCAGCGCGACGAGCATGCGTAGACTCAAGGTGCCGAGCAACAGCCCGCCGGCGCAGCCAATTGAAACAAGCAGTAACGCTTCCGATAGGGATTGTCGAATCAAGCGTCCCTTACTGGCGCCAAGTGCTGCACGCAACGCCAACTCACGCTCGCGTACCGTACCCTGCGTGATCAGCAGGTTCGCGACATTCGCGCAGGCAATAAACAGTACAAATCCGCACGCGCCCAATAGCAGCCAGAATGAACGACGTAATTTGCCGAACCAAAAATCTCGCAAGGGAACAACAGTTGCGGTGACTTCGGCGTTTGTTTCGGGATAGCTTTGCGCCAGGCGCGCGGCGATCTGCTGCATCTCCGCGTGCGCTTGTTCCGGCGAGACGCCCGGTTTGAGTCGCGCGATCGATTGATCTATGCGCCAGCCGCGATTCTGACGATCGAAGTAACGATCGTTGAGCCACCACAAGTCACTCTGAAAGGGAAAACGAAAGCCCGGCGGCATCACTCCGATCACGGTCAAGCTGCTGCCATCAATACGAAGCTGACGGCCAAGGATCGCGGGATCGCTACCGAACCGTCGTTGCCACAAGTCATGACTCACGAGTACCGTCTCGGGTTCTTCCGGGGTTGGGCTGTGACCGAGCAAAGGCGCGACCTTCAAAGTTGAAAACAGGTTCGTCGTGCCGAAAGTCAGATTCAGCGTTTCAGTTTCGTTGCTGAACTGGAGATTCGCAGCCCAGCGCAGATTGAAGAACGCCAACTCTTCAAAGACATTGTTTTGCCGACGCCAATCTTCATAGTCGGAAAACGACACTCCAATCGATTGACCCCTTTGCTGTGAGTCGACCATCACCAAACGATCAGGCTCACCGTACGGTAGCGGGCGAAAAAGAAACGCGTTGACGACGCTGAAGATGGCGGTGTTGGCGCCAAGCCCGAGGGCGAGGGTCACGATCGCGATCAGAGTGACTCCGGGATTCTTTGCCAGCAGGCGTCTGCCGAAACGCACGTCCTGTAGAAACTCTTCGATTAACCTGCGCACTAGATCACCTCGCAGACCGCGTTCTGCAAATCGCCTCTTTATAAACTTTTTATGAGCTATTTACACCTTCTTTATAACGGCGGGCGTAGTCTTTCTTTGGTCTTAAGGGATGGCGACGACCTACAAAGGGCAAGGCAGCATTTCGACGTGGAAGAGCCGGGGAGCGGCATTCGGTTTATTTTGCGGGCTGTCCGCGCCGATTGTTGGATCGGTCGTCACAGTAATTTCATGGTTCAGCGATCCCGCCTGGCACGGTCTCTCGTTGCACATCGCCGGCACGTCTTTATTCGTCATCACGTTTCCTCTTCTTCTTCTCGGCGCGCACTGTCTCGATCTACTTGAAAAAGAGAAGAAAGTCAGAACCGCGGATCGACAGGAGGAAGCGTGATACGTTCATTCTTAGTCGTCGCTTTCGTTCCGATCTGCGGTCTCTTTACGGTCAACGGACAAGAGTTGACCGAACGTGAACGCCTCTTGCTTAAACGGCTGGACCAGTTGGAGAAGCGCGTAGCTGAACTCGAAGCTCGATCGGCCAACAAGACAGAGCCCGTCAAGGACGCTCCGCCAGTCGCGGAACCGCAGCCCGTAATTCAACTTGAACCAGCAGATCGCGAGTCACTCGATTTCCTTCGCGACACCACCGTAAACGTCACGCTCGACGGATACTACGGCTACAACTTCAACCGTCCGGTAGGTGGCATCAATCTGCTGCGCTCTTATGACGTTTCGAGCAACAGTTTCAGTCTGAATCAAGCGGCAATCGTTATCGAGAATGCTACGAACCTCGAAAAGGGTAAACGCTACGGCTTGAGACTCGATCTGCAATACGGGCAGGCAACTGAGACGGTCCAGGGTAACGCGGCGAATGAACCGAGACCCCAGGTCTACAGACCAGTTTGGCAGGCATACGGCACGTACGTCTTCGACATCGGCAATGGATTGACGGTCGACTTCGGCAAATTTGCCAGCGCGCTTGGTTACGAAACGAATTACACGAAGGACAACTTCAATTACTCACGTGCTTACTTCTTCAACTTCCTGCCGTTCTATCACTTTGGCGTTCGATCGACTTACGCCTTTAACAACAAACTAACATTCACGCACTGGCTGGTTAACGGCGTGCAGCAATCTGAAGACTTCAACGGCTTCAAGTCGCAGGCACTGTTGCTTACATGGAAGCCGGCGCCGCGAGTCACCTCGCAGTTCAATTACTACAACGGTCAGGAACAACGCGATCGCAATCCCGCTCCGAATCCAACTTTCGCACCGGTCGCTTCACAACCTGGTCTGTCGACCGACGTGATCCGGCCGGTTCCTTCAGGCCGCTTTCATGTGCTCGACACTTATCACACGTTCAACGTCATCGATAAGTTGACACTTGGCGTTGAAGGCGACTACGCGATCGGACGTGTCTTTCGTGACAGTCCACCGGCGACTGTGTGGGGCGGCGTTGGTTATGCACGTTATCAATGGACGCGGAAGTTCGCAGTAGCCGGCCGCTTTGAATACCTGAGTGAGAAAGTGTCGCCGGCGGGAGCACTCTTCAGCGGCGTGAGCCAGGCCCTGAAGGAGCACACGATAACCGCCGAATACACGTTTGCTGACGGCTTTCTGGGGCGTGCCGAATACCGGCGCGATTTTTCAAACCAACCATTTTTCCTGTCCGAGCAGCCCGGGATTCTCAAGAAAGAACAGAACACCGCCACGCTCGGTCTGGTTTGGTGGTTCGGAAGGAAGGGCGGCACATGGTAGTCGGTGCACAACCAGTGACAAGAGAGCAGCGGGTAACGTCCAGGCTGAACAAGTGGCTGGCGGATTTGGAGCTGCTCGGTTCGTTGTACGTCGCGTACTTCATCGTCTGGCGTGAGCTGCGCCGTGAACGAAAGGAAAGGATCGAGCTGAAGCTCGAGGAGGTATCGCGGTGCAAGATCTGATCTACGTCGGCCTGACGATTTTATTTTTCGGCGTAGCGCTCGCATATGTTCGCGGGTGCGAAAAGCTGCACTGAGCAAGGTTGAGATGAATTTCGAATCGATCATCGGCCTGACGGCCTCCGCACTCTTACTGATTTACCTGGGGTACGCGTTGCTGCGTCCCGAGAAGTTTTGATCATGACCTTGAACGGTTGGTTTCAAATCCTGGTTTTCTTCGCAATCGTCGTTTTGCTTACGAAGCCACTCGGCGTCTTCATGGCCCACGTCTTCAACCGCGAGAAGACTTTTCTCGATCGACTGCTGCGGCCGGTTGAGCGGCTGATCTACAGACTGACTGGAGTCGACGAAGAGCGAGAGATGAAGTGGACTGAATACGCCGCATCGATGTTGCTGTTCAGTGGCGTTTCGATGCTGCTCCTTTATTTGATCCAGAGACTTCAGGGAGTATTGCCATTCAATCCACAACAGTTACCGGGCGTGGATTCCGCGGGCTACGTTGGCTCGTCTTTCAATACAGCGGCATCGTTCACAACCAACACCAATTGGCAGTCATACGTGCCTGAGGTAACGATGAGTTACTTCACCCAAATGGCCGGGCTGGCTTATCACAACTTCATTTCAGCCGCCGTGGGAATTTCTCTGGCGATTGCGTTCATTCGGGGCATCGCGCGAAAGCAGGTGCAGACGATTGGTAATTTCTGGATCGACATGACGCGGGCCGTGCTTTGGGTTTGCCTGCCGTTCTGTCTCGTCGGCGCTTTGCTGCTGGTGGCCAACGGCGTGCCGCAGAACCTGCGCCCGTACGACAAGGCCCAGCTGATCGATAAAGCGATCACGAGCGAACAAGTCATTGCCCAGGGACCAGTAGCTTCGCAGGTCATCATCAAACAGTGGGGCACAAACGGCGGCGGCTTTTTCAATGTGAACAGTGCGCACCCGTTTGAGAATCCCACGCCGTTCACCAACTTGCTGGAGCTGCTGGCGATCTTCGCGATCCCCGCAGGTTTGACTTACACCCTCGGCAGGATGACGGGCTCGCAAAGACACGGTTGGGCTGTTTTTGCGGCGATGGCAGTGCTGTTTCTCGCCGGTGTTCTCGTTGCCTACTGGGCCGAGGCAAAGGGAAATCCATTACTTGCCGTCGCCGATCAGCAGACCACCGCGATGCAGTCCGGCGGCAACATGGAAGGCAAGGAGGTCCGTTTTGGCATCGCCAACAGCGCGCTCTTTGCGACTGTTACGACTGACGCGTCCTGCGGCGCAGTCAACTCCATGCACGACTCATACACGGCGCTCGGCGGCTTGGTGCCACTCACCAACATCATGCTCGGTGAGGTTGTTTTTGGGGGTGTCGGCGCGGGCCTGTACGGCATCCTGATCTTCGTCATTCTGTCGGTCTTCATTGCCGGGCTCATGGTCGGTCGCACGCCGGAGTATCTGGGCAAGAAGATCGAGTCGTATGACGTGAAGATGGCGATGCTATACGCGCTGATCTTTCCGTTAGTAATTCTGATCCTTGCGGGCCTCTCGTCCGTGTCTCCGGGTTTTGGCACTTCGCAACTCAATAATGCGGGACCACACGGTCTGTCGGAGATTCTCTATGCCTTCACTTCCGGCGCCGGCAATAACGGTTCTGCGTTTGCCGGAATCTCAGCAAACACGCTCTGGTACAACACGACACTCGGAATGGCGATGCTCGTCGGCCGTTTCATGATGATCGTGCCGCTGCTGGCCCTTGCCGGCAACCTGGCGCGCAAGAAAACAGTTCCACCTTCACTCGGTACGTTCCCTGTAACGACGCCCTTGTTCACGACGCTGTTGGTGAGCGTGATCGTGATCGTCGGGGCGCTGACGTTTTTTCCGGCGCTGAGTCTCGGACCAATAGTCGAACACCTGTTGATGAACTCGGGGACCACCTTTTAAGCATGACGCACGAAGCAAACAGGAAGATCTGGAATGCACTGATCGTAAGGCGGGCGATTATCGATTCGTTTGTGAAACTGAATCCGCGCCGGATGATGGGCAACCCCGTCATGTTCGTCGTCGAAGCCGGCAGCGTGCTGGCCACTCTGCAGCTGGTTCGCGGCATCGTTGCGCCAATCCCGAACGTGACCAACACCGGGTTCGAACTTCAGATCACTTTATGGCTCTGGTTCACCGTGTTGTTCGCAAACTTTGCCGAGGCAATGGCCGAAGGACGCGGCAAAGCGCAGGCTGACAATCTTCGCAAATCGAAAACTGAAACGATCGCGCATCGCATCGTCTCAGCCTCGCTCACGGAAGACGTGCCGGCGCCTCGACTGCGCAAAGACGACGTCGTCATCGTTTCCGCCGGCGAATTCATTCCGGGCGACGGCGAGATCATCGAGGGCGTTGCTTCGGTCGACGAATCGGCGATTACCGGCGAGAGCGCGCCCGTGATTCGCGAAGCAGGCGGCGATCGCTCTGCCGTGACCGGGGGCACACGTGTACTGTCGGATCAGATAAAGATCCGCATCACGTCCAATCCCGGCGAGACGTTCATCGATCGCATGATCGCGCTGGTCGAAGGCGCGGAACGGCAAAAGACGCCCAATGAGATCGCGCTGAACATTCTGCTCGCAGGCTTGACGATCATCTTTCTGCTCGCCGT
>DATANW010000028.1:0-15815 GCA_036266055.1 Pyrinomonadaceae bacterium | reverse complement strand
GTGAATTCGTAGCGACCGGTCGTACCGTTCACGCCGCCATTCGCGGCCAGCGTCGGATCGCCGGAAGTGGCATTTGTGTCCGAGCCTGAATTTACGCCAAGGCCGGTTCTCGAAACGGTTCCGAGTCCGAAGCCTACGTCGGCCGCGGTGATTCTGCTGGCCGTGGTTCCCGAGCTCGTGACCGTGGCGGTCATCGATAACACGTAGGCCGCGTTGCTTCGCAGTTTGAGCGGCACTTGCGCAGTCACGAAGCTATTGGTGTTGCTTGGTCCAAGTTCGCCGAGATTGATCGATACGGCCAGCGGACTGTTGGCCACTCCATCCGTCGTCACGCCGCCACCGGAGTTGCCGGTGAGTGTGACTGCGCCGCCGGAGTTGATCTCGACGAACTTCGAGACGGTCGCACTCATGCTGACCGTTCCTGTTGTCGATTGTCCTAAACAAGTAATTGCCGACAGAGTCAGCGCGCTGATGAGCAGTAGTAGATTGGTGATTTTGAGAGGCATGGCTTTGGGGTAAGAGTGAGACATGGTCTACCGGCCGAAGCGAAACGCTTGCGGCCGGCGCCATTTTGGGGGGGACGAGTTGTTAAAGAATTACAGCGCGACTACGGTGAATTGCGCCGTGATGGTGATGGCTGGAGCTGGATCGAAGAACTGCGGCTTAACTGCGAAGATCGCCGGAAACGACAAATTCGTGGCACTGTTCGCCGCGACTGCCTTGTTGATGCGTGGTCCACTCAGCACGGCGCCCGACACTGCATAAGCACCGAGCGTGGAGTTGGCACCGGAAAAGACCCAACGTCCGTTGGCGTCCGTGCTGCCACCGACGGTCGGATCACCAGGCGTAGCATTCGTGTCGACACCCGCCGCGAGATTGGCCGGACGGGCTGCCGGCGTCAAACCAAAACCGACGTCCGTGTCTTTAAGACTGAAGGAAGTCGCGCCTGCACCCGCAACGCTGCTGACCATGTTCAGTTGATAAGCTACGTTGCTGCGGAGTCTGACCGGCACGCTTAATTTCACGAAGGAATTGGAATTGGCGGGGCCCAGTTCGCCCAGGTCTACGACTACTGCGAGGGGGGAACTCGCGGTTCCATCGGTAATGATACTTCCGCCCAGATTGCCTGTGAGCGTGACGGCGCCGCCGGAAGTCAATTCAACAAAATTCGAAACACTCGCGGTCATGGTGACGGAGCCGGTGGTTTGAGCACTGGTCATCACGGCTGTCATGGCTAAAACCGCGGTAATAGCCAGGGCTTTCAGGACGCCCTTCGTACATTTAAACATGTCGCGTTACTCCTCTATGGTTGGGGATGAGTAGGCTCGAGTCAGCTTGTGAAGAAGACTGGAGGAAAGGTGGTTAATAGGGGGAAAGCTCGGTTCCGAAAGGTTCAAGCAGCTTCTTGCGCCGGCGTGCCCCTACGGTTAGCGGCGCGGGTTTGATGATATGGACCGAGAATTGTGTTTGTCAATGACAATCTTCGTTGAACGTCAGAACTGTGCACATTGCTCGTAACGTGCTCGATTTCTGGTGATAATCCAGTCAGTTTGGGAGACGGATTCGGCAGCGGATTGACACCCGATCACGCGCCGCGGAGTTGGACGTGGCCGCAGTGAGGGCAGGTGTGGACCTCCTGCACGGCGCCGCCGAATACCGCATCCTCCGTTGAATCAGCGCCGCTATAGTCGACCTTCATCGCGTGATGATTCATCGTTGCGCCGCACTTGCTACAGATCATCGGTGCTTTTGCTGGTTCCTGCTGGCTCATAGAGAAATATTCTCCCGTCCGTGACGTAACACTTTGCTCATCCAAATCAGTTCGCCGAGAAACTTGTCCATGCGTTTGACGTGCGTTGCTTCGTCGTGGATCGCGCCGTTCTCGTCAAACAGCTTCTGTGCTCCCGAGAAGTTGCCGTCCCAGAAGATGGTAACGAGTCCGAGCTCTCGCATCACCGGCAGAAGATTTTCGATCACGCGAGTGGCGCCGAACCCGCCTGCCGAAACGCCGCAGATACCCACCGCTTTGTGAATGTACTCCTTGAGATTGGAATCGAGCACGTGCTTCAACATACCGGGGTAGCCGTGATTGTATTCAGGAGTAACCAGAACGAGTCCGTCGGCGCGCTCGCAGAGGTCTGAGAAACCCGGGTGCTTGATCTGTTCGCCTGCATCGTCGTTCGGGAAATTCAACTCTCGAACGTCGACGTATTCAGTCTCGACGCCCTCGCGTTTCTTCACCTGTTGGAAAACAAACTTCGCAACATTCTCGCTCGCGCGGCCTTTCCGCACGGTACCGAGAATTACGGGGATGAGAAGTGGTCTGTCGCTCATGGCCCAGTATTCTACAACTCGGCGCTCAGAGGTTAGACGAAAAAATTATTGCTTTAGTCGCGCGTCACGCCTATCATGCCGCCCGACGTTTTTTTCGGCGAGACCAAACCCGGAGGTAACAATTCGGGTTTCGTCCTCTAAATCTCAGTAGTTTCTCAACCAGTCCCCTAACCTCTCGCTTTCGAAAGACAACTGCTATAGGTGACCATAATGAAAAAGCTCCCACTTTTCTCCGTCGTACTATTCTGCACTCTGTTCGTGAGCACCGCTTCAGCACAGGTGCCCGAGCAAGCGCGCAACTTCCAAATCGATGCAACTCACACCGGTTCAATTTCTGTTCAAAACTTGATACCGCCTCTCTGGCAACGATGGGTAGTCAACTTCGGACGCCCGATTTCGTACCCGCTGATTGCCGACGGACGCGTTTTCGTCACAGTGAAAAACGCTTCGGGCTCAGGCACAGAGCTCTTTGCGATCGACTCCGCGAATGGCGTTCTGCTGTGGTCGTTCAACCTCGGCGGAAGCTTCTTCTTTTCGGGATCCTGTTATGAGAATGGCCGCGTCTTTGCCGTGAATGGCAGCGGCTTGTTGCGCGCGTTCGATGCGGCAACGGGTAACGTCGCCTGGAGCACGCAGCTTCCCGGCCAGTTCATGTTCTCTTCGCAACCGACGGTCCGTGACGGTGTGATCTACACCGGCGGAGCCGGATCGGGTGGGACAGTCTATGCCGTCGACGCGACCACTGGCGCGGTGATCTGGACCCAGTCAGTCGCGAATGGCGATCACAGTTCTCCAGCGGTGACGAGTGACGGCGTTTACGTTTCGTATGCTTGTCCAAACGTTTACAAGTTGAACCCGGCGAACGGCGCTGTTATCTGGCACTACGCGCCAGGATGTTCGGGTGGTGGCGGCAAAACGCCCGCAGTTTATAGCAACCGTGTTTACGTCCTCGACTCAACGGGCACGATCCACGACAGCTTTAACGGTGCGCTAATCGGAAACTTTGTGGCGAAGAATACTCCCGTGTTTTCGGGTAGCACGGGCTTCTTTCTAGAAGGTCCAAATTTCTTCGGATCGTTTGGAACGCTGCGCGCGCGCGATGTAGATACGAACGCTGTTCTGTGGAGCTTCGCGGGAGACGGGCAGTTGCAGTCTGCGCTGTTGGGTGTCAACAACTATGTTTACGCCGGATCAGCATCCGGAAAACTTTACGCCGTCAATGCTGCGACCGGACAGCAGGTTTGGGTTACGCAAGCAGGCGCGAGCATTCCTTACGTTGATGAGCATAATGTCTCGCAACCTGTGACCGGCTTTGCGGCCGGAGAAGGTTTGCTGGTCGTGCCGACGAGCACGACTTTGGTCGCATACGAAAGCGACACCACGCCGCCGACTGTCACCTGGGGCAACAAGACTCCCGCCGCGAATGCCGCCGGCTGGAACAACACGGCAGTCGATCTGGCGTTCACGACTGCCGACAACTTATCGGGTGTTCAATCAGCGAATCCGTCGAGTCCGCTGCACTTCGGATCAGATGGTGCGAATCAGACGCAGAACGTGACCGTCACGGACAACGCCGGCAACAGTGCGACGTACACGTCGCCCGTGGTGAACATCGACACTGTTCTTCCGGTCGTCACTGCGTCGGCGAATCCAGCGACGGCGTCGAAGCGACCGCAACCGGTAATCGTCACGATCTCCGGAAGTGCAACGGACGCGTTGAGTGGAATCAGTGGCGCCGGCTTCAATGTGATCGACGAATACGGCGTAACGCAGCCGAGTGGCTCAGTTACAGTTCAAGCGAACGGGTCGTATTCGTTTAGTCTGAGTCTGCCGGCGACGAAGCAAGGTAACGACAAGAACGGTCACCTGTACACGATCGTGGTGACCGCGACCGATCGAGCCGGAAATATGAAGTCCGCATCGACGACTCTGACGATAAATTAGCCGGATTTGCGCGTAAAACGAAAGCGGCCGCCGATATTTGGCGGCCGTTTTCATTTGTCGTTCGAAGGCGGACCCCTCCAATACCTGAGGGCTTTCCGGCAGGATTCTGCCAGATAAATCGGCAGTTGCAATATGGTTGCAATAGCTTCACAATGCGCGCGTTCAAAACATCTGAAGCCCTTACAAGCTCAGAACACGCGATTGCTTCGATAGCTTCCCTTGTCCAGTCATTACCTCTCATGACAATGTCCGGCTATCAAAATATTTTCGCCTCGCAGTGTCATTAAAACTGGAAATCGGATAGGACTCCCACGGAACCCGCCAACGAGCCCCTTTTCCAGTACCTCTAACCCCCCAAGCCCCACCCGGTGACTCCGGCGGATTTGGGTATGCCACCGGATCAACTCCGGTAGAAAGCAACCGAACTTATGAATCACCCGACAAGGAAATTTAGAACCAAGAGGTTTGTGTTTTTACTGGCAGCGACTGTCGCGCTCGCTGCCTTGATCGGCAGCGCTGTGTTGGCCGCTGGTCCCTATGCGAATAAGGTCACGTATTCAGGACAAGGACTGAATGCGGATGGCTTCGGTGGTTATGACCTTAACAGAGAGATTTGCGGTCTCGCCAACGGTGCTGATGCGGACGGTCCATACCTCCTATGGGTCTTGACGGCAAATAAGGCGACCAACGCTGAAATTACCGGCCCCTGGGGAACAGCCCCGATGACAAAGACCTCAAACGGCGCGTTCAAATACATCAGTGGTTGGTATAGTCCGAGTACGTTGCCCGGAAACGTATACGCAACTTATGACGGGGCTGCCAAGAACGCACAACTTGTTATCAGCCACGGGTGCCGGCCGTTCACCAAGGGAGCATGGTGCTCGCCAGGCTTCTGGAGGAATGCCGAGGACGCGGCCTGGACATTAATCGGAGTGAGCAAGACTGCGCTCTTCAACGACACGGTTGTTCCGCCGTTCTATGACACGGCATCAGCTGCAAACCCAACGCTTATCCAGGTGTTGACAACGCCCGGTGCAAACACGTTCGGCGCCGAAAGTAATCCGTTCGGCTTGAACGCTTTCAATGCAACAGGGGCGTATCTCACTAATAAAATCCCCGGGTACAGTTTCAGCTTGCAGGCGATGCAGGAGGACAACGAAAGCAACACCTGCCCGATCGACCACCACGGCAACTTCAAGACTCCGCAATAACGTGAAGCGCGTGGATGCTTGATAGATCAACAAAATACGGCTGTCGTAAATCGGCAGCCGTATTTGTTTGTTCGGATTAGATCGATTTCGAAAAAGAAACTACCGCACGGTCGCGGTCTGACTCGCACTGGCGATGCGGAACTTCCAGTCTTCGATCGGTGTGCCCCTGGTCTGCAGGTTCGACGTCAAGTAGTAGAGACGTTGAGTGGCCGGGCCGTTCGGAGCTTGCGAGAAACGATCGCGCAGGAAGTACGGCGGTATCGATTGGTAGTAGAGAGTCGCCGTGATCGATACGTTGCGCGCAGTGAACGCGCTCAACGGAACTTCATAACGCACGACGCTCGTCCCACTTCCATCAGCGTAGGCCGGATCTCCACCAACACTGATCGGAAACGTTTCGTGAAGATAATCCGCGGGAATGTACGGCGTCTTATCAGGGTTGAGCGGCCCGGTCCTGCTCCATCCCAACGGCAGCAATCGATTGTCTTTCAACTGATAGTCGCGACGCAGAAAACTCGTCGTCATCGCGCAATCAATATTCAGGTTTAGCTCTTCGTAGATCTGGACCTGGTCCTGCCGGTTGATCGCGGATCCGGTGTTCTTCTGCGAATCCCAAAAGAAGTGTGGTTGAAAATATTGCGGACTCACTCCCGGAACGGTCTTGTTGCAGGCCGCGGGATAACCGAGAGTAGCGGGCTTTGTGCCGTCTGTGTAAACGTCGAATAGCTCCGACGGCAGTCTGGCATCATTAGCAGCGGCGCCCTTCAGGATCACGCCGAGCTCATTCGTACAGCCGGAACACCAGACAGTCTTGCCAGTGTTGTTATCGATTACGCGAAACTCCAGAAACGCGCGGCGGAATCCAACACCGCTCGGCATCCGGTGGCCCGTCTTGTTTGTGACTTTCACATCGGCGATGAGCTTTTGCTTGTCAATCGCCGGCTCTGATACTGAAACTTCGGCCGTCGAGTTCTGCGCCTGCTGCACGAAATTGTCGATCGCCAGCGATAGACCATCCAGTCCCGACATGTAATCGTTTTGCCTGACACCCAGGACCACGTTGGCGAGAATGTTCGTGCCGTTCGATTTGTAGGGCGACATGAACTGGCGAAACATCTCCAGCAGCGTCACGTTCATCCCCTGAAACTGGTGACGAGCAAAACCCTTGTCGCGATAACGAACGAGGATCTTCTCGTCAGGTAAACGATTGCCGGTCTGCGGATACTGCGTGTCTTCGATAAACGCGATCGGTTGTTGGATAAGAGGAATGTTGAGCGTGCCTTTGGAGTTGCTGTACTTCGTAGGCATGTGACAATCCTGGCACGTCTGCGCGCGTGAATTCGTACCCACCTCGTTTTGATAACCGCTGTTCAGCCATTCGAGATAAGTGACCTGTTCGAGATGCGGTTTGTTCGGATCGGCCTCGGGATTGTCCATTAACGGCAGGTTGATCGTGTGGCAGTTGCCGCACATGCGCGAGCTCTTGATGTAAGGGTTGTGTTTGGGCTTGATAGCCATCGCATTGTTCATCGGATCGGTGACGATCTGTGAATCCTCGAATGGCCCAAACAGCTCAGCCGGATCGCCGGTAGTGAAGTTGCCGGTGATCTTCGTCTTGAGAAATTCGCTGAAGGTTCCTTTGTCTTCGACAATTCGATGACACGCCATGCAGCTAACACCGTCACGCGCCAACGCGCCGTAGACGTACGACTGTTTGTTCGGCAGAGAATTGTTATCGAAAGTCGCGTACACCACGTTCGGATCAAAATCGCCTTTGCCTGGTCCACCGTGATCGTCGTCGAGACGGCGTTTACCCATTACGCCGTGACACCTGAAGCAGGTGTTGTTGATCGCCTTGATATTTTCCGCGACCTTTGCCGGATCGTCTTTGAAGAAACTCTTGACGAAAGCAATTTCGCTTTCCAGTTGCGCATAAAAAACGGGATCGCGACCGGCCAATCCCATCGGCGACCAACGCCACTCTCCGTACGGCGAAACGTTCATCACGGGCGTCGAACCGTCTGCCTGCTTCGTGCCGGTGTACATCATCACGTTGCCATACGTGCCCGCACTGTGGCAGCCCATGCATTGATCGGAAGTCAGAAACTGGTTGGGATTGGGAGACGGCGACGGTTTCGATTCAACTTTGCCGATTTTCTGCGGAAACACGTGATCGTAAGTCTCTCCCGGAAATTTCAGCACCTTGTCCAAAGGCACGGGCGTGATCGAGTTGAAGAAAGCGGCAAACTTCGGATCGAGAGTCGCAAGGCGCACGGATGCCATCTCTCGCAAGACGGACTGTTCCTGCACGTCGCTCGCGTCCGGATTGTGGCCCGCCGTGGGGGCGATGGCGTCGCTCTCCGCGGCTTCGCTGCACGGTGGCGCGGGAGCTGATGAGTGTGCGGTTACAGGCGCCGAGGCCCACGACAGATCGACGTAATAAGAATCGGGATCGCCGGGAAAGCCTTTGATGTTGTTCGCGTAAGTAAACGTGTGCTCTCGTTCGGCGGACGCGTGACAGCGGACGCAATAAAGTCCGAAACCTGCATACGGATACGCAAACGGGGGCTTGTTATCGTCGACGCATTGCGACTCCCAGATCTCGGCCCAGTACCAACCATCCTGCGATCCCTTGCTGTCTTTGATCATGATGGTCCAACCGTTTATTCCTTTCGGCGGCTGGAGCTGGTATCTCGCTGCCGGCGGCGAGTACTGTTCCTTCACGATCATTGCGCCATCGGGAATGTCTTTCCTCGGATCGTTCTTGATGAGCCAATCGATGACCCAGGGCGAGTAATAGATCTTGACGGTTGGATGCACGCCGTAACTGACGCCGTTAACAAATGGACCAGTGTCGCGAAGTTTCTTGTCTTCACACCATTTCAGAGTTCGATACTTTCCGCTGGTAAGAAACGACTTGAGCTGCGCTTGAAACTCCGAAAGCCGGGCGGGAAGAAACGAACTCGGGAGCGGTAAGCCGCTTTCCGGCGCACCGGCGCACGGTGACTTCTGGGCCAAGGCTAATTGAGCAGCACAGAACAGCGTCAGACAACAGAGCAGGGTGGTAGTGATCGCACGGGTTTTCATATTCTTTTTTATTGAGCAAGACTCGGGTGAAGACTTCTGACCTTGAAACGCCTAAGCGCAGGCACTCTATAACGCAAGGTAAGGTGCGTCAAGGTTTTCAGCGAATCGGATCGACTAGTTTTGTTTCTTGAGGACGAGTTTGATCGGTTCCGTGTTCGCGGTGATTACGATCTCGAGCGGATCGGAGAGTTTCACCCGTACTCCATCGACGTCGACGTTTGCAGTGAGAGAGTATTTGACGCCTTCATAAACCCCGAAAGAAAACCGGCCTTCGCTGTCGGTTACTTTTTGATAGGGCATGTCGCTGTCGTCGTACTGTCGTTCTTTTAACCACACAACCGCGCCTGCGACCGGTGTTCCATCGGGATCGATAACGGTTCCATTCAACGTTCGATCGATAAATCTGGGTGGCAAAACCAGTTCGTCTAACTGGATGCGTTGGCCCTCAGTGACGGTGATCACGGTTGCTTGCGATCGATCTTTCACTCCGGGGTAATAAGTCTGTGGGTAGGGAACCCAGGTAGAGCCTGCCGAGCCGGCAATCCGAACGCCGAGAAGATAACGGCCGGGCTTCAGCAGTTTCATCACATAACGGCCTTCTTTGTCTGTCCTCACAAAACTAGGGTAGGCCCTGACAAAATTGGGATTGGCAGAATTAGGGTCGGCGTGGAACTCCCGACTCGTCGGGACAAGCTCCATCAACACGTCTGCCGCGGACATTCCCTGGGCGTCAAGTACTTTCCCGGTGATCTGCGTGTCAGGTTCAACATGAAAGAACGCCTCGCCACAGCCGCGATCGTGGACTTGAACTTCTACTTCGGGGTTGTAAATGCTCAAGCCTTCCGGCAGATCGATCCGGACCTTGTACGTTCCGGGTGGCAAACCGGACATCGAGTATTTACCTTCCGCATTCGTTTTAGTTTCGAACTGTTTGTTTGGTCCTGCGAGTAGAATCTTTACGTCTTTAACCGGCGGCATCTTGTCCGGGTATTGATAATTCGCACGCTCGAGTCTGACTTCACCGGAGATCGTTGCGCCCGCCGCAGCCTTCGAGAGTCCGCGAAAGAATTCAAGATCGGCGGTGGCTTCCGACAATGGACGCGTGCGCGTACAAATGCTGGTTGACAGCGTTTTGTCTTCATTAGCGTAGGCATAGACCAGGTACTGGCCGCCGAGCCGAAAGCCATATCCGCAGTCGCCACCGCCTAACCCTGTCATGACCTCGACATCAGTGCCCTCAACATTTCGCAGTGGACGATCGACGTGAAAGCGCACCACTCTTCGATCGAAAACGTTGCCAAATTCTTTAACCTCAGTAGTGGAACTGAAGGTTACAGTTCCGACGAAGACAGTCGAGGCGTCCCAATATGCCTGGCACGGTTTGCGCGTTCCCGCGCACGAGCACGCTACGGCTTGAGCAGCAAAAGCAAAGAGACAGAGAGTGGCGGCGAAGAGGAGTTTCATGGGATGGCATTATACTCAGTTGTGCAACGAGGGCGTCGTTCTAAACTGTTATGCAGCTTCGCGGACTAACGCGATCTCTTCTTCATTATTGAGTTGTGGTTTCTCTCGAACCTTCGACGCACTAGACGTCATAAACGGTCGCTCACATAGTCGAAAGAACACCCACGCAAACGTGACCGACAGCGGCATTGTTATCACCAGTGAAATCGAGCGCGTGTGCCACTCGGTGAAACCGAACCAATACCAGTGCATCAATACAAACGAATGAGTCAAATAAAGTGAGTAAGAGATCAGGCCAATCGGTGCAAGCGCAAGGATCAGGCGTGGCACACGCAAGCGTTCTTGTCGCCATCGCTGCTCCGCCGCGACCGAATAGTTAACCAGGATGAAGAACCCGACACCCCACGCCGGATGCATCACGAGCCAACCGGCATCATGGAGCCAGATCGTTTGGTCCAGCATTGGTAACAACTGGGCCAACGCCATTGCGCACCCCAGCGCGAGTCCGGCGACTGAGATTTTGAAACACCATCGCGGTAGCTTTATCAGTCCGACAGCCGCCTCGACACTTAACGCGCCTAACGCCCAGATGAACCAGTTCGTCGCCGCTGCTTCGGTCACCGGAATAGGGAAGCCGAGTGGCTCGCTTAAAGCGCGGCTCAGAATCACCCAGACGATGCGTGCGGAGAAACAGACCAGCAGAGTTTTGGTCCAGCCGTAACGAATGCGCAGAAAGAGCAGCAGGAAGTAAGCAAGATAGAGTTGCTCTTCGACCGCGAGCGTCCAGAATGCTCCGTTGATTGTGTAAGTAGTGCGCGGATCGAGGTTGTGCAACATGAAAACGTGAAGCAGGACGTCCCAGAGGTAAAAGCCGGTGACGTGAACGGGAGTCTTGGAGGCGAGGTAGACGAGATAGAGTGCGAGCGCGACGAAGTAGGGCGGGTAGAGCCGCCTGACTCTGCGTTTCCAAAATTTCCCGAAGTTGATTACTGGTTTGTCTATTCCGGCGGCGCGCGTTTTGGCCCAGTGCAGGTGAATGCAAAATCCGGAGATGACGAAGAAGAGATAGATGCCGGCGAAGGCGTAATGGACGAGGTATTCGGTGAGTCGAGGTAACCACGACTCCCAGCCGAATGTGGCGGTCTGCGGCGCCACTCCGAGGGCGTGATACGTAACCACCGCCAACGCCGCCCCTCCCCGCATGGCGTCGAGCGTGAGCATGCGCCCAATTGTGAGCCCTTGTGTACGCAGAACGGGCGTATGTCAGCGGAAAAGTATGGCGCGGACGTTACGCGATTCGTGAATTTCGTAGGTTGTGACCTCAACCCTCGATCCACTCGTCTTCAGGGTACGACGTGGATTGTTCCAAACTGGTGGAAGTGGTGATCGAAAGCAAAAGCTTCTGTGATGTTGAGTTGTTCCATCACGACTTTGCTTGTGCAGTCCGTAAAGCTCCAATTCTTATCTTCGAATTGCTCAAAAGTCTTCCACGCAAGTCTTAAGTCGGCGGTAGTGATCTTGTGTATTTCTGCAACGCCATCATGAAAGAATCGCGCTCCTAACATCAGCGCGCGTTTTCTCTCACCGCGAACTCTAAGCAGGGTTAGTGTCTCATCAATTACGTAGTCGGTTGTGAGCAGGGGAAAACTGTTTGTAGCCAGCCAATGCACGGCTCTTGAGTGATCGGGATCAGCAGGTACTAGTGAGGCGTACCACGCGCCAGTATCGACGAAGATCATTTACTCTGATTTTCTTGGATATAGAATCGTATCGTGATCGCGGCCGCCAAAATTATCACTCGAGCCCTCTTGAGGCAGGGCTGCAATTTCAGCGAGGACTTTGGCGGCATTGCCATTGGTCTTAGTTTCTTCGTGAGTAATAACAATTAGATCGAGTCGTGTCCCTTCCGCGAGCTCCAAGGGCTCTAGCGGGCGAATGATGCCGTGTTCATAGACTGCTTCGATCTCTCTCGTCATGGATGTTCCAGGCGACATTATACACAGGTCCGTCTCTCGAGCAGTTGTCCCGCGCAATTTTGAAGATGCCGCCTTTTTTGAACCAAAACCGAAAATCTGTGTGTTATAGTGCGCGCGCACCCCTCCAAACAATGAAGCGGGCCGACCTGTGCGGACACACAAGATCGACCCTAGGACCTCAACCTTCTCAAGAAAGGATGAAGACCATGGCCATCGATACTAGCGCAACAGTGCGCGAAGAAACACCTCACGCAAACCGAACAACCCGAACCAAAACCATTCTCAATGCTCTTACAAGGCGAGCACAGGCAAAGCTAGACGATCCGTGGCTCGATCCACAGAGTCGGGCGATTCTTCGTTACGCGCTGGAGACGCACGATCCGTGGCTTGCTCGACTCGTGCGACAAGCAGATGCGGGTGAACGCATTGCGAATACATTCGACTTCTCACAAACACGCCAAGTGCGAAGATCCGAAGAGCAAACAGAAGAACTGCAAACAGACGAAGCCAGTGAGAACGACGTAACCGACGAAAAGATCGAAGCACTGGCGGAGATAATCTGCCGGGCTGGCGATGAACCGGAAACGAAGTCGGCGGCGCTGCTCGTGCTCAGGGGAACGCTCGAAAATGCCTCGCATCCGAAAGTACTTGCCAATATAGCGAAGCACTTTGCTTTCACTCGCTGCGGTGAGCTGAACGTGTATGGAATGGTTGACGCTCAGATTGCAGTACTTGAGGGTGAGTTAATGACTCGTGATTGACTTTACGCCCTGACTAAGTCGTCGCCAGTACCCACCACTGACGACGACCACGGCGCCGAACGTCACGCTTGGAAGCGATGGAGAATAGTAGCCATTGGAAGCATTGCTTCGAGGATGTCAGAGGATGTCAGAAATCGTGATATCCCCAAGATCCAGTCCCGGAGCCCGACCGACACATTTGTTTTAGCGGAAGCAGGTGGGGTGGACCACCTGCTCGCAAACCTACCGCAACGATCTGAACCCGACGCGGATCTCTTCCGACAGCAGCTTCGGTTGTTCCCACGCTGCGAAGTGTCCGCCTTCGGGGAGCCTGTTGTAATGAATAAGTTTGGGGAAGGCGCGCGCGACCCAACTCCGCGGAGCTTGATAGAGTTCGTCAGGAAAAGCGCTCACCGCAGCCGGCACAGCAACACCGTGGGGCGTTAAGAAGTTGTGCTTGTTCTCCGCGTAGAGCCGCGCCGCAGAGATCGCGGTGTTCGTGATCCAGAAGAGCGTGATGTTGTCGAGAACATCGTGTCGCGAGAGTCCGCCGGGGTTGCCGGCGAAGGCACGCGAGATCAAAGCAAGACTGCGCTCATCATGATCGAGCATCCACGCTGCCAGGCCGACAGGTGAATCCGCGAGGCCTGTTAACGTTTGCGGACGGAAAGCCATTTCAAACGCGTAAGCCAGACCTCTCGTGTAGAAGAACGTAAGCCGCTCGTACGCATGTTTTTCGTCTGCTGAAAGATCGGCCGGTGCCGGCGCGCCGGCAAACGCGAGGTTGTGGATCTCGAGCGGCACGGCGCCGGGCATGTTGGTGTGGATGCCCAGTAATTCCGGCGGCGCAAGCTTGCCCATCAACTGCGTGACCAGCGCACCCCAATCGCCGCCCTGAGCGACGAACTTGGTGTAACCCAGCCGCTTCATCAGCTCCACCCACGTGCTTGCGATACGATCGGGTCCCCAGCCGGTCGTCGTCGGTTTTTCCGAGTATCCGTAGCCGGGCATCGACGGGATCACCAGATGAAAAGCATCCGACGCGCTCGCGCCGTGGGCCGTCGGGTTCGTAAGTGGATCGACAATCTTGAGTTGTTCGACCACGGAACCGGGCCAGCCGTGCGTGACGATCAGCGGCAACGCATCTTCATGTTTCGAACGGACGTGAACGAAGTGAATGTCGAGGCCATCGATCTTGGTGATGAATTGGGGCACGGCGTTGAGTTTGGTCTCAAACGCGCGCATGTCGTAGTCCGTGGCCCAGTAGCGCGCGAGTGCTTGAATGATCGCGAGCTGCACGCCCTGCGTTTGATCGTTTACGAGTTCGCGTTCAGGCCACCTGGTCGCGTTTATGCGACGGCGCAATTCCGTAAATTCCTCTTCCGGCACATTTACCCGAAAGGGTCGAATCGCATTCTCAGATTGATCGCCGGCCCGTTGCGTACCGCTTGTTTCGGTCATAGCGTCCTCCTTCAGTTGTTGGTGTGCACGGAGAGTACTACCGAAGCGGATGCGCGCGAATCCAGCTAGACAGGTACTTTCAAATACCTCGAAAGAGTTAATTGTGGTTGGAGACGGCCTAGTGTGGCGCGCCGAGGAACGAAGCGAGTCGAAGGAGATCCGAAAAAACACCGGCTGCCGTAACTTCCGGACCAGCCCCTGGACCACGCACGATCATCGGTTGAGAGTTGTAACGCGCGGTTTGAAAGCTGACGATGTTGTCGCTGCCGGTCAGGTTTGCGAAGGCGTGTTCAATCGGATAACTGCGCATCCGCGCCGACAGGTTGCCGTTACTATCGATCGTGCCGACGTAGCGCACCACCTCACCTTTATCGCGCGCTGAGTTCAACATCGCCGCGATTGTCTGATCGTGTTTGCCGAGCGTGTCGAGATAATGTTCCACGCTGCCGCCCCGCAGGTCTTCCGTAACCAGGCTTTCAACGTGTACTGCATCCATCTCAACTTCCAGGCCCATCTCGCGCGCAAGTATGATCAGTTTGCGAGCAACGTCTACACCCGAGAGGTCTTCGCGCGGATCTGGTTCAGTCAGACCTAATGAATGCGCTTCTCGCACCACCTCGGAGAAAGTACGGCGACCGTCGAGTGAGTTGAAAATGTAAGAAAGTGTGCCGGAGAACACGCCTTCAATCTTGATAATTTCGTCTCCGGTCTCAACCAGGCCGCGAAGCGTTTGAATGATCGGCAGTCCGGCGCCGACATTCGTTTCGTAAAGAAAGTAGCGCTGATGTTTGCGCGCGGTTTCGCGCAAACTGCGATAAGCAGGAAATGGTCCAGCATTACTCTTTTTGTTCGGGGTGATGATATTGATTCCGTTGGCCAGCCAGTTTTCGTAGTGTGAAGGTAACTCAGCACTCGCGGTCGCGTCGATCAATACGGCATGGGGGAGATGGTCCGCATTTACGTGATTGATAAAAGTCTCGAGGTCCGCTGTTTTCGAACTCTCGCCCAACTCGTCCTGCCAGCGATCAAGAGCGACGCGACGCTCGGCGAGAATCATCGTCCGACTGTTCATGATGCCGCGCACTCTCAGGTCTATGCCGCGATCGCGTTTGAGGTTTTCGATTCGAGTGTGAAGCTGGTTTAGTAGTGTGCCGCCGATAAGGCCGGTGCCGATCACGCCGATTGAAAGAGTCTGGTTCGAGAGATAGAACGCCGAGTGGATCGCTCGCAATGCTCTCGTTGCTTCAGACTGTTGGATGACAGCCGAGATATTTCGTTCCGACGATCCCTGCGCGATGGCCCGGACGTTGATCCCCGCTTTCCCAAGCGCACTGAAAAACTTTCCGGCCATTCCGAGTCTCTCGATCATGCCGTCGCCTACCATGGCGATGATGCAACAATCCTCGGTCAACTCTATCGTTTGAACTTCGCCGCGTTGTATCTCGACTATGAACGCCTGCTCTACAGTCTTCTTCGCGAGCTCTGCGTGCACGCGCGGCACGGCGAAACAGATCGAATGCTCCGAGCTCGCCTGTGAAATCATGACTACGGAGACGTCGACCGCACGCAGAGCGCCGAAGATCTTTTGCGCGACACCC
>DATANW010000027.1:0-3660 GCA_036266055.1 Pyrinomonadaceae bacterium | reverse complement strand
GACACCGGTTGTCGTCGGTTCGCGCCTCTACGTCATGAGCAATCGCGGTATGGACAATGAATTCGTGCAGGCGCTTTCAACGCAGGACGGGAAAGTGATCTGGACCACTCGCGTCGGCAATGTTGGTAATCCGGACCAGGAACCAAACTACCCCAAAGCGAGATCGACTCCGACGGTTGACGGCAATTCTCTTTACGCGCTCGGATCCGACGGCGATCTCGCCTGCCTCGATGCAAAGACCGGGAAGATTCGTTGGACCAAAAATCTGCGCACTGAGTTCGGCGGTAAACCCGGCACCTGGGCCTATGCGGAGTCGCCGCTGGTCGACGGCGATGCCGTGGTCGTAACTCCCGGCGGCGCGGACGCCACGATGCTCGCGCTTAATAAGAAGACCGGCGCGGTGATTTGGAAGTCGGCGATTCCCGGAGGCGAACCGGCGGGGTACGCATCGGCGATCGTGGTCCAGGCCGCGGGACGAAAGCAGTACGTGCAACTGTTGAGCAAAGGATTGGTTGGAGTTGACGCCAAGACCGGACAGTTTTTGTGGCGGTACGCGGAAGCAGCAAAGGGACCGGCGCAATACTTCACGCCGATCGGGCGGGGCGATTTTGTTTACTGCGGTGCGCTCGGTGTTGGCGGTGCGATGGTGCGACTGAAAGCGGATGGCAGTGCAGTCGCAGCGGAGCAGGCTTACTTCACGCGTGGTCTGCCGAACGGTATCGGCGGAGCTGTTGTCGTCGGCGATCACATCTACGGGACGGAAGTCGGACAGAAGCTCGTCGCCGCTGAGTTTACGACGGGGAAAGTCGCGTGGCAGTCGGAGTCAGTTGGTTGGGCGTCGATCGCGGCGGCGGATGGTCTGCTTTATCTGCACGGACTCAACGGCGACATAGCGTTGGTTGAAGCGACACCCGCCGGCTATCGCGAGAAGGGAAGGTTCACGCCGCCCGCACAACCAACGAAGAAAAAGGTAGGCCCATATCCGGAAGGCGCGTTTGCTTATCCGGTGATTGCGAACGGCACGCTCTACATTCGCGATCTCGGAACGCTGTGGGCGTGGGACATCAAGGCGCGATAGTTTCGAACACTACGCAAAGCAAAAGGGCGAGACCGGTCGATCCGATCTCGCCCTGAGCTTTTTGTTTAGCTACCAGAGTTGCTTAGTAACCTCGGTAACCGTCCGTGTAACCGTTAACGAAGCCCTGTCGGAAGTACTGGGCATAAAGCTCGCGGCTACCTAAACGCGAACTGTAGTCGGTGTTCGCATTGCGGAAGTCTTCCTCGTCGCGATAATCAAAGCGCTCATTTCTGCTGCGATCCTTGCGACCTTCCTTGATGCCTTCGTTGTAACCTGCGTTCAAAGCAGTCTGACGAAGCTGGGACGAACCACCGTAACCATAGCGATCGTCATAACGATCGTTACGATTGTCCCACCGGTCGTTTTCACGCTGACGCCGGCGCTGCTCACGTTCCCATTCACGCTGGCGACGTTGCTGTTCGCGCTGCCAATCGCGGTTCTGCTGCCAGTCGCGGTTCTGATACTGCGCTTGAGCGACTGAGTTGGGTGATGTCATTGCGATTCCACCCAGGAGAGACAAACCCAGTGCAACTCCACCCAATCTTTTCTTTAACATGTTAAGTTTCATAACCAGTTTCTCCTTCGCCGTGGATGAGTGCAATCGCGATGCCGCAACCCTGAAACAAGCGATCTCCGGCCCAATGGTTACATTTGCTTAGATTTGGTGAGAAAGGAGTGGCATCTTGATGACAAATTAATGGCGAGGCCCATTCCGCTAGACGATTTCGTTAAGGCGCACACGAAATCGATATTTGCAATGCGAACATCATGCATGCAATGTTAGCGAACGCCGAAGAGTTTCGTAGTTCATCCGCGGCCAAGCATTTCCTTACCGACCTCGAATGCGTCAGCGACGATCCTGGTCCATACTTGCGCGCCGTTCTCGCCGTTCGTGAAAACGATCAATCCCCGTTGCGATTTCGGAAACAGGATCACGACTGTGTTGACGCCGGGATCGCTACCCGTGTGAATCAGCGCATACTCACCGTTACTCAAGTCAGGCATGACCATCCAGCCTAAACCGAAGAACATATTTGTTCCGCTCGGGTATTTGACTTGCGGCCGGACCATCTCGGCGAACACCTCTGGCGACAGTCCTCGACTCTTCAACACGTTGACGGCGAATCGTCCGTAGTCTTCAACTGTCGTGAGCAGCAGGTCCGCTGCGTTCGTGGTGAGGTTCTTGTGGATGTCGTAGGGCTTGCCGTCTTTGTTATGAGGAACAGCGAAGCGCGACTCGACGATCGACTCGTCCCAGAAGAAACGCGTGTTCGTCATTCCGTAAGATTGGAAGAGCCGCTTCTGCGCGAGCTGCTCGAGCGGTTGCTTGAACTTCTTTTCCAGCGCGTGTCGCAGGTACTCGAGACCTTCGCCCGAGTAGCCTACCTTCGTGCCGGGATCGGCGATGAATTCCAACTTGTTCGATGCGTTCAGGTAGCGCCAGTTCGGAAAACCTGACTGGTGCGTGAGTACGTGCCGGGTCGTGAGTTGCTTGTGGCGCGGATCGTTTTCGACGTCCGGATCGACCCAGTAGTTCGCGAGTGGTTCGTCGAGGTTCCATTCACCTCGCGTGACCAGTTGCAGCGTGAGGATCTCGACGATGGGTTTGGTCAACGAAGCGACCTGGAAGATCGTGTTCTGCGGCGCGGGAACTCCGGGGTTACCCTTCTTCAACTCGCCGAAGACTTTTGTGTACGTGAGTTTTCCATTCTCGATGATGCCGACGCCGACAGCGGGAACATTCGTTTCCTTCATCCAGTCGGGAAGCTTCTTTTCGAAATCAAGATTAAGAAGCTTTGCGGTTTGGGTTTGAATCTGGGCGACGAAAGCGAGCAGAACTATGCACGATAGTAGTGTGTTGGTAAGTGTGCTGCGCATGCGTGTAAGACGCTTGCGGTACGAGTGATGTTAACCCGTGTCTCCATGATGCGCTGAACACATCAGGGAGACACGGATTAAAGGCTGATTAGGAAGACTGACCGCCGGTTGCGGATTTTCCGCGGCCGGTTGTCGATGTGCCGGTCGAACTCGACGATCCGGTCGATGTGCCGGTTGTTCCAGTCGAGCCGGTGCTGGCGCCGGTTGCGCCCGTTGTTCCAGTTGTTTCAGTGCCTGTGGCGCTCGTGCCTGTTGTGCCCGTGGTACCCGTCATTCCGGTTCCCATCGCGCCGGTGCCCATTGAGCTCGTGCTTTCCGTGTCGTAGGTGCTGCCGGACTGCTGGCGATTGCGAACGCGCAGACGGTTCTCGACATTGTTCACGCCCGACACGTTATCGGCGATTGCTTCAGCGCGACGTTTGTCCATGCGACTGTCGACTGTTCCGATGAGAACGACTTCGCCGCTGGTTACCTGAACTTCAATTTCGGTCGCATCGAGATAACCTTCGCTGAGACGATCGTTGACGTCTTCTCTAATGCGGTCGTCTGAACGTCGATAACCCTTTGGCCCGCGGCCTTGATAAGGACGTTCCATGTGACGCCTGCGTTCGGCTTCTTCATCGCCGAACCACGAGGCGACCGTGTCTGACAGTCGGTCCCACCAACCCCGTTCGTGACCTTCGCCGTAACCGCCGCGACCCTCA
>DATANW010000026.1:0-27336 GCA_036266055.1 Pyrinomonadaceae bacterium | reverse complement strand
TACTTTGTGCTTTGTTCTTTGTAATTTGTTCGCTGGTGTGTGGTCTTATTTGGACAGGACTTGGTTGAAATCGCGAACAAAGAACAAAGTACTAAGCACAAAGTACAATTCCGTCTTACTCGGATGCGGGCAGCGAGTGGATCAGCCGCCGCATGCGATCTGCGAACAGGACGTCGATCTTCCCTGGCTCGATAACTTTTGTGACTTCGCCCAGACCAAAGGTGGGATGCATCATTGACTGGCCTGCGCGATAGGTGCGTGTTCGATCGTACGGCGCGCCCGCCTTGGCGGCAGATCGCGACGCGCCCGCATCTGCTGCGATGCCGCTCTTGAACGCACTACGCTGACCACATTTCGGACAACTTACGCGTGAGATTTGTCCGCGTTTGGTGATGGAGACGACGACGTGGCCGCGCACCTCGTTACACACAATGCAGAGTTTCTCGACACGCTCCCCAACAGTAAATACGGGCTTATCCATCTTCGTCATCTCCATCTACCTTGTTTCTTTGATCCGCGTTCTTGCACGGATCCTCGGAAAGAATTACCAGCGGGGTTCGCGATTGCCGTAGCCACCGCCACCGCCGCCGCCACGATTGCCGCCGCCGCCGTAACCACCACGACCGCCACCGCCGCCTCGATTACCACCGCCGCCGTAACCGCCACGACCACCGCCGCCGCCACGATTGCCGCCGCGATCTTCGCGCGGGCGAGCTTCGTTGACGGTCAGATTGCGGCCGTTGAATTCCTTCCCGTTGAATTGAGAGATAGCGCTTTCACCTTCTTCCTTGGAAGCCATTTCGACGAAGCCAAAGCCGCGTGAGCGACCAGTGTCACGGTCTTCGATAACTGAAGCTGATTGGACGGTGCCGGCCTGCGCGAATAACTGTTGCAAATCCTCGCTTGAGGTTTGAAATGCGAGATTGCCTACGTAAAGTTTCATGGACTGATTTGCTCCTCTCCCGTTTTTGCGGGAGTGAAAAAGAAGCTTGAATTCGCGAAGTGGGCTCCGTTGTAACGGCGCAGCGAAAGCTCGGTTTCGGATGCTCAAAATTGAGCGGCTTCTGTAGTTTAGGTCAGCCTGCTCTCGAATCATCCAAAACGCCGCCGCCAACTCACCGAGGCACGGGGCGCATCACCGTTGATGCGCGAGAGAAGGGATTAACAAGCGTTATGATGCCATTAGGCCCGTGCTACATGCAAGGAACGGCGCTTTATCCGGGGTTTGTAGCGTCCTGCGCGAGACCAATGGAACAAGCGATCTATTCGTAGACATCCAACAAAAACACGGATATACTGCGTCGCCTCCCGTCCCAGACCAACCTCCCAAAACTATTCGCAAGAATTTGGACTGACAGTTCGGCCCGCTCGATTTTAGACGCGGGTCTCGTACCCCCGACCCACCCTATAACAGTCTGGAGGAGGAGAAGAAGAGTATGAGAAAGATTTACGCGTTACTCGTTTTGGCAGGCCTTTGCGCGGTGATTTTCCTTTCCGCACCTGTGCGCACTACCGAGGCCAAGAAAGATAAGCTCCGCAGAAGTGCGAACAAAATCGAGAACAGCTACATCGTCGTGCTCGACGATGCGGTGGTAGGCGAAAAAGGCCTGTTCTCGATCGCTCCTTACATCGCGTCGGAGCTGGCAACGAACCATAGGGGCAAACTCAAACAGGTCTATCAGCACGCCATCAACGGCTTTGCTGTCGAAATGACGCCAGAAGAGGCTGAAGCTCTGAGTCAGGATTTCAGGGTCGCCTATGTTGAAGAAGATAGCGTCGTAACCGCGGACGTTACCCAAAGCAATCCGCCGTGGGGACTCGATCGCATCGACCAACGTAACCGTCCATTGAGTGCAACCTACACTTACAACTGGACCGGCGCTGGTGTTCGCGCTTACGTGATCGACACCGGCATTCTGACCAGTCACACTCAGTTCGGCGGACGCGCTTCGAACGTGTTCGACGCTTTTGGCGGAAACGGCTCGGATTGCAATGGTCACGGTACGCACGTCTCCGGCACCATCGGCGGTTCAACGTATGGCGTCGCGAAGAGTTCAATGCCGCGCGGCGTGCGCGTGCTCGACTGTTCCGGTTCCGGGTCGACCTCCGGTGTGATCTCCGGTGTTGACTGGGTCCGCGCGAACTTCATCGCCCCGGCTGTGGCCAATATGAGTCTAGGCGGCGGCGCGTCGAGCACCCTCGACACGGCAGTGAACAACCTGTCGAATGCAGGTGTTCCGATTGCGGTTGCCGCCGGCAACAGCAACACAGACGCGTGTACGTCATCACCGGCTCGCGCTGCGAACGCGATCACCACCGGTTCGACCACGACGTCAGATGCGCGGTCCTCGTTCTCGAACTTTGGGACGTGTGTGGACCTATTCGCTCCGGGTTCCGGAATCCTGTCGGCGTGGTGGACCTCCACAACGGCCACTGCGACTTTAAGCGGAACGTCGATGGCGTCACCGCACGTTGCGGGTGTGGCTGCGTTGTACAAGCAAGCGAATCCCTCAGCATCCGCTGCGACGGTTCGCAATGCCATCGTCAACAATGCGACGACGGGCGTACTCAGCGGCATCGGCACCGGCTCGCCGAACCGGCTGCTGTACTCGTTGTTCTTCTAACGGTAACCCTTACACCCACGGATGACATGGATAAATCTCTCCAATCCGTGTCATCCGTGTTAAACTCACCGCCTCGTCTTCAGCAAGCATTCCTGCCAATTTGTGAGGTGACATCATGAAAGCGCAACGACCGATCTCGTTTCTCTGCGCCTTGTGTTTGTTGTTTGTTTCCATCGGGATTCAGGCGCAACAGAAGGCCCCCGCAGCCGCCCCGGCGGCCGCCGCCCCTGCTGCCGCCAAACGTCCACTGACGCACAGCGATTACGATTCGTGGCGATCGATCCAGGCGCCGCAGATTTCGCGTGACGGTAAGTTTGTGGCGTACGCCTACATGCCGCAGGACGGCGATGGCGAGATCATCGTGCGAAACATCGCGACGGGTGTCGATTGGAAAGCACCGCGCGGGTATCGTCCGCCGGTGCCGCCGCCGGACGATCCGGGAGCGAACGTCGGCGAGTTTGTAGAAGCGCAGGCGCGACTGCTGCGGCCTCTGTTCACGGCTGACACTCGGTTTGTCGTGTTCGGCACGGAACCGACAAAAGCCGAATTGAACAAAGCGAAGAAAGAGAAGAAGAAGCCCGAAGACATGCCGAAGAACGGTCTCGGGATCATGGATCTCACGAGTGGTGAAGTAACACGGATTGAAAGAGTGAAGTCGTTCCGCGTTCCGGAAGACAATGGTGGTTTTATCGCGTATTTATTAGAAGCTAATTCGGACAAACCCGCGGCTCCCGCAGCATCGCCCGAGGCAACACCGCAACCACAACCATCCACACCCCGCCGCAACGCAAAAAAGAAAGAGTACGGAACTGATCTCGTCCTGCGAAACACAGGCACGGGCACGGAGCGCAAGTTCAGCGATGTTCTCGACTACACGATCAGCAAAGACGCGAAGACCCTCGTGTTCACAACCTCCGCTCGCAAGGAAGAAACAAACGGCGTCTACGCGGTCGTCACCAATGAAGGCGACAGCACGCCGGCAACGCTGCTCACCGGAAAAGGAAAATATCAACGTCTCACCTGGGACGAAGACAACACGCAACTCGCCTTCATCAGCGACAAAGATGACGCCGAAGCGAAACAACCTAAGTTTCGCGTCTATCAGTGGAACCGCAAAGATCCGCAAGCTACGGAGGTCGTCTCCATCGCCTCGACCGGCTTTCGCAAAGATCTCGTCGTCAGCGAACGCGCCAACCTGAGTTTTTCACTCGACGGGAGTCATCTGTTTCTCGGCACCGCGCCGCCACCCGAACCGGAACGCAATCCTGACGAAGAGATTCCCGCTGACGAAAAGGTGCTGGTCGATCTGTGGCACTGGAAAGACGATTACATCCAGCCGATTCAACGCGTGCGCGCAGAGCAGGAACGTAATCGCTCGTATCGCGCCGTTTACGATCTGAAAGAGAAGAAATTTGTCCAACTCGCCGACGAGTCGATGGAAAGCATTTCGCCGTCGAACGACGGCAGTTACGCCATCGGATCTGACAACCGGAAGTATCGCGTCATAAACGATTACGATCCGGGTTTCACTGATTACTACCTCGTCAACACGTCCGACGGCTCGCGGAAGCCCGTGCTGACGAAACAACGCGGTAACGTCTCGTTGTCTCCAAACGCAAAATTCGCGCTGTATTTCGACGGTAAAGACTGGTTCTCGTATTCAGTCGCGACCGGCGCGGTCACAAACCTGACGAAGAGCATCGACGCGAAGTTTTTCAACGAGCAGAACGACCTTCCGTCGATCCCGGGATCGTACGGGATCGCAGGTTGGACCAAAGACGACGTCGACGTGCTGATCTACGATCGTTACGACGTTTGGCAAGTCGCTCCCGACGGCAGCCGCACGAAGAACCTGACCGACGGCGTCGGCCGAAAAGAGAAGACGACGCTTCGTTACGTGCGACTCGATCCGCGCGAACGGTGGATCGATCCTGACAAGCCGATGCTCCTGCAAGCCGAAAACGAGGAAACACGCGACACCGGTTTCTATCGCGACAAAGTCAACAGCGATGCGGCGCCGCAAAAACTGTTAGTGGCGTCGAAAGATTTCAACAATCCAATCAAAGCGAAAGACGCCGATGTGCTGATCGTCGGCGCATCGCGCTTCGATCAGTTTCCCGACATCTGGGTGACTAACAGCAGCTTCCGCGAGTTGAAACGCGTCAGCAACGGCGACGCCCAACGCGCGGCTTACACCTGGGGCACCGCGGAGTTGGTCAACTTCAAGAATACTGACGGCGTGGCGTTGAAAGGACTCCTGCTCAAACCGGAGAACTTCGATCCGAAAAAGAAGTATCCGATGATCGTTTACATCTACGAGCGGCTGTCGCAGGACTTGCACCAGTTCCGCAATCCTGGGCCAGGCACGTCGATCAATCCGACGTACTACGTGAGCAACGGTTACCTGGTCTACATGCCCGACATCATCTACACGATCGGATATCCCGGCCCGAGTGCGTTGAATTGTGTGCTGCCGGGAATTCAGGCCGTCGTCGATAAGGGGTTCGTGAATGAGGACGCGATCGGGATTCAGGGACACAGTTGGGGCGGTTATCAGATCGCCTACATGGTGACACAGACGAACCGCTTCAAAGCGGCGGCGCCGGGCGCGCTCGTGGCGAACATGACCAGTGCTTACAGCGGCATTCGCTGGGGCACAGGGTTGCCGCGCCAGTTTCAGTATGAACGTTCGCAGTCGCGCATTGGCGGCAGTCTTTGGGACTACCCGTTGCGCTACCTCGACAACTCGCCGATCTTCCGTGCGGATCGAGTCGAAACGCCGTTGCTGATGATTCACAACGATGAAGACGATGCAGTGCCGTGGTACCAGGGCATCGAGTACTTCCTCGCGCTGCGACGTCTCGGCAAGCCGGCGTTCATGTTCACGTACAACGGCGAGAAGCACGGCCTGCGCAAGCGCATCAATCAGAAAGACTACACGCGGCGCTTACAGGAGTTCTTCGATCATTATCTGAAGGGCGCCCCCGCGCCGGAGTGGATGGAAAAAGGCATCCCCTACCTGCAACGCGAAAAGGAGAAAGAGAAATACCGCGTCAGCGAAGAAGGCAACGACGAGCCATAATCCGCGTTATCCCTGTTTTAGCACTAAGCGGGCTTCGAGGTTTTCGCGACGGGTGCGACTGAGGCGGAGTTGGCGACCGTCTTCGAGGACGACGATGTAGTCGCCGTTGACGTGCGGATGAAGCTCCTTGATGCGATCGAGGTTGACGATAATCGAGCGATGAATGCGCACAAATTTCGCCGGATCGAGCCGCCCTTCGAGGTCGTGCATTTTCTCGCGTAACAAATGCGACTTGCGGCCGACGTGCAGCTTCGCGTAGTTGCCGTCGGCCTCGATGAAATCAATCTCACCTACTTTCAACAACACGACTCGCCCCGAAGCCTTGATCATCAGACGCGTCAGATAATTCTTTTCATTCTTCGACGTCTCCAACTGATGATTTTCACGTTCCTCGAGCAACGCCAGCAGTCGCTTACTCACGCGATTTATCTCACGCGCCTCGATTTGCGACTTCGCCCGTCGCAACGCAAAAGCAAACCGCTCGTCGTCGAAAGGCTTCAACAGATAGTCGAGCGCATGCACCTCGAAGGCCTTCAACGCATACTGATCGAACGCCGTCACAAAGATGATCGCCTGAATCCTCTCCGGACCAACGCGCGCGAGCACGTCGAACCCGTCAAACTCCGGCATCTGAATGTCGAGAAAGATCAGATCCGGCGCCAAGGTATTGATGGCCTTCACCGCTTCACGCCCGTTGCGACACTCGTCGACTATCTCGATCTGCGAATCCTTCTCCAGCAGCACACGAAGACTGCGGCGCGCCAGCGGCTCGTCGTCGACAATCAGCGTCTTGATCTTCTCCGCCATTAAGCTGAAATCCTCAACGGCATCAAGATCAGCACCTCAACTCCGCCTTCGTCGCGGTTGCGAATGTCAAACTGGTGATTGTCGTCATACAGTTGCTGCAAACGGGCCGCGGTATTCGCGAGTCCAATCCCGGTGCTGCCTTTCATTTGCCAATCGTCAGGCAAACCGCCGCCATTGTCGTAGACCATCAATCGCAAGTGGCCGTCTTCAACAGCGGAAGTGATCCCAACCACACCCGAGGCAACACTGCGAGCAATCCCATGCCGCAGCGCATTTTCCGTCAGCGGCTGAAGAATGAGATTCGGAACGAGCGCCCTCGCCGTCTGCGGATCGATGTCGAACTCGATCCGTAGTCGATCGGAAAACCTCATCTCCTGAATGCTGAGATAGAGCTTGATGAAGCTCAGCTCCTCCCGCAGTTCAACTTCCTGACGCGATGAATGCTCGAGTGTGTGACGTAAGAGATCGCTGAGTCCGACGAGCATGCTCACCGCAGCCTGGTTCTTGTTGTCGCGAACCAGTCCGACGATGCCGTTCAAGGTGTTGAAGAGAAAATGAGGATGCAACTGCATGCGCAACGAATCGAGTTGCGCCTGCGCCAACTGTGACTCGAGTCGCGTCGCCAGGATCTCGCGCTCGCGATACTTGCGATAGTAATCAAGCGCGTAAAAGATCCCGATCACGGCGCCATAAACCACCAGGTCGGAACCAAATGATCCCAGCGCCCGCGACAGAAAACGCGGCCAGAACGCTTTGGGGCTGTCGCCCATGCCTTGGAAAGGATCGAGAGTCAGAATTATCGCAACGGCTGCGGCGCTGTGGACGATCGACAACACTACGAACGCCGGCAAGTGAACCAGCAAATTCTTCTTCCACGCTCCGTCGATCAGCGAGTAACGGCGAGCGAGCCAGATCATCGCGGGCGTCAGCGGCGCCCAGGCGCCCCACGTAAGAATGCCCCACGCAAAAACGCGCCAAGCCGCATGGCCCATCTGCGCGGCCCGGACCTCCATGTAAGTCGGGCCGACGTAGATCACCCCGAGCACTGCCCAGATGGCAATGATCGCCACCGCCCACTTCAAGCGCGAATTCGCGTTGTTCATCCGATCATGCGATCCAGCCCTTGCTCTGGTATTCCATGTAAGTCGCAGTCGCCTGCGCCACGTCGCGTCCGAAGTATCGGTCAACCACCCGCAGCGCGAGATCGATGCCCGAAGATAAACCACCCGCAGTCGAGATCCTGTCTTCTTCGACGAACCGCAAGCCGCGTTTGACTGCGACTTCGGGAAACGTCTGCGCGAAACGATCGAGAAACTCATGATGCGTCGTCGCCGACTTCCCGTTCAGCAGGCCCGCTTTGCCGAGTTGAAACGCACCCGTGCAAACGGACATCACGAGGTCAGTCGACGGGGCGATCTTCCGCAGCCATGCATGCAACGCCTGCGATCCTCGTTGTGCGGGCACGACCACCACTTTCGGCGTGGGCACGTTTTCGAACGTGTAATCCGGTACGAGCTTCAACCCGCCGGAGCCGGTAATCGTCTCAATCTTTTCCGCTACGGTGAACAACTGAAACGGCATCTGCTCGTCGTGATTGGAACCACGATCGCTGACATGCACGTCTTGAAAAACTTCCCATGGACCAGCGAAGTCGATCACGGTCGCGCCCTCAGAGATCGCAAACGCGACGGGAATTTTTCCTTTGGCGGGCGGCGTGAGCTTGCTGCTCGACGTTTCAATCGATACGGGTGGAATAACTGAGAACGGGTATCCGGGCGCGCCCGCGGCGGCCACGACAACACCCAAACCCGCAGTTTGAGTGATGAATTCGCGTCTTTTCATGTTTTCAACCTCCGCGAGGCAGTCTAAAAGAGTTCGGCTCGGTGAGGTTGAGGTTTGCCGCGGATTGATTAAATCAAGACGTAAATCGCCGCCTGGGCGTGACGAAATGGTTTAGTACTTCGGCACTCTAATATTTAGGTACTCGGGGATCGACGTCTTCCGACCACGCCGTGATCCCGCCCTTCAGGTTGATCAATCGACCCTGAAAACCGGCCCGCTTCAGCGCGGCGATCGCCTTCGCGCTTCTGACGCCGCCTTTGCAGTGCACGATCGTCTCGACGTCCTGATTGATCTCGTTCATGCGTCCGACGACATGGCCCAGCGGAATCAGTTTCGTTCCCGGGATGCGCGCGATCTCGAACTCATGCGGCTCGCGCACGTCGATGATCTGTAACGCATCGCCGCGCAGCCGGCGCGCGTTCAACTCTGTCGCCGAGATCTCTTCGAGCTTCGTATCGGGCGCGGGCGCCTGGTGCGCCGCCATTCCGCAGAACTCCTCGTAGTCGATCAGCTTCTTGACCGTCGGGTTCTCGCCGCAGACCGGGCACTTCGGGTCCTTCCGCAGTTTGAACTCGCGAAACTTCATGGTCCAGGCGTCAAACAGCAGCAGTCGATTGATCAGCACATCCTCCGCGCCGAGAATGATCTTGATCGTTTCGTTCGCTTGAATCGCCCCGACGATTCCGGGCAACACGCCCAGCACGCCACCTTCAGCGCACGACGGGACGAGTCCCGGCGGCGGTGGTTCGGGATACAAGCAGCGATAGCACGCGCCCTTCTCCGCCCAAAACACGCTGGCCTGACCTTCAAACCTGAAGATCGATCCGTAAACGTTCGGCTTCCCGCTCAGCACGCACGCATCGTTCACGAGATAGCGCGTCGGGAAGTTGTCAGTGCCGTCGACGATGATGTCGTAGTTCTTGAACAAACGCATCGCGTTATGACTGGTCAGTTGCGACTCGTGCGTCTCGATCTCGATGTGCGGATTGATGTCGCGCAAACGATCGCGCGCGGATTCGATCTTCCGGCGGCCGAGGTCTTTTGTGCCGTGAATGATCTGGCGCTGCAGGTTCGACTCTTCAACGACGTCGAAATCGACGATGCCGATACGGCCCACGCCTGCCGCCGCGAGATACATTCCCACCGGCGCGCCGAGTCCACCCGTGCCGATCATCAACACGCTCGAGGCCTTCAACTTTCGCTGCCCCTGCATGCCTACCTCCGGCATGATCAGGTGACGGCTGTAACGCATGATCTCTTCGTTTGAAAGCTCGGGCAGCTCGTGGCCCACTTCCGATTCGACGACCGCGCCGCCCGCGATCGACGGCACGATCATGATCGTGTCGCCGTCTTTCACCGGCGTGTCCGGTCCGGAAGCGTGACGAATATCTTCGTCGTTGAGATAGACGTTGACGAAGTTGCGCAGCACGTTTTGATCGTTGTAGAGATGCCGTCGCAGCGCGCTGTGCGTGGCCGTGAGCGAATCCAACGCCTCGCCCGCCGTCTTCGCTTCGACGACGATCTGCGACTGGCCCCCCGCAAACTGCCGCAACGGCGCCGGGATGGTGATTGTTACTGACATGGATTTACCTCGTACTTGCTTCGTTTTGTTCCCGCCAAGGCGCAAAAGCGCCATGTGTCCTGTGTTGTTTCACGTGCGCTTTGCGTCTTTGCGTCTTGGTCTTTGCGTCTTTGCGTCTTTGCGCGTTTGCGTCTTTGCGGGAAACTCCTTCCAACCTAACCAATCTGCATCTTCTCCTCGTTAAATCGCGAACGGTCCGCCTCCTGCTCCCACGAAAACAGATCCGTGGCCTCGCCCGGGCTGGTGGAGACGATGATGTATGAATACATGGGCCAGGCGTGCTCGAGGTCGTACTTCGACGGCACCGCCGGGGAGTCGGGATGCGAATGATAAAACCCGACCACCTCGAGATCGCGGCTCCTCGCATATCGTTCACCCTTCATCAACTCTTCCGGCGTGATCAAAAAACGATTGCGCTTCGCACTCTCCTCGCGCGCATTCGAGATCGGATACGTCTCGTGAACTGTCTTGCCGTCCTCCGCGAAACGTCCGAGCAACAGCCCGCAACATTCGTAGGGGTAATCGCGCACGCCGTGTTCGCGAATCTCATTCAACTGTTGTGTCGGGACAAAAATCATAAGGGGATCATAACGCTTGTTCGACGTCGGCAATAATGTCGTCAATGCTCTCGATGCCGAGCGAGATCCGCACCAGTCCTTCAGTGATTCCCAACTCCGCGCGGCGGGCAGGCGTCAGGTCGCGATGCGATGCGCTCGCAGCATGGAGCACGCTCGTAAAAACGTCGCCCAAACTCGTCGACCGCACGCACAACTGCAACGCGTCCATAAAACGAAAGGCGGCTTCGCGCGTTTGTTCTTTGAGTTCGATCGACACGAGTGCTCCACCGTGCGGCGCGCGCAGGATCCGCCTGGTCAGATCGATGCCGGCGTCGGGCGTAGGCGCCGGGTAATGAACACGCTCGAGACGGGAGTTGCCAATCAAGTGCTCCGCCAAGCGGCGCGCGTTGTCACACTGGCGCTCCATTCGCAGCGCCAACGTTTTCACGCCGCGCAGGATCATGTGCGCGTCCCAAACACTCAGCACGCCCCCGACCAGCTTCATCGCGCCGATCAATGCGTTACTGTCCATCTCGTCGCGTGAGACTACGACGCCGCCGGTCGCGTCTGCGTGTCCGCCGAGATACTTCGTCGCGCTGTGTACGACCAGGTCAGCGCCGAGCTTCAATGGCTGGCACAGGTAGGGCGAGGCAAACGTGTTATCGATGATCAGTCGCGCGTTGTTCTCGCGCGCGATCTCCGCAACAGCTTCGATGTCGCAGATTTTGAGCAGCGGGTTCGAAATTGTTTCCGCCACCATCACCTGCGGCTTGACCTCGCGCACCTTCTCACGCAGCCCGTCGATGTCGCTGAAATCCGTCGCGACAGTCTTCACGCCAAACGACGACAGGACAGTGAACAGCAGGTTGGTCGTTGCGCCGTAGACGTCCTGGGAAACAAGGACGGTCGATCCGGATCGCAGATCGCACGCGAGCAGCGCGGCGTGCAGGGCGGCCATGCCGCTGGCGTAAACGCAGGCAGTCGCGCCTTCTTCGATCGCGAGCAGCGCTTGTTCCAACGCGGCCAGCGTCGGGTTGCCATGACGCGTGTAGACGTAACCCTGTTGCTCGCCCGAGAAGACTTTGTCGATCTCCTCCATTGACGGGTAGGTGAACGTCGACGTGGCGTAGATCGGAGTCGACGACGGCGTGCCGCCCGGCAACGGCTGCCGCTCGCCGGCATGGACCAGTTTGGTGTTTATGTCGAGCTTTTTGCTCTCGTCATTCATGCAGTCATCTTAACCAATTCTTTTTCCATTGACCTCTCGGAGGACGCTCGCGCAGCTATTTTTTCAACCGAACTACCAGTACCGCTCGCCGCCGTCGCACAGGATCGTCACCACCACCGCGGGCTCCGGCAGAGAGAGCGCGACGCTGCGGGTCGCGAACACATTCGCGCCTGAGCTCGGACCCACACAGATTGCTTCCTCGATGCCTAGTTTGCTCGTCATTAATAACGCATCTTCGGTCGAAACTTCCAGAGTGGCGTCGACCAGCGACGGATCGAAGATGCCGGGACGAACAGCCGTCGGCATGTGTTTCAAACCTTCGAGCCCATGCAACGGCGACTCCGGTTGCACCGCGATCGCGCGCAGTGCCGGGTTGAGCTCACGCAAACGCCGCACGACGCCCACGAACGTGCCTGAAGTGCCCAAACCCGTGACGAAATGCGTGACCTGTCCGCCGGTCTGTTCCCAGATCTCGTTAGCGGTTGTTTCATAGTGCGCGCGCCAGTTGGCGTCGTTGTTGTACTGGTCGGGATAGAAATACTTTCCGGGATTCGCGGCGTGGAGCTCGCGCGCGACGCGTTGAGCGCCGTCCGTCGAAAGCATCGGATCCGTTTCGATGATCTCGACGTCGTAATCGCGCAGGATCCGCTTGCGCTGGTTGCTCGCGTTCTTCGGCAGGCAAACGGTAACGCGGTAGCCGCGCTCGCCGCCAATCAGGGCGTAGGCGATTCCGGTGTTGCCGCTGGTGGCATCGAGAATCGTCATTCCCGGGCGGAGGTTGCCGCTCCTTTCGCCTTTGACGATCATGGCGAGCGCCGCGCGATCCTTGACCGAGCCGCTCGGGTTCAGGTGTTCTGCCTTCGCAAAAACCTCGACGCCCGCTGGCAATTCCGAGTCGAACAAGTTCAAACGAAACAACGGCGTGTTCCCGACGCGTTGCGCCACCAGCCGCGGCACGGCCGCGCTACTGTGGCCTTCTAAAACAACAGCGAGTCCCATTTCTTAGATCTTCTCCATCCGAGCAAAAGAAAAACCGGTCGCGACTTTTAAGTGCGACCGGCTTTCCCGTGAATTTGCTAGTGGTGTTAGCTTATTGGCTTAACGCATGCACACGGCGTCTCGGTCGCGCTGCCTTGATAGCAGCAGTAATACCAGAGACAACATGAGCAGACCTGCGACATAAGCGAAAAAACTATAGGCCTCGGATCCTGGCATGTCAAGCCGTCTTTAAAATCCGTGTTTCTATGAGACTCGGATTAGCGCGCCGGCGGGGCCTCGGGCGCTGGGAGATTGATCTGCAGGGTCGCCGAGCGGCGCAACTGTTCCGCAAAGGCGATGGTTGCGTCTCGTTCCTTCTGCTCCTGCACGTACTGAACAACCTGCGGTTTTACCTGCTCAAACTCGCCGCTGATGCGATCCTTGTTCCGATCGTAAAACGCCTGCGCTTCGGCATCCGTCACGCGCGCTACTCTGCCCACTACCTCGGTATCGAGCAGCGCCCGCGTGGTGACACCTTTCTTCTGCGCCTCTTGCGAAAGCAGTGTGTCGTTGATCTTCAATTCGAGGTCCTGCTTGCGCAACGCGTAGACCTGCTCCTGAACTTTCGCGATCAACGGCCGCAAGCTGTTTTCGATGTCACCCGCAGTGATCTGCTTGTCGTTCACGCTCGCCAACACGCGCGCGCGATCTGGATCGCCGGCAGGCGGCGCCGTTGGTTTGGCATTCACTTTCACCTGCGCTGCCGCACGGAAGCGTTCCGAAAGCTTTCGCGCCAACTCAGCCTGACGCTGGTAATTCAAAAACTCGAGGATGTGCTTTTTCTCGTCCTTGAAACCGGCATGAAAACTCGCTTTGTTCTTGTCGTAGAACGCCTGCGCCTCCGCCTCGGTCGGCGCCTGCACCTTCGCGATAACCTCGTCTTTGATCACCTGCGACGGGCTAACTCCGCGTTTCTTCGCTTCAGCTTCTAGCAGCATCGTATCAATCTGGACGTCGAGCTCTCGCGCGCGAGCATCGACAACCTGCCGCTGCAACTGCTCCACCCGCGCACGTGTTTCCGGGCTCAGATCCGCTTTCGTGATCTTCACTCCGTTCACAACGCCGAGTATTTCCGGCAACGGTTTATCCTCGCAGCCGCAATCACTCGCTTGAGCCGCGACCGACGAAAACATTCCAAACAACACAAAGAGACCGATTAAGATTTTCTTCATAACGCTTTCTTCATCTTTCATTTATTGATGAGAACGAATTCTCGTTTCGTAAGATCAACCGACACCACGTAACTTCCCAAAGAACCGATCCGGCGGTTTGGTCCAAACGTGATGCTCGGCGTAACGCCGGTGTCGTATTCGTAGAGACCCTCGAGCGCCGTGATGAGCTTTTCGCGGCTCAGATCTCTTCCGGCACGCTTCAGTGCTTCGGTGAAGATCTTGGCTGCCGCAAAAGCATTCAACTTCGACGCTGTGTGTCCTGGGCCGAACTTGTACTTCTCTTCGAGCGCGCGTAACTCTGCGAGCCCGGTTGGTGCAACGTCAGTGGGCACCGTCGGGAAGGAAACAAAGACACGATCCTTGAAAGCAGCAGGCAAAGTCTTTACGAGATCTCGCGACGTCAGTGCGCCGAGAAGAAAGACGTGTGGCGTCCAATTCGTCGCGGCGGCCGCGTTGATAAACGACTCGCCGCCTGGACCAACGAAGAACACTGCGCCCACACCTTCTGCTTTCAACGTCACGGCAAGCGCCGCCGCATCGAAGCGTTCGCGCGAGAACGATATGTTTGTGACTGACGTCCAGCCGAGCTTGCGTGCCTCATCATCTATCGAAGCCACTGCCGCCTTCGCGAGTTCATCCTCGGCGTGCACAATTGCGAGCCGCGACTTTTTCAGCTCTTCTTTTCGGGCCGCGAAGTCAATGAGAGCTCGCGCCTGTTGACCCGCGCCGGGCAACAAGTAAAACAGGTTTCGATTTTCCTGCGCGCTGGTTTGCGTCAACAGCGTCGCCGCGCCAAGGAACGGTGTTTCCGTATCTCGCGTCACCGCCGCCAGCTCTTTGTCGGCCCCGGCGCTTAGCCCGCTGACGAGCGCGAAGATCTCGCCGTTCTCGATCAACTTTTTGGCATTGGCTGCCGTCGCAGCGGCGTCAGCTCCGGCGTCGATCGTTTTCAACTCGATGCGACGGTTGTAAATCCCACCGTTGTCGTTGATGTTCGCGAAGTAGGCGGTCAACACGTCCTTCATCGCTGCGCCGGTCTCCGCGAGTACGCCCTGTCTCGGCAAGATCGTGCCGACTGTAATCGTTGTTTCTGAAAGACCCGGATCGCGATCGGCTTCGATGCGCTTGAGATACGCGACCAGGTCGGCGATGTCTTCCGGCGACATCACGAAGCGTGGCATTGCGACGGCCAATTCGTTTCCCGCTGGATCTTTGCCCTCGACCAACGAACGAATAAACAGCTTTTCATCGAACGCGCCGTGTTTGCGTCCCGATGGATGCGTGTGGCCGTAGGGCTTCAGTAGGTTGGACCACGTCAGGTTTCCGGCGGTGACACCGCCTTCGGTTTTACCTTCACCACGCAGGCCATGACATCCGCCGCACGTCATCGTCGACGCAGGCACGTCAAGATCGACCAGCATGGCAGTAATTTTTCTGCCTGAAGTGCTTTCGCCGCGCAGGTAGATCGCCTTGCCACGCCGCTCGCTGACGGTAAGCTGCGCGTAGGCGACCGAAGACACAAGCAAAACACAGATGAAAAGAAAAACACGGATCTTCATTTCGATTTCGTAGCTATATTCCTATTTCGTCGCTTCGCCTTTGTCGTTGACGACGCTTTCGACTACCTGAATGAGTTCGGCCACGTTCGCCATGCCAAACGCTTTCTTCCACAATCCGGTCGGTTCGTTGCCGATGATGAAGATCGTCTTATGGTCGTCTTTCTTCTCGACGTATTGGCCCAGCTTGTAGAGCGCCCAGTCGAGGTTCTCTTTCTTTCCCGTCAGAAAAACCCAACCGCTTCCGGCATGAAACTTCTGTGCGTACTCTTTCAACCGTGCCGGCGTGTCGACTTCCGGATCGACAGTGATCGACACAAGAAATACATCGCGTCCGACGCGATCGCCGAGTGCTTCCTGAATCTTCTCCATGTTGCGGTTCATCGGCGGGCACACCGAAGTGCACGACGTGAAGAAGGCGTTGACGACCACTGTCTTGCCTTTGAGCACGTCTGAATAGAAGCGGACTTTCTTGCCGTCCTGATCGGTCAGCTCGACGTCGGTAAAGTATTTCGCGGCCGGCGAAGACTTCTCAGTGGTCTTCGCCATGTGTGAATGATCGTGCGGCTGCGGCGGCGCCGTCCCCGTCGACTTCGCACCGGACGGGGGTGGCGCCTGGCCCGCAGCCTGCACCTGACCCGCGGGGTTACCTTGGGCCAGGCTCGTCTGTGCCGTCGTGAAGACGGCAACCGACAAGGTGAGCATTATGGCGTGCGCGCACGCCAGGAGTTGTTTCGTCATTAGTTGTTACCTTCTGCAGTCGTGGCGCTCGTGCCGGCGCTCGCGTCGTTGATGAGTTGGACCAACTTGCTGGTGTTTGCCAGACCGTACGCACGTGTCCAGGTGCCGTGAGCGTCGTTGCCGATGAGGATGGTTGGCGAATGATCTTCGCGGCGGGCACTCGCCGCGCCCAACGCGTTGAGTAGTTCGTCGACGCGCGGTTTGTCGCCGGTGACGAAGGTCCAGCCATCACCCGCGTGAAACTTCTCGCCCCAGGCTTTTAGCCGCTCGGGCGTGTCGGTTGCCGGATCGACGCTAATCGAAATGAAGCGCACGCTTTTGTTGTCGAGCTCTTTCTGCACGCGGGCGAAAGTTGCGCCGAGCGGCGGACAGATCGTGGTGCACGTCGTGAAGATGAAATTGATCACGACTGTGTGGCCTTTGACGAGGTCCGTGTAGAAGTGGATCTTGCGTCCGTTTTGATCGAGCAGCTCCACGTCCGGAACGTTGATTTTCGAAGGCGCCGGCGCCGCCTCGTGCGACGCTTCGCTATGTGCGGCCGGACGTAAATCCATGCCGCACTTCGGACACTTGCCTTTCGACTTCTTCTTCACATCAGGGTGCATCGGACATGAGTAGACCTTATTCGTTTTATCCGTGTAGTCCGTGTGGTTAGCCAGGTGCTGCTGCGCCTGCACGGGACTGAGTGCGAGCACGACAAAAACCACACAGATCAAAGTCATAATTCTCAGTTTCATAATCAGTTCTTTCCTTGTAACGTCAGCATAGGTAGTTGCCGGAACGAGACGCCCTGCGATCTGCTCTCGACGAACACGAAATACGAACCCGTCTGCGGAACTTTTATGTCGAGCTCGTAGACGCCATCGCCCATCGAACGCGCGAAGTCGCGCTTCTGCCAGATACCTGACGACAACATCGTCAACACGCGCACGTCTTTCAGATCGCTCTTCGCTTTCAAGGTTGCTGTATCGACCAGCTTGAAGCGAAGCTTGTAGTCTTCGGCCACGCGTACTTGAACGTCCTTGTTCAGGTATTCAAGTTGCACCGCCACTTTCTTTTCGCGAGGAACGTCCGGATTCGGCTGCGCCTCGGCGTTGAAACAATGAGTGATTCGAGGGCTATCAAGCAGGAACGCGACGTCGTAGCTGCCGCTCTTGGGCAACTTCGTCGTAGTGGTGTAAACGCCCGACGTAACTTCACGCAGCGAGCGATCGACCACCATCAACGCGCGCGGTTCCCGGCGATAGTTCTGAAAACTGCCCATCGGAGCAGCCATGCCTTCCGAGTAGTAATAGATGACGCGGTCGGCGGGATTCGCGATCAGGACGGAATTTCCTTCCGGAGCAGGGACCATCACGTCAGCACTTGTTTCGACGTCGACGTCGGCGGGTGCGTTTTGTCCGCCGGGAAACTTCGCAATGTCTGGCTGGCCCGTCAACGTGCTGAGTCGGACCATGCTGACTTCAGTCGAACCGGTCGAGCGCACGTAAGCGAAGACATCCGTGAACGCAACCTGATCTGGTCCTTTGTCGACGCTGATCGTGTGCGCCAGGCGGTTTGTGGAAGCGTCGAAAACGTAGACGACGTTCTCTTTCGCGTTTGGCACAAAGCCCCAACGGCCGCCCGGCGCAAAGCGCACGTTGCGAATGCCCGGCTTCGTTTGAATACGCGTGGCGATCTTCTGGCTGCGCACATCGACGACGGCGATACTGCCGTCTGTTTCGTTCGCGAGATAAAGCGCGTTGCCGATGGTTGAGAACGCGACGGACGTGGCCGCAGTGCCTGTCTTGAGATCTTTCAGCTTAGCGAGTTTCTGAATGTCGATCACGGAAAGCGTGCCGTCGGTTTCGTTGGTGACGAACGCGAAACGATTGTCGCTGCTGAAATCGATCTCGTGATGACCGTTTCCGGTTGCGAGTTGGGCCACGACTTTCAGCGTCGCGGTGTCGATCACGGTTACGCCGCTTGGTTTGTCAGGCGCCGCTGCGTCGTTACCGACCCAGAGGTATCGCTGATCCGGTTGCAGCCGAACACGGGACGGCTTTAATCCGGCGTCGGTGTTTGCGACAACTTTCCACGTGCTCGTGTCGACGACGGCGATCTGGTTCGCGCCGGGCATGCTGACGAACAGCTTTTCGTCGCTGTTCTTCTGCGCCCAGTCTTCGCCGGGGCTTTTCAGCATGACGAGCGTCAACAACTTGCTCGCGCCAAAACCAAGCAGCGGGTCGATGACGGAGATGTTCGATTCTTCGTTCAGCGCGAGGACGTAATAGGCATTGAGATCGACGTCGGGTCGTGAACGCAAGCTGCCCTGGAGAAACGACTGGACCTTTTCGCGGCAGACGCCTTCATCGGTCGGGTTTTCTCCGCGTTGTGACAACCACACTGACGGTTTCACTCCCGTGAGCGGCGTCTTGCTCGCCTTGTCGTTGATCTTGAAGCGGACGACGGCTTCGCGCGCTTCCATGACTTCCGCAGGCTCGCCGGGTTCTTTAATCGGCTCGATCGTGAATTCGACCTCGACTCCCTCGCGCTCGATTTTCTGTGACTGTTTCTGTGTTTGCTGCGCAGTGGTGGAATGAACGCCCAACGCTGCGGCAATGAAAAATATTAAAACGCGAGTGATCGCCTTCAAGTCGCGCATCGTGCTGCAGAATGATCTGACTGCGATAACAGCATCGTTGGCGAAGTCGAGAATCGCGGTCCGCAGTTCCGGCGACTCCTGGAAGATAAATAGCGTGCGGCCGTTGTTCTGCTTGATGCTTTCGATAGCGAAACCTCGGCAGCGCAGAAAACTCGTCAGCGTGAGATCGGTGGTTTGGTACGTTTGTTTCATCGTCGTAAGGCACACGTAGGGTTTGCTGAGTGACTGACCTGTTCGTGTTAGGTAACAAACAGGCCAGTCGCCGCAGCGCGCGAACTTCAAATTAGTTCAGTTGAAGAATTGGTCGAGGTTTAAAGAAGGCCTCAGAAGCAGCCCGAACCTTTGCTCTGCGTGGCGAGTTCGTTGAGCGCGGTGATGATGTTGTCTCCATCAGCCACGAGCTCAGAACCGGTTGGGCCAAGCGTCGGATCCTGGTTGATTTTGGTGCCATCGGAGATCATCGCGTTGACTTTCGTCTGGAAGTCTTTGACCTTCTTAACGGAGTCGCAAAACTTGCCTTGATCGAGCGTCAGCGCAACACCGTCGAGCTGACTGAGAAGACCTGGACGATCTTTTGTCTCAGCTTGCTTGCCGTAGATCTGGACGATCTGCACTTTGCCTTTGAGTTGAGTAATCATTGATTGCACTTCGCTGACTGTTGTAGCCATAGCCACAGGTGCGGCAATGAGCATGGCAATGGCGAAAGCGAAAGCGGCGAACGATATTTTCTTCATCATTGGTTTTCTAGATTCCTTCATCGATTGAGATATCGGGCACCTCTCTTTTAGCAAGGACCGTGCCCTTGCGTGTTTTATTGCAAATACTCGATCCGCAACAAACGAGGTGTTCCGTGGTGGAACATTCTCGAAGGTTATTGCCACAACGTAGATCACGAACACGGATGACACAGATTTCTCCGTGTCATCCGTGTTATCCGTGGTTATGGCGTAACGCGGAAGATGCCCCACAGCCCGTTGTCGAACTGGAAGGACGACTGCGTGCGGAAGAGATAATCACCCGTCACAGCACGCGCGCCACCCGCGCCGTTCACCGGAATCGCGTCCATGTGATTCGACGCTCCATGACCCTGCTGGGCGCCTTTCCACTCGGAGAGCGGATTGTTGCCAATCTGGGTCGAGTTGTTGATGTACGGCTCCTGCTGCCAGAGGTGTCCATGAACCTGGAACACATTGTTACGCGCGTGGCCGTTTGCGTTGAGCACGCGGAAACGTACCGCCGTTCCAGCCTTCGCCGTGAACACAGGAGTTACAGGATCACCACCAACCTGCGCGTTCGAAAGCGAGTTCGTGTAATCGAATGCACGAGTTTGCTCTAGCGGCAGAGCCGGCTCGTAACCGAGGCGCTTCCACATCGGCTCCGTGCGATAGTTGAGGGCCTTCTGACCGGAGTCTTCCGGATCCTCTTCGCCGGCTACGTTCGGCACTGCGGCCGCATCGCCTGACAGCTCACTACGACGCAGGTTGATGTCGGTCTGGAACTGGAGCACGAATTCACGGAACGAAGTGCCGTCGGTCTTGCTAACGGTCGCCTGTGCGCGCGAGTTCGCATCTTCAATCCAGGTCGCGCCCTGCGGCTCGATGATGAGTGAACCGATCGCGCCCTTGTTCGAGTGCTTGATCGGGTCGGACGAGATCAGGTTGGTCGCGCCGAACTCGATCGGAGTCGCAACCTTCGTCGTACCGTTCATGCGGATGTCGCCCGCGTACCATTTGTACTTGACGGACTCACCCGGTTTGGCTGTTTGACGGCCATCGGGCGTGTACGATTCGGGATTACCCACCACGTTGAAGCCAACGTTGGCGCCATCACTCGATACAACGTCGTAGGCCAACAGTTGCGGGTGCAATCCGACCTGATTGGACGGCTTCACCTGGTTCGCGTTGAAACCTTCGACGATCATCGGCAACGTGTTCCAGCCCGCAACATCGGGAACGTTCGTGGGCAGGTTATTGAACAACGTGACCTCGACACACTCGCCCGCACTGGCTCTCAACACGAGCGGCTCGATCGGCACGCCGGCCTTGAGTTTTCCAGTCGCGGCGTCGATGTCGTTGGTGCGGACATACAGAATCGCCGTTGGATCGTGCAGTGCTCCACCCTGGTTCGTGCGGTTGTTATAAACCAACGTTCCGCCAGGTAGCGCATTCTGCGCTGCCACTGCCGTCACGCTGAACTTGCGGCTTGGTGCAGCCACTGGACAGGTACCATTGAAGTCTTTCTTGTTGACGGCAGCCTTGGCCGAACCCGTCGGGTTGTTCGGTAGTAGTTGAAGGTCAGGCTGCAGGGCTTCTGTGCCGCGATAAGCGCGTAGCAGACCCCACGTGCCGTTCCACTGGTTATCCACTGAACCACCCGGCTGATATAGATAGTCGACGAACGGCACTCCGCCCTTGATCGCTGCTATACCAGGAAGCTCGAACTCGAAGTGCTCGGAGATACCCATCGCTTGCGAATTGCGGTAACCCGAATTCGGTTCGCTGCGCTCGTAGAGCCACTTCTGTCCGTGAATGTTGAAGTTGTGACTTTCTTCGTGAGCACCGACGAGAATGCGGACCTGCACCTTGTCGGCCTCGTAGGCGCGCATCATCGGCGTGAACGGATCGCCACCCTGGAGACCGCCCGTCAGTGCCGGGTAGAAACCTGGTTGCGTGTTCAGCGCCGCGTTGGCACGCGTGACGTCCGAACGATAGATGTTCGACAGATCGCCTGCATCGCCTGCGGCCTGCGTGTTGGAAGCCGGATCCTGTGCGCGCAGCGCGACCGGCTCGTTGCGATAATTGACCACCATCGTTCCCGGGTCGGCGGCCGAAACTGCTTCCGGACACGGCAGCGGCACGCCACCGGGACAGACATCGGCTTTCTTGATGTTGATCGGAAGCGCAGCTTCGTCTCTCACCGGCGGGTTAATTACGTTCTCCGGATCGGGAACCGCACCTCCCGCACCGTTGACGCCGCCGCCTGCTTTGTAAGCGAGCGTGTAGTCGGCGAATTCGAGTAAGAACTCGCGATAGCTGTCCGCCGTGTTCTGCGTCTGAATCACCGCCTGCCACGTCGTCGGACCACCATCGAAACGTCCACCAAGCACAGCACCGGTTTCGTTGTGTTTCCAAACAGAACCTTGAGGCTCCGTGACAAGACCGGAATACAGACCGGCCTGCTGGTGCGTCGAAGGTCCAAAGTGATCGTGCGAGAAGACCGTACCGAGTGTGCGGTCCTTGCCGCCCAAATTCAGGGTCGGATCGGCGAACCAGCGCTGCACGGTTGTTTGTGCGCCGAGCGTTCCGAAGAACGGATGCGGCTTCGCCGTCAGTTGCGTCTTGCTGGTGCTGTTGAAAGCCTGCAAACCACCGGCGGCATTGATCGCGGCGATGCGCTCGAGGACTTCACCGGGAGCGAACGTACCGTCTTCGTAGTTGAAACCGTTACCCGCGCCGTCGGACGAGGTCACGTCAAACTTCACGAGGTGGATGTGCTGACCCATGATGTCGGTCGGCGTGCGCACCTGGAAGTCGTCGAGCTCGTAAATGTGCGGGGTCAGGTTCGTGTGCTGGAACGTGATGCAGTCGTTCGTGTTTGCACGGAAGAACAGCGGCTCCGGCGCACGCGCGCCTGACAGTGTCGGAGCGACGTCGCCCCACAGCGAAAGAATGCGCGACTGCGGGAAGTGCCAGCCGGCCTTGTTCAACTTCAGGTCAAGCTGAATTGCAGCGGCTTTGTACTGACGCGGATTGCCGGTTGCGTTGCCGGCATCGTCGCGGCAGGGATCGGCGAACGGAGCACCCGGTTTTGGCGGCAGACCATTCAGCGCGAAGCTGGCTGCCGTTCCATCTGGTTTGAACGTCGCGACCTGCTTTTGCGCGTGGAAGTTCATGGCCGCGATTTCGTCGGGAGTTCCCGTCTCCGGAATCGCCTTCGCTTCAGCAACTAAGATCTCCTTATTGAAATCGAGACGCGTCTCAACGCTCTCAGCCTCGCCGCCGACGATGACGTGACGCGGCAGACCACCATCGTCGATCGTGTCGAGTGGCGGATGCGGCGGACGGTGTCCGGCGACGCCCGGAACGTAAAACGGATAACCCTTGAATTGCGCGGTCGGCATCGGAGGCATGGCGATCGTCGGCAGCGGCACGATTGCGGGAATCGGAGTCCCCGCGACGATTTCGCCGTCAGGCAATGCGCGCGAACCTGTAGTCGGACGGCCATTGCCGTCGAGTTGCGTGCCTTCTTCAAAAACATCGTGCGAACGCCACATTTCCCACATGCCTTGTGCGAAGTGCGGATAGAAGTGGCAGTGGAAAATCGAATCGCCCGGCGTCTTGTTGCGATTGCCTGAACCGCCGTGCGCGATCTCGGTCGTAAACGAGAAGCCCGGGCCCATTGCCTGGCTATCGAGGTAGCTGGAGTTGTCGCTATCGGGGGTATTCAACCACTGGTGCGCGTGCAAGTGGTGAATGTGGTGCTCTTTCGGACCAGCATGGACGACGCGCATCTTCACGTGGTCGTTGATATAACTGTGGTGCACGTTCGACGGATCGTCCGGGAACAGGACCTTGGTGGCCTTCGCGCCCTTGATCAAGTTGCCGTTGCCGTCGGTCGTGTTTGCCGGTACGTCGACGATCTGAGCGGGGTCGCCAACTGCCCACGCCGACAGGAAGAAGTCTTCATACTTACATTCGGTACAGTTCGCCATCGGGCCGACGCCAAGACGGTTGGCGAGAATTTCCGCGCCGATACCGCCGGTGCCGTAGTTGATCGCGAAGCCGTCTTTCACGCTGTAAAGCGTGTGCGAAAGGACCGGATCTTCAAATTGCGGGAATGCCTGGATCGCTTTGATTTCGTCGTGATAGACGACGGTAAACTCGCGGAACGGCTGATCGCGATCAGGTTCCACGGGGTTTGGTTTGTAAGTGCCCGCTGCAAACCGGCCTTTATTCGGCCCGGTGATTACGGCGTTCAGATCCGTGTGCACGATGTTGTTTTGTGCATCGAGTATCTTCACGACCGGTTGCCCGGCACGCGGATGTCCCGCCGGATAAACGGCGTCATAGTTGAGAATCGGGTGCCCGGCCGCCGTCTTCTTCGGCGTGCCGTCCGCGTTCTTCGCAGTGGCGAACGCCAATTCTTCGGCAGTCAATTGCGAGCGATACCACTCGGCACTTTTTATTTCGACGTTGACGGAACCGAAGAGGCCCATCGACAGCGAACCACCGTCGCCTTCACCACCCGTCGTTGCCGCAGTCGAATACATCAAGTGACTGCCTTCACGCTGGGCGATGTAGGTGTAAGTGGCGGATGCGCCTGGGTTGACCAGGCTGCTCTGGTTCTGTCCAACATTCGAACCGTCGGAAAGAATCGAGCCGACGAGGTTCAGGCCCATGACGTGCGCCGAAGCGGTGCGCGTCGCCGGGGCATTGTTTGCAGCAAATGAATTAACGTCTGCGGGATCGGGGGCGAGAAGGTTTGTTAGGTTGATTTGGAGACAATCGCCAACGTTCATGCGCAAGGCGATCGGGCGCGGGCGCTTGCCGGGACGCAGGGTAACATTGCCCGCAACCAGGCCCTTCGCTGGATCGATGGCGACGACGTCGCGCTTGAGTGCGTAGATCATGCCCGCCGGGTTGATGGCGCCGAGACGGTTGTAGATCAGGGCCTGGTCCAATGCGACCACGTCGGCCCTGACTGTCCGCTCGCAGGTTTGAGCCTGCGCGCCCGACACGGCAATAGCCATGACTACTGCGGCGCAGCCGAACGAGAAGAGTGGCCGCAATTGCCGCAAAGCATTTCTGATATTCATAGAATTTTCCTCGTTGAAACCACGTAGTGGATCTGTGTGTTTGAGTTTTGCGTGCCCGCGGACTCACGAAACGTGGTGGCGAGGCTTCATCGGAGGTTCATCTGTTGAACCGGCACTCGGAGCAAGTTGCGTGCCCGTTGGCGGGTCTGATGTTTGTAGATGAGGAGTTGGAAATGAGTGTTCCAACTTGGATTACGGATTGGTGTTTATGTTCCACCACGGAACACGGACTTACTCCGACTCGCCGCGCAAGCCGAAGCTCTTGATCTTTCGGTACAAGCGCGGTCGGTGATAGTTGAGGATCTCAGCAGTCCTTTTGATGTTGCCGCCGGTGCGTTCAAGCGTCTGCGCGATCGCTTCGCGTTCGATGTCTTCCATCGTGAAGTACGGAGGGATCACGCAACGAAAGTCTCCCGAGTGCGAGTTGTGAAGATGTTCCGGCAACGACTCGGGCGTCAACTTGTCTTCCATCGCAAAAAGCACGGCGTGCTCGATGACGCTCTCCAGCTCGCGCACGTTCCCCGGCCACGCGTAACGCATCAGCAAAGCAAACGCGGCGGTTGAAATCTCGCGAATTCGCTTTTTGTACTTTTCCGAGTAATGCTGGAGAAAGCGATTCGCAAGCAGAGGGATGTCGTCGAGACGCTCGCGCAACGCGGGTGGCCTCACCTTGATGGTGCTGATGCGGAAGTAGAGATCGTTGCGCAGCAGGCCGTCGCGAATCATCTGCGCGGTATCGCGATTTGTCGACGAAACTAAACGGAAATCGACGCTGATCTCCTGTTCGTCGCCGAGTCGACGAAGTTTTCGCTCTTGCAGCACGCGCAGTAACTTGGTTTGGAGGTGGTTCGGCATCTCCGCAATCTCGTCCAGCAGCAGCGTGCCGCCGGCCGTCGCTTCAATCAATCCGCGTTTGTCACGATCGGCGCCGGTGAAAGCGCCTTTTCGGTAACCAAACAACTCGGATTCGATCAGTTCGTGCGGGATGGCGGCGCAGTTGATGCGCGTGAACGGAAACTCCGCACGCGGACTCTGAAAGTGAAACGCGGCGGCAATCAACTCCTTGCCCGTGCCGGACTCGCCTTCTATCAACACCGAAGCATCAGACGGCGCGGCAGTGCGGATGATGTTGTGGATCTGCTGCATCTTCGCGTGACGTCCGATGATTCCGAAGTCGTCGCCATCTCCTCGCAGCGCACTCTTCAGACTGCGGTTCTCACGTTTGATCGATTCGAATTGCAGCGCTCGTTCGACCAGGGCGGTGACCTGATGAGGCGTGAACGGTTTCTCGATGAAGTAAAAAGCGCCGCACTTGATGGCTTCGATCGTAATGTCCAACGAGCCGTGGGCGGTCATCACAATGACTTCCGTGTCGGGCGTGTCGCCTTTGATGAGCGCCAGCAGATCTATGCCGCTGGCGTCGGGGAGTCGCAGGTCTGTGAAGACGAGATCGTACGGCGAACCTTTCAGGAAATCCTTTGCCTCGGCGCCTGTTTTGGCCGAATCGACGTGATGGCCCAGGTCGGTCAAGACCATCCGCAACGCGTCGGTGATACTTGGCTCATCGTCGATCACGAGGATCCGGCGAGTGAGGTTCTTAGGAGGCATTCTCGGCCTCCTTCTGTGTTGCCTTTTGTACTGCCGGAAGCGCTATCGAGATCGTGGTGCCCTCGCCGGGATGGCTGGTCAGAGAAATCGTACCGCCATGCTGATCGATGATCTTTTTAGCGTAAGGCATACCGAGTCCAAGCCCGTTCGTCTTGGTTGTGTAGAACGGCTCGAAGATCTTTTTTGCCTGCTCGCGATCAATACCGCGCCCGGTATCGACGACGTCGAGACGCAGCAAATCGTACGTTCGGTCATTGGCGATGCTGAGTGTTCCGCCGTCCGGCATCGCTTCGATGGAATTCAGCATGATATTCATTAACGCGCCCCGCATCGACGCACCGTCAAACATTCCCTCAGCCGCGTCCCGATCCAGCGAGAGACGCACTTCAACTTTGTTTGCCGTTAACTGCGGGCGCAACAGCTCGAGAACGTCATTAATCATCTGGTTCAAGTTTCCGGGACGAAGCGTGAGGTTGACCGGCCGCGCAAACCCAAGGATCTGCTCGACGCGACTGTTCAGATGGTTGATGGTGTCGACGATTTTATCGACGAGGGAAATCTCGCTATCGGAGAAGTTGGCGGCCTTGCTCTTGAGATGAAGCGAGTAAAGCAGCAGTCCCGCGAGCGGGTTCTTCACCTCGTGAGCGACCTGCGCCGCAGCGCGTCCGAGTGCGGCGATGCGTTCCTGCGTCACGAGCCGTTTGTGAGTTTCGACGAGCTCAGCCGTGCGCTCGGCAACGCGCATCTCGAGTTCTTCCGTATGCCGCCTTATTTCTTCTTCAAGGAGCCGCTTCTCGTCAATCAGGCGCTTCTTTTCCGCTGCCCGGCCGACGGCATTCAGCAGCACGTCTTTGACGATCGGTTTCGCGATGAAATCATAAGCGCCGGCGCGGACGATCTCCGGTATCACTGACAAGTTTGGTTCACCAGTGATCATGATGACCGGAACATAGATCTCGGCGTCGCGGATCTTCTGCAACAACTGAATGCCGTTCTTGCCGGGCAGATTGACGTCGATCACCGCAACGTCGAGGTCCTCG
>DATANW010000025.1:0-12314 GCA_036266055.1 Pyrinomonadaceae bacterium | reverse complement strand
CGTCGGCACCAGGTGCGGATTCGGAAGATTGGGATTCGGAAATGTCATCGGGGTCCTTTCCACATGGCACTAGCACTTGCGAGAGACCAATGGAAAAAGAAATTTTCTAAAATTTTTCTTTCCCATTGGACTCACATTAGCGTCATCCGAGAGGCCACCGAAAAGAAACCCATGAATCTTAGCTACTAGCGAGCACACGTCAACGCGCGGCCGCCGTCAATCGAGTAAGTTCCGCCGGTAATCCACGCCGCTTCGTCCGAGGCGAGAAACAACACGAGCGCGGCGATCTCTTCGGGCCGTCCGGTGCGACCGAGCGGATGCGTGCTTTTCGAGTGTTCGAGAAAGGCTGCGTAAGCCTCAGCGTTCATGCCACCGCGCTTGTGAATCTCAGTCACGACCACGCCGGGATTCACAGCATTCACGCGCACGCCTTTCGCCGCCAGCTCCAGCGCCGCACAGCGAGTCAGTTGGTCCACCGCCGCTTTCGAAACACAGTACGCGAGAACGCCGGGAAAGGAACGCAGTCCGGTAACACTGGAAACGTTCACGACGTTTCCCCGCCGGTCGATCAAACTCGGCAACGCCTTCTGCATCAATCGAAACACGGCGCGCACATTGACGTTCATCATCTCGTCCCAGGCTGGTTGCGATGTGTTTTCGATCGTGCCTGTGCTAAGGAATCCAGCGGCATTGACTAAAACATCGACGCCGCCGAAAGTCTTCAGCGCCTCGTCTATCACATGGTCTGCTTCAACATCGTTCGCGAGGTCCGCCCGGATGGTCACCGCGTCCGATCCGGCATTGCGAACCTCCTCCGCCACTTCCTTTAACGCCTCTTCTTTACGCCCGACGCACACGACTTTCGCGCCTTCGTTCGCAAACGCCATCGCGCATGCGTGTCCAATTCCCGAGGTCGCTCCGGTAACCACCACGACCTTGCCGCTGAATTTTTTGTCGCTCATCTTGTGTGTTCCTTGTGAGTGCTGACTATTTCCAAGTTCGACGGGATCATATATTGACAGGGCGATCCCAAAAAGCTGACTATTATGGCCTTGAGAGCCTTGTGAGGCCATTCCCCCCGGCACAATGCGCTTAAAAATAGCGGTTTGGGGTCCTGGTTGGTCGGCTAGTCCGACCTGGAGGCGCCTGTTGGGACAGAACTCGGCAGATCAATTCTTTCATCAGAGTTCGCGATCGCGCTCGAGTGACGACATTCATGGCCGTCATGCACGCGCTCGTATGCCGTCGAGCGCAGGCTATTTGACCATAGCGGTGGTGACCGCTGTCGGGTTGTTTTTTCTGCTTTGGTGGATGCTGGTGCGCAGCGGAGACGAGGCGCCATGGCTGCCCGCGGGGTTGGCCGCCAGCGTCGTGTTGCTGGTGGCGTTGTCGGCACGCGAGGTCGTGATGCGCCGCGCGTGGAACCGTTACCTGCTCGATAACGGCATCAGCCAGAAACACACGACGAGTCATTCGTCACATTCAAGCAGCCGCAGTCGCCCCCAGAAGAAAGGTTTTTCTGCGTCACTTCACTCAGCGGCACTCCGCACGATCCAGAAACAGTCGACCACTGCAGACTTGCCCGGTTCAAGTCCCGACACACATCTCGACGTCGCTCATCTCTGTCAGGACTATCTCGCCGGCACTGACGAGGCGATGAGATCCGGACGACTCGGCAGCGAAAAAGGTATAGCGATTCGTGCCGGTCAGGAACGCGTGCGCGCGTTGCACAAACATCATCTGCTGACATGGGCAAGAGGACAGTCGCGCGCGCTGACGTATGAAGCGCAGCAACGCGCCCGGACGTCCGACAAGATCGAAACTGCAAACAAAGCGCTCGAATGCATCGACTCAGCGTTGCGCGTCTATCCAAACGAACCGGAACTGAATGAGTCTCGAACCGCGATCGACGAATTTATTGCCTCTGTGAAGGTGGCCCACTGGGTTGAGCTGGCCGAACGTTCTGCTTTCAAAGGACACTACCGGCGCGCGATCGATCGTTATCGCGACGCGCTTTTCTATTTGAATCAGGAAGCGGTGAAGGAAGAAGTCAGGGTGGCGGGAACGGAGAAGATCGAACACCAGATCGCGGAGTTGCAGTCAAAGCTGCGCTCCGTCAGCGCCGCCCGCGCGGCCAGGAACGATGGCGCATTTACCAAGGATCAATGATTGGTCCAAAGTGCCCAAATTGCGGGAGTACGCGTATTCGCAAGGGTTACAAGCGCACGCCCTTGCCGATGCGCTTGGTTGGCATCTATCACCTTTTGTGCGATCATTGCAACTTACTTTTCACTGGTTTCGTCGTGCCGGGGACCTTGCACCGCCGGAGAAAGCATCGCCGGCACAAGAAACTGAACTCCACCGATTCGAGGTCATAAAAATGAGCCCTAAACGACCGTTCACGATGCTTGCCATCCTGATCTGTGTTGTATTCGGTGTGGCCCAGGGACAGCAGCAGCAAACGTATGTTCTGGGACCAGGTGACGTGCTCGAAGTCAGAGTTTTTGGACAGAACGATCTCAATTCGACCGTGCAGGTCGACGGCGAGGGAAACCTGAGTTCGTTGCCTTTTCTCGATGCGATACCGGCCAAGTGCCGCACCGAGAAACAGGTGCAGAAGGACATCGCGGTTGCCTACAGCCGTTTGATCAAGGATCCGCAGGTGAGCGTGAGAGTAATCGAACGCAAGAGCCGGCAACCGGCGTCCGTTTCCGGCGCAGTGCGTACTGCTGGAAAGGTCCCTACCGAACGCAAGATACGTCTGAATGAACTGATCGCCGCCTCGGGCGGAATCACAGAAAAAGCCGCGGGCACGATCCAGATACTGCACACCGAAGCGGTGCTGTGTCCTGGTCCAGGTGAAGAGGCTGAGGCGTTGCCCGTCGCCGGGACCGCGATCCCGCTTCAAGTCGTGAAGATCTCGGACCTGAGAAATGGCGCCGTTAACCCGGTCATCCGATCGGGCGACCTGGTTTTGGTTACTGAAGCCGAGCCGGTTTACATTACCGGAAGCGTCGTGCAGCCCGGTTCGATCATGCTGCGCGACCAGCTCACGCTGAGCAAAGCGTTGGGCATGGTCGGCGGCACGAGAAAAGAAGCGAAGCTGTCGGACATCAGGATCTACCGGCAGAAGGGAAACAAGGAGCAGGACGTCCTGAAGGTCGATTTTGAAGCAGTGAAAAAGAACCAGAAACCCGACATTTTTCTGCAACCATACGACGTGATCGAAGTGTCCGACACGGGAGTTTTTGGTGGTGGAAACTGGCTCGAAATTCTGGCGGGTATCTTTTTGCGAAGCGCCCCGCTGCCCATACCGCACTGAATTCTTGAATTGAGGGTTGGAAAGATGAAGCTGAAGTTATCTTTGATTATCGCAGTCGTGCTTGTCTGTAGCCTGGCGATTTTCGCTTATGCGCAGGAACCACAACAGCAGCAACAGAGTCCGCCGCCTGCTCCGCAAGGTCCATCACCGCTTGATGTGCAGGGCATCAAATCGTACCTGCTTGGTCCAGGTGACGTGCTGGACGTTCGCGTCTTCGGACAACCAGATTTGTCGAGCAGCGTTCAAGTCGACAGCGACGGCAACCTGAGCTCGTTGCCGTTTCTGGAGAAGCCGATCGTTGCGAAGTGCCGCTCAGACAAGGAAGTTCAGAAAGACATTACCATCGCGTACTCGAAGTTCATCAACAACCCGCAGGTCAGTGTGCGTATCTCTGAGCGCAACAGCCGTCAGCCTGCGACTGTCTTCGGCGCAGTTCGTCAACCGACGCGTGTCGAGATGAAGCGCAAAGTTCGCTTGAATGAATTGATGGCCGTGTCGGGAGGATTCACTGAGCGGGCGTCCGGGACGATTCAGATTCTTCACACCGAACCGTTGATGTGTCCGGAAGCGGGCGAGGAACAACTCGCAACGCCAATCGACGGCACGAGGATTCCGCTTCAGATCGTGAAGATCGCCGACCTGCGCGCCGGCAAGGTGGACGCAAATCCCGTCATTCGTCCCGGCGACTATGTGCTCGTCACTGAAGCCGAACCTGTTTACATCACGGGCAGCGTGATGTCGCCCGGCGGGATCTATCTCAGCGAAGGATTGATGTTGAGCCGAGCGCTGGCGATGGTCGGCGGCGCGAGAAAAGAGGCGAAACTATCAGAGGTTCGAATCTATCGGCAGGCCCCGGGCTCCACCAACCAGGAAGTGATCACCGTTGACGTAGCGGCGATCAAGAAGACCCAGAAACCTGACTTCGCGCTCCAGGCATACGATGTGATCGAAGTGCCGGAGGCCGGCATGTTCTCGTCGAGCCGGATCACATCGACGTTGTTGGGCGCGCTTTCCGGTGGTCTTTCTTCAGCGGTTTCGAACACCGGAATGTATCTGCCGAGTCGCGTCATCTACTGAGTTCGTTCAGGTAACCTTGTTAGTCGTACAAGAAGTACGTTGGTAATTTGATCTAATAGTTAAAGAGTTATAAAGCATGAATCGAAAAACGCTGGCCGGCGATCGCCGGCGACGAAAAATGATGACCACGCTGTGGGCGCTTGGTCTCTCTCTGGTAGTGATTCTTCTGATTTACTTCGAGAAGACGGCTATCCTCTACATTCTCTGCACGCTCGGCGTTACGGCGCTGCTGTTCATCGTGGCTTTTTCTGATTTGAAGCACGAAGATCAGTCAGCCGCGCCGTTGGCCCAAACGGGCGATGCAGCACGTGTTGCAGATCGTTCAAAATGAAACAAATGTTGCAGCGGCCTGAAGTAGAGTCCCCCTAACAGCGTTCGCACCTCTCGACTCCGAATCGAAGTTGCTTATGTGGTCTATAAGTTTTTGCAGCGAAAACTTTCGCAGCAACGAGATCTTGTCGGCTACGTGAAAAACAATAAGCGGGTTGAAACTTTAAGCGGACTATTGCATAATTCGCCTGCGTTCACCTCCCCGGTGGACGAAGTGGTCGCGTGGGGTGAGGACACGTGGCCTTAGGGTGGGGGCTGTGGGAGGCCCCCGCCCGCTTTTTTTATTGGCCTCTTTTTTAGAGACGAAATGGGGTTCTTCCAGAGATCACGACGCAAGTTCCAACTCTGGCTTTACGAGGGCAAAAAACGCAGCGGCTCCTCGCAGGATTCCTCTACTCCCCACAAGCAACATCCCTGGTGGCAGGTCATGTGTTTGACCGGCGTCGATTATTTTTCGACTCTCGGTTATCAACCAGGCATCGCTTTTCTCGCCGCCGGCGCGCTTTCGCCGATCGCCACGTTAGTGCTGATTTTTTTGACTCTGTTTGGCGCGCTGCCAATGTACAAACGCGTCGCCGCCGAGAGTCCGCACGGCGATGGCTCGATCTCGATGCTCGAAAACTTGCTGTCGCGGTGGAAAGGCAAGTTGTTTGTCCTTGCGCTGCTTGGGTTCGCGACGACGAGCTTCATCATTACGATCACGCTCTCCGCAGCTGACGCTACAGCGCACATCATCGAGAACCCGTTCGTCCTCGATCACCTGCAATTCCTGCATCATCGAATCTTCGTCACGCTGTTGCTTATCGCGGCGTTGGGCGCGATCTTTCTGCGCGGTTTCAAAGAAGCCATCGGGATCGCAGTGTTTTTGGTCGTCATCTACCTGGCACTCAACTTCGCCGTGGTCGCGGTTGGTTTTTATGAGATCGCCACGCACCCGACCGTGCTCTTGAACTGGCGCAATTTATTATTCAACCAGTACGCAAGTCCGTTTTTGATGATCGGAACGGCGCTGATCGTTTTTCCGAAACTCGCCCTTGGTCTATCGGGATTTGAGACCGGCGTCGTCGTGATGCCGCTCGTGAAAGGCGACGCCGATCCGGGCAAATACAAGATCGAAGAGAACCCGCAGCTCACGCGTCCTGGTGAATCGACGGCGGAACTCGCGGGCCGCATTCACAATACACGCAAGCTGCTCATGAGCGCGGCGTTGATCATGAGCGTCTTGCTTTTCGCGAGCAGCATCGTGACGACGTTGTTGATTCCGGCGGAAGAGTTTCGACCGGAAACGGCCACGCAGGAAGCGGGCACCGCCAATGGACGCGCGCTCGCATACCTGGCCCATCACTACCTCGGCGAGGTGTTCGGCACGATTTACGACTTGAGCACGATCTCGATCCTCTGGTTCGCGGGATCTTCTGCGCTTGCTGGTCTCTTGAATATCGTGCCGCGTTACTTGCCGCGATACGGCATGGCGCCTGAATGGGCGCGGGCAGTGCGCCCGCTCGTCGTAGTGTTCACTCTGATCTGTTTCATCGTAACGATTCTTTTCAAAGCGGACGTTGATGCGCAAGGTGGCGCTTATGCGACGGGTGTGCTCGCGTTAATGACCTCCGCGGCGATCGCCGTCACTCTCTCCGCGCGACGTAACGGTGAACGCATGCAGTGGATCTTCATGGTGATCTCGCTGGTGTTTATGTACACGACCATCGTGAACATCGTCGAGCAGCCTGAAGGCATCAAGATCGCGTCGATCTTTATCGTGGCGATTGTCGTCACTTCGCTGTTCTCCCGTGTTTGGCGATCGACGGAGTTGCGTGTCGAGCGGATTGAGCTTGACGATCCGGCGCGCGAGTTTGTTCGCCGGGCGGCAAAGGGCACCGTGCGAATCATTACGAACCGTGTCGATCGCGGCGATGCCGCGGAGTACCAGGCGAAAGAGAAAGAGAAGCGGCTCGACAATCATATTCCTGCGGGTGAGCCGATCCTGTTCTTCGAAGTTACGCCGGGTGACGCTTCGGAGTTTTCGGGCGTGCTCAAGATCCGCGGCGAGAATGTCGATGGATTTCAGATCCTGCGCACGGAGTCGCCCGCGGTGCCGAATGCCATCGCTGCGTTTCTGTTGTTTCTGCGAAACGAGACTGGAAAGTTGCCGCACGTTTACTTCGGCTGGAGCGAAGGCAATCCCGTTTCGTACCTGTTGAAGTACATCGCGTTTGGTGAAGGCGACACTGCGCCGGTCACGCATGAAGTGTTGCGTCAGGCTGAAAAAGATCCAGACCAACGACCGATCGTGCACGTCGGTGGTTGATTTATTTGTGTGTTGCTTCCGCGTACGGTGAGGAGTAACATCAACGCCGTTTGATAATTGAATGTCTGCCGAAGTTGCGGAGACCGCACACGGGGGAACCATCCATTCGGGGCGAATCGTTTTGCCGCACGAATTGCGCGAACGACGAACACTTCCAGTTCGAGCCCGACAGCTAACCTCGTAGGCTTAAGGGAAGATGCTCAATCAACTAGTCAGTCGATCCGCCGGACGACGTTTCAAACTCTGGTTATACAGAGGCTCCACTCAACAAAAAGAAACCGCTCACGCCGCTCCCCATAGGCAACACCCGTGGTGGCAGGTCATGTGCTTGACCGGCGTCGACTACTTCTCGACTCTCGGATACCAGCCGGGCATTGCGTTTCTCGCAGCACAGTCGCTTGCGCCGATCGCGACACTCGTGCTCGTGTTGCTGACGTTGTTCGGCGCGCTGCCGATCTACAACCGGGTCGCCGAAGAAAGCCCTCACGGCGAAGGTTCCATCTCGATGCTGGAACACCTGCTCTCGCGGTGGAAGGGCAAACTCTTCGTTCTCGTACTGCTTGGGTTCGTGGCGACGGATTTCGTCATTACGATCACCCTCTCAGCCGCTGACGCCACCGCGCACATCATCGAAAACCCATTCACACCGGCAATACTCAAGCACCAGATCGGCGTGACGATCGCACTGATCGCCATCCTGGGCGCGATTTTTCTGAAAGGGTTCAAGGAAGCGATCGGAATCGCGGTCGCCCTGGTGGCTGTTTATCTCGCCTTGAACGCCGTCGTCATCTCGTACGGATTATTCCAACTGACGACGCATCCGTATCACTTTCCAGAGTGGAAACAAGCTCTGTTTACTCATCCGCGCGTCAACGGTCACGCATGGATGATCCTCGCCGTGTCGTTGTTTCTGTTTCCGCGGTTGGCGTTAGGTCTTTCGGGTTTTGAGACCGGCGTGGCCGTGATGCCGCTGGTCAAAGGTGATAAAGATCTCACTGACCAGGATTGGGACAACATTCATTCAACTCGCACCGGTCACGGGGACGAAACGAAGGTCCAGCAACTGCTTCGCGGGCGCATCCAAAACACTCAAAAACTGCTGCGTACTGCTGCGCTGATCATGAGCGTGCTGTTGATCGGCAGCAGCTTTGCCACCGCGATTCTCATTCCGCCGGCGGCGTTTGCCGAAGGCGGCGAAGCAAACGGACGCGCGATCGCGTACCTGGCCCATCATTTCTTCGGCGACATCTTTGGTACGGTTTACGATCTCAGCACGATCTTCATTCTCTGGTTCGCAGGCGCGTCGGCGATGGCTGGACTGTTGAGCATCGTGCCGCGTTATTTGCCGCGATACGGCATGGCGCCGGAATGGGCCAGGGCCGCTCGACCACTGGTCATCGTGATCATTCTGATCGCCGTCGCGGTAACGATTATTTTCCGGGCTGACGTCGACGCGCAGGGTGGTGCGTATGCGACCGGCGTGCTGGTGCTGATGACGTCGGCGGCGATCGCCGTAACTCTCTCGTCACGCAAGAAAGGCGGAAGGTGGCAGGTCTATCTCGTTATCGCGCTGGTCTTCGTCTACACCACAATCCAGAACATTCACGAACGACCCGAAGGCATCAAGATAGCTTCGTTTTTCATACTGACGATCATTCTCGCTTCGCTCTTCTCGCGCGTTTATCGCTCGACTGAATTGCGTGTCGAACAGATCGAGCTCGACGACAAAGCGCGGCAGTTCATCAAAGACGCAGCGAAGGGAACGATCCGCATCATCACGAATCGTAAGGACAAGGGCGACATTCTCGAGTATCGAGAGAAGGAACGCGAGAAGCGCAACAGCAACCACATTCCGCCCGGCGAACCGATTCTGTTTTTTGAAGTCACTCCTGGTGATGCGTCCGAATTCTCCGGACGGCTGACGATTTGCGGTGAGACGATGGGCGACTACCGAATACTAAGAACTGAATCGGCGGCCGTGCCGAATGCGATCGCCGCGTTCCTGCTCTACCTGCGAGATGAAATGGGTAAGCTGCCGCACGTGTATTTCGGTTGGAGCGAAGGCAATCCGATTTCTTACCTGCTGAAGTACATCGCGTTCGGCGAAGGCGATACGGCGCCGGTGACCCACGAAGTCTTACGGAAGGCAGAGAAGGATCCCAACAGGCGGCCTATTGTCCATGTGGGAGGTTAGTTAGTTTGTAGCGAGGTCGGTCGCGTTTCCAGGAGCCGCGGAAACGCTGCATGGTTGAAGAGTTACATCTGTGCCGAATCAGCCGCTGCGGTCTTTCCTGCCAGGAAGCAAGAGCGACAGTAGACCGGACGTCCCTGAGACGGATAAAAGGGGACTGTAGTTTGTTGTCCGCATTGCGCGCACTGCACTGAGACTTCAATTCTCTGCCGCACTCCCGATGACTGTGCTGCCGCAATTGCCGCGAGCCGTTCGTTTTTTGCCTGCTTGCATGGTTTACAACGCTTGGGTTCGTTCTTGAGTCCCTTGTCGTGAAAGAAAACCTGCTCGCCGGCCGTCCAGATAAAGTTCTCGTTACAATCGACGCACCTGATTGGTCGATCCTGATACTCGCTATGTGGAGTCATTTCCAACGCGTGAGCCGCTTCGATTTGTGCCATGGTCCACTCCCTGGGTCGTTTGCCTAAAAACACCTGATCCGGCGGGCGAATAAAGAACAACGCGTGAAAGGCAGAACGCTCTTCGGTTGTCCACCAGTTGAGGTATAGATACCAGCCGCTCGGGCCGCCATTGGGGGATTTGTATATAACTATGACGAAATTGTGTCAAGGTAAATCCACGTAAAAACACTGACCTTGACATTCTTTCCGGGCCGGTGGCAGCATCCGCCGTCAAATCATGAAAAGAATACTCGTCATTGGCTCCGGTGGACGTGAGCACGCCATCGTGTGGGCCCTTCGCCAGACGTCGCCGGTTCCGCTTGAGCTCTTTTGTGCGCCGGGTAATGCAGGTATAGGTCAATTGGCCCAACTCGTCAATGTTTCTGTAAATGATCAGCAAGAACTGGCCGCGTTTGCTGAGTCGAATTCCATCGACCTGACCTTTGTTGGCCCGGAAGCGCCGTTGACTGCCGGCATCGTCGACGCGTTCGACGCGAGAGGTCTGGCGGTAGTTGGACCACCTGCCGCTGCCGCACGGCTCGAAGGGAGCAAGATCTTTGCGAAAGACTTCATGGCGCGACATGGAATTCCGACTGCTGTTTACCGGGTCGCGGATTCGCCAGGGCAGGCGATTGAGGCTCTTCGCAGCGGTGACTTTGGAGGTGCTGATTCGGCTGTCGTCATCAAGGCGGATGGTTTAGCGGCAGGGAAAGGCGTCGTCGTTGCCGCGACGCGCGCGGAAGCAGAGAAGGCGGTAGACGAGTTGATGGTGCGGCATGTCGCGGGCGACCGGGCAGCGGAACGGGTTGTTATCGAAGAGGCATTGAGCGGCACAGAAGCGTCGTTGCTGCTGTTTTCAGATGGACGGGATTACGCGTTGATGCCCGCGGCGCGTGACCATAAACGAATCGGCGACAACGACACGGGGCCGAACACCGGCGGCATGGGCAGCATCACGGATGCTTCGGTTCTCGATCCGGCGATACTGGAACGGGTGGTAAAGGAGGTCGTCGAGCCGACGTTGGCGGGCGCTCGTGAGGAGGGTTTTGCGTTCAAGGGCGTGCTGTTTTTGGGTCTGATGCTTACGCCGCAGGGACCGAAGTTGCTCGAGTACAACGTCCGCTTTGGCGACCCGGAAACGCAGGCCATATTGATCCGACTCAAGACGGATTTGTCGACTGTGTTTGAGTCGATGCACAACGGCACCCTCGGTCAGCTCAGGCTTGAATGGGCTGGAGGCGCGTCTGCATGTGTGGTGGCAGCGAACCGCGGATACCCCGGAAAGTACGAATCAGGCGCCGAAATCGACGGACTCGCTGATATCGATCCTGCCCGAGTCCAAGTCTTTCATGCGGGAACTTCGTTAGCACCGAATGGCAGGTTTATTGCTACTGGAGGACGCGTGCTAGGTCTGACTGCGGCGGCCGAAAACCTGAGCGCCGCATTGGGACTCTGTTACGGCGCATTGCGAAAGATTCATTGGCCGGGGATGCAGTTTCGAACCGACATCGGTCGTTCACGCTAGAACAAGTCAGGAAGGGTGCAAGCGAAGTGCGGCCGCGCGCACGCATCGGCGGGGGTGTTGGCCCCTTCCCGACTTGTTCTTGCTAACCTTTTTGGAGGCCGTTCCGTACTGCTGCTATACTCCGAGGCAGTTTTCGCTGGAATTGAAACTGCCTGAGCGTATACGACGTACATCAGAACGTCGTGCCGGGCCGAATTTGCCGATTTTGAGGCCGCGCAAACCAGCCATGAGACTTGCACATTTCGCTGTCGGAGGATGAGCGGAAAATGGGAATTTGGACAAGAATGAAGCGCTCCGTGCGCGCCCTCTTCGGAGGGATTATTGAAAAAACTGAGGACCCGGAACTCATTCTTCAGCAAACCATCCGCGACATGCGCGACCGCGTGCCAGAGCTCAATAACAATGTCGCCAACGTGATGGCCACCGAAAGACTCCTCCTGAAGAGTAAGGAACGGCTGGAAACTCAGAGAGTCGAGCTCGATTCAAAGATCCGCGCCTCGGTGAAAATGGGCCGCGACGATATCGCCACTGCTTACATCGGCCAGTTGCAACAGGCGGAGATAGATCTCCAGAAAACATCGCAGCAACTAGAGTACGCGACTGTCGCATCGAAACAGGCACTTAAGGCGCGCGACAATTACGTTCTGCAAATGCAACGGCGCACAGCCGAAGCAATGCAATTGATAAATCAGTCGAAGCAGGCGAAGTTGCAGGAACAGCTTGCGCAGACGATGGAGTCGTTCCAGCTTGGCGACGATGCGTCGACCTTCAACGAGATGCGCGACAAAATCGATCGCCGCGCCGCCGCTGCCGAAGCGAAGATGCAACTCGGCGCTGCTTCCGTCGATAACCAGATGCAGGAGATCGAGCGTGAAGCGCTGGACATGCAGTTGGCAGACAAATTGCTCGACTATAAACGCTCGATGGGTTTACTCGGCGCAGGCGCCGACGCACCCCAGCCCCAAGCGCTTCCGGCTGAAGGCGAAACTACCAGCGGACAAAACGGAACTGGTGGTGGAGGCCGTTCGATGTGAATTAGTATTAACGCCTGTGTCGGACAATGCTCTGTAATGCCAGTCTCGATAAGTTTATGGCCGAGTTTCCCAAGATTGACCTCAGGT
>DATANW010000024.1:0-2929 GCA_036266055.1 Pyrinomonadaceae bacterium | reverse complement strand
GTGAATGGTAAAGCGTTCGGTCAGGTCAACTTCATCGCGTGGGAACAGACCGGCGGTCAGTTTTTGGTGTTTGACGTTTACGTCCGCGCCAACCTGTCGCTGATCGATTCCCAAATTCGCGCGTTGTTCCCGAAAGACGACATCCGCCTGAGCCAGGCGAATGGTTCGGTCGTCATCTCAGGCAGCGTGGCGAATGCGACGACGGCTTCTCAGGTACAGAGCGTTGTCGAAGCCGCCAATTTCAAGGTTGTGAACATGCTGACTTCGCCGGTCAGCGATGCCACACAGATCCAATTGCAGGTTCGCGTGGCGGAAGTGAATCGCACGAAGCTTCGTGACTACGGCACGTCGTTCCTTTCAGGACCTCCGGGAGGAACCGGTGGTTACTGGAACAGTGGCGGTGGTCCAAGCAGTCTCGGCGACACGACGACCAGTTCAGCCGGCGCCATCATCGACACGATCATTCAGCCCGCGCTGAACCTCTTCATTTTCAATCGTCAGATCAACACGGGCGCGATGCTCAAGGTGTTGCGGCAGGAAGGCGCCTTCCGCGAGTTGGCAGAGCCAAACCTGATCGCGATGAACGGCCAACAGGCCAGCTTCCTAGCCGGCGGTGAGTTCCCAGTACCCGTGCTGCAAATGGGTCAGAGCAATGCCGGCATCACCATCGTGTGGAAAGAATATGGCATCCGTCTCAACTTCAAACCGACCATCATCGACGAAGACCACATCCGTCTCGAGCTCGAACCGGAAGTCTCCACGATCGATTTCAGCAACGGCGTCCGTTTCAACGGTTTCGTGGTTCCGGCGCTCCGCACTCGTCGCGCGAAGACGGGCGTTGAACTCCGCGATGGTCAGTCGTTCGCGTTAGCCGGCCTGCTCGACAACAACGAAACGAAGACGTTGTCGCGTATTCCGGTCGTCAGCTCGATTCCCGTAATCGGCGCTCTCTTCAAGTCGAAGTCTTTTGAGAAGAAAGAAACCGAACTGATGTTCTTCGTCACGGCCAAACTGGTTAAGCCGGTCAATGGCGACGACCTGCCGAACATGCGTGGCATCGATGGTCTGAAGGGCAACTCACCGTTGGGCGTCGAGCCGAAGGGTGAAGGCATCTCCGGCCAAAGTGGTTACAAGGTTTCGGGCGAGAACGGTGAAACGCCGGTTTCGACCCCAGTCACCACTCCAGCCAAGTCTGAACAGCAGAAAACGAAAGCTGCCGAGACTACTACGCAAAGCAGCACCTCCGGATCGGTCAGTGTTCGCAAGACGAACCCCGACCTGCCCGTCGCGAAAGCAGTACGCAACGACTTGAATCCGGACTCAGTCAGACCCTGGTAGTTGTTTGCCGATTAGATCTTCGTTAGCAGCAAAAGGGGGAAGCACATGAAGAACAGGTCAAACAAACAAACGGGAAGTAGAAAACGTGAACGAGGTTCAATTCTGGCGACGTCCGCAATCGGGATGTTGTCGATCCTGCTGGCAGTAGGTTTGGGAATTGACATCAGCAGGTTCTATCTCACGAAAGCGGAACTCCAAAATGCAGCGGATGCGGCGGCCCTCGCCGGCGTATCCGGACTCGATACTTCGCCGAACGGCATTCACAAGGCTGTCGATCGCGCGGTAGCGAGTATGAACAAGTACGACTTTCGTAACACCGACGTTAGCTTCCCCCGCGCTAACGTCGTGTTTGCGAAGAACCTCAACGATTCATACATGAGCGAAGCGTCGGCGGCGGTGTCGACCGTAGCCCAAGACATTCGTTTCGTTAAAGTCACAACCGATCCGTCAGCAGTCCCGGTTTCATTTGCGATATCAGTGCTCGGTACCAGCCAGAATCTGACCGCGACGGCAACTGCCGGATTCTCCGTACCACTCAACAAGTTCTGCAACTTCCTGCCGGTATCAGTGATCGACTACGGAACTCCGATCACTCCTGGTCAAACGTACACGTTCCGCGCGTCGTCCGGTACTTCGGTCTCGCCCGGCAATTATCAGATTCTCGCGGTAGCGGGCGAAGGCGGTAAAGACGTACGCATCGGTCTTGGATCGGGCGTTGATAAATGCGCCAGTCCTGGCGAGGAATACGCAGTCGATACCAAACCCGGTGTGACTGCCGGCGCAGTGCGGCAGGGATTGAACACGCGCTTCGACGAATATGTAACTTCGCAAGTGAATCCCGACGACATGCCGCCTGACTCGAATATCAAAGAAGGCATCGATCACGACACATACATCAACCCCGGAAACGGTGATATTCAGAGGCCGTCGCATCCGGGTATCGATGGCCGTCGCATGGTCGTGATTCCGATTGTGAAACAAGGGGAGTACGACCAGGGTCGGAACGTCGTGAAGTTCGATCGCTTCGGATATTTCTTCCTGAAGACGAAAGTGGGCAGTGGCAGTGGCGGCGAACTCGAGGCCGAGTACGTTGACGTCCCGGTGTTGGGCCAGGGTGGTTACGATCCCAACGGCGCACCCACCAACGGTCTGATGGCGGTTCCGGTGCTTTACAAGTAAGGCGGCCAATCATGATGCACCATCGAATACGAAAGATTCGCAATACGCGTCGGTCGCGCCGCTTTCAATGGCTGAATCGATTTCGCCGCGACGAACAGGGTGTGCAACTGCTTGAAATGGCGATCGTGATCCCGATCCTGTTGGTTCTGTTTGCCGGGGTCGCGGAGTTTGGTCGCTACTTCCACGAGTACACGACGCTGGCAAAGGCGTCACGCGTTGGCGCTCGTTACCTGGTTGGGAAGTCTGTCAATAGTTCAGTCAACTACGAGACTATCGCCAAGAACATCGTGGTTTACGGTAACGCTGCCGGATCCGGTTCGCCCATCCTTAATGGTCTAACGGTAGACAATGTGCAGGTCACTTACGTGGGCCCCGTCGCCGGCGTTCCCGAGACTGTGACGGTGTCCATCGT
>DATANW010000023.1:0-18163 GCA_036266055.1 Pyrinomonadaceae bacterium | reverse complement strand
CGAGCAACGACGTCAACCTCGGCTCGAAGGTAAGGGTCAACTTTGCTGAGTCGGTAGCGGTGGAAGCGCGGCTGAGCGATGGCCGCATTTACAACCTGCCGGTGGAGTTTGCGGGAGAGCAGGGGGTTCTGCCCGGTCTCGACCAAATTACCGTGCGGCTGATCACGGAACTGAAGGGCGCCGGATCCATCCAATTGACCTTGATTGTTAACGGGCAGCGAAGCAACGCTCCGACGGTGTTCGTCAACTAATTCTGGAAAGAACCAAGGTTTCGGATTTTCTCCTTTTATGGCTGGTGACGATGTTCGTCATTGTCACCAGCCGTTGTTTGATATAAGCTTTGACCCGACTTAACCCCCGGGTCAGACAGATGTTAGTAGCCTTTGCATTTCGCAGGGGAAATTGCCCTTTTCCTGTGAAAAGCTGTCGGGGAAACCGAATATATGAGTGTCACGGCCACCAAGCACTTTTGGCGCGCCTTAGCCATTATCTCTGCCATCCTATTCACCTATGCTGCGGTATTGGTGAAGCTCTCCTCTAATTGGTGGTCTGACGAGAATTATTCCCACGGCCTCCTGGTTCCCTTCATCATCGGTTACATCCTGTGGATCGAACGCGACAAGCTCGCCGCTGCACGGGTGCGTCCATCGATGTTGCTGGGTGGAATCACCGTGGCGGTGGCGCTGTTTGCGCTGTGGATCGGCGTCGCGGGCGCGGAGCTGTACAGCCAGCGGATGTCGCTGGTCCTGCTCATTGCGGGCACGGTGATTTACTTCTGGGGCCTAAGTTTTTTGCGGTTCGTGTGGGTGCCGCTGGCGCTGTTGGTTCTCGCCATTCCGATTCCGGCCATTATTTTCAACAAGATCGCTTTTCCGTTGCAGTTGTTCGCGTCCCGGTGCGCCGTCTGGTCCATGAGCGTAATCGGTATCCCCGTGTTGCGGCAGGGGAACGTCATCGAGCTGAAACCGCTGAACAGTGTCGATACGAGGAAGCTGGAGGTAGTCGAGGCGTGTAGCGGAATCCGTTCGCTAATGACCCTGGTCACGCTCGCGGTGGTGTTCGCTTATTTTACACACCCACGTTCCGAAGATGGACCATCGAACGGCGGCGGTAAGCTTGGATTTTTACGGAGTTACGGTTTCTGGCGCTCGTCGATCCTCGTGATTTCGGCGGTTCCGATTGCGATTTTGACGAACGCGGCGCGCGTGAGCGGCACCGGCATCCTGTCGCATTATTACGGAACGCAGGTTGCTGACGGATTTTTCCACTCCTTCTCAGGTTGGGCCATTTACGTCGTCGCCTTCCTGCTTTTGTTTGGTGTCGGTTTCATCCTGGACCGCTTTAAACCGTCTGCATCGGAGAAGCCGATCGAAACTTCCGGAGTGGAAGAGAGGACCGTCCGCGATCAAGCGAGCGGCGTCGCAAAAACGACCAGCAATATCGTTCCAGCAGAGGGAACAGAATGAGCAAGCCTTCATTGCGCTTCGCAGTGTTATTAATCGCGATCGTGGCGGTCGGCGTCGTAGTTAATACGTGGGCCTACCTCGGCGAAGCGCACGTGGAACGCAAACAGTTAAAAGACTTTCCCCAGCAAGTGGGCGACTGGCAGCGCGCGCGACCGGATACGATGCTGGACGACGCGACACTGGCAGTCCTGAAAGCCAGCGATTACCTCTTGCGCGACTATCGAACGGCTGATGGTCACACCGGCAATTTTTACGTGGGCTACTACGCGAGCCAGCGCGAAGGTGCTTCGTACCACAGTCCGTTGAACTGTTTGCCTGGCTCGGGTTGGACCTTGAGCGAACCCGGAAAAGCCATGATTTCATTACCGGACGGGAGGCAGTTCGCGGCCAACAAGTACATTATCGATAACGGCGACAGCCGCAGCTTGATGCTCTACTGGTATCAGGGCCGCGGGCGCCAGGTCGCGAGTGAGTATTGGGGAAAAGTCTACACGGTGATCGACAGCGTACGGTTGAGAAGATCCGACGGCGCTCTGGTGCGAGTCACCGTACCCATGGGTGATTCCGAAGATGCTGCGCTCAAGTCGGCTCTCGATCTGTCGACGCGCGCAGTGACGGCCTTACCCGAATTTGTTCCCAATTGACCGGAAGGTGCTTGGGATTGGCTATTTAGCATAAATGTACTGGCGGAAGCGTCTTTGGCAATTGCCCGCGAAGGACGCGCTCGACAGAGAACACGGATTTGCTGCGCGATTTAGCAGCGAACTACGGAGTAGAACATAAATGACAAACGAGTGCTTCGGTTTCCGCTATACCCGGATTCTTGTATACCTCCTGCTGGCTGCTGCGGTTTCACTGAGCGGCTGTACTGATCCCGCAAAAGCCAAAGCCGCCCATCTCGAACGCGGCGAACAATACCTGAAAGATCTGAAATACACGGAGGCGACTCTGGAGTTTCGCAACGCGATCCAGATCGACGAGAAATCTGCGCCTGCGCACTGGGGTCTCGCCCGCGCATTCGAAGGTCTACAGCGTTTGCCGGAAATGATCACTGAGCTTCAGAAGACGATCGAGTACGACAAGTCGCATCTCGACGCGCGAGTGAAACTCGGCAACTACTATCTCGCGGCGAGTACCGGCCGTCCGCAACTCCTCGCGGAAGCTGAACGCCTTGCGAAAGAGACTCTCGAGCGCGATGCGAACCACATCGAAGGTCACATCCTGATGGGCAGCATTCTATTCGCTCAGAAGGACCCGGACCGCGCCTATGCCGAACTTAATCACGCGATCGAGTTGAATCCGCAGCGCGTCGAGTCGTACCTGAGTCTCGCGCGTTTCTTCATCGTCAACAAACAGCGCGACAAGGCGGAAGAGACCTTCAAGAAAGCGATTTCGATGGCGCCTAACTCCGCGTTGGCCCATAGCGAGTACGGAAAGTTTCTGGTCCAGGACAACCGGCTTGGCGAAGCTGAGGCTTCGTTGAACAAGGCCGTCGAGGTTGGACCAACCGACCGGAATGCGCGTTTCGTGCTGGCCAGCTTCTATCTCGTCAGCAAACAGTTGGACAAAGCGGAAGCGAACTTCAAGGCCTTGGCCGCGCTCGACAGCGACAAAGCCGAAAGCCAGGCGGTGCTCGGCGACTTCTACTCGTCAGTCGGTCGCATCGACGAAGCAGTCAAGATCTACCAGGACGCGATCGCGAAATCTCCTGACTTCATGCAGGGCCGCTATCGTCTCGCCGAGATTCTGCTAAGCCGCGGCGACACGCAGGGGGCTACCGCGCAGGTTGACGAAGCGCTGAAGAAAGACAAGCACGATCGCCAGGCGCTTTTGTTGCGGTCACGCATTCGCTCGCAAGGCAATCAGACCGAAGGCCTGAAAGCAGCGATCGAGGATCTGAAAGATGTGTTGAATCAGGAACCAAACTCCCGTTTGGGCTTGTATTACATGGCGCAGGCGAAGTTTGGTTTGGGACTGGCGGAAGAGGCACGCGCGGTCGCGGCCGAGCTCGACAAGAACTATCCCGACTACCTGCCCGGCAAGTTGATGCAGGTGCAACTGCAGTTATTCGGCGCCGATGCAGCCGGCCAAAAAGCAACGATCACGCTTGCTAACGATTTGCTGAGCCGGCTGAACAAGACCGCGCCCGATCGCGAAAACTCTCCGCAGGTGCTCGGCGAGATCCAGGAGAAGACATTGATCGCACGGGGCACGGCGCAGACAGGGTTGAAGAATTACGTGGCCGCGCGACAGGATTTCGAACTCGCGCGCCAGATCGCTCCAAAGGACCCGGCTGTTTACAACAGTCTCGCGTTCGTGGCGTTGGCCGAAGACAAAAAAGACGAAGCGCTCGCGTCGTTTGACCAGGCGCTCCAGGTCGACCCGACAAACTTCGCCGCGTTGAATGGTTTCCTGACCTTGCACGCGCGAAACAACCGCATCGACCTCGCGCAGGCTAAGGTCGATCAATTGCTGGCAGCGAATCCTAACAACCCAACGCTCCATTATTTCCGCGCGCACGTTTACCGCGTGCAGAACAACATCCAGGCTGCCGAAGCCGAGTTTCGCAAGTCGTTGGAGATCGATCCGAATTACATCGCCAGCTACTCGGCGCTTGGTGAGATGTTCATCGGCTTGAAACAGGAAGATCGCGCGATTGCCGAGTATCAGAAGGTCCTGGCGATTCGCCCTGACAACGCCGCGATCTACACGTTGGTCGGCATGCTCGAGTACTCGCGCAAGAATTACGACGCGGCCATCGACAATTACCGCAAGGCGCTCGAGAAGGATCAAAACGCCATCTTCGCGGCCAATAACCTGGCCTGGCTCTACGCCGATATGGGCAAGGGCAACATCGACGAAGCATTGCGGTTGGCCCAGGGCGTCGTGCAAAGAAATCCCAACATTGCAGGGTTCGTCGACACGCTTGGTTGGGTCTACTACAAGAAGGGTCTCTACGACCTCGCAGCGGACCAGCTACAAAAGGCGACAGCGCTCGACGAAGCGAATGCCCGCGCCACGAACGGCACTGCCAGCGCGACCTACCAGTTCCATCTCGGGGTAGCGCTAAAAGGGAAGGGCGACAAAGAAGGTTCCCGGCGCGCACTGGAAGCATCGTTGAGACTCGGCGACCAGAAACCTTTTCCCGAAGCAGGCGAAGCGCGACAAGCGCTGGCGTCGTTGTAAGCAGTTTTAGTGAAGACGAGCTTGCGGTTGGTCAATACGCCGACCGACTGAGACTCGAAAGCGAAGCAGATGAGGAGTGCGATATGAGCGCTGAATTTCGACAACGGACCCCGGCTGAATACCTGAAGATCCTGCGCCGACGGAAATGGTTGATCATTCTTCCCGTCGTGGCAGTGGTCCTCGCCTCCAGCTATGCGATTTACAAGCTGCCGAATGTCTATCAGTCGAGCACGTTGATCGTCGTGAAGCAGTCGACGCTGCCGCAGTCAGTGATTCCGATGAATACGGAAGAAGCTATGACGCGTCAGTTGGCGGGTATTAGTCAGGTGGTGACCAGCCGCAGTTCGCTCGAGCCGCTCATCGACAAATACAAGCTCTACGAGGCTGAGCGTCTGCGCGGCGAGCCGCTGGAGTCGGTATTTCAGACGATCAGCAGCGACATCAAGGTCGACGTCAACACCACTCGTAACGACATCACCAATGGTTTCGACATCAGCTTTCGTTATCGCGATCCGCGCATCACCCAGGCCGTCACCCAGGAACTCGCAGGCCAGTACATCAAGGTGCAGCAGACCGAGCAGTTGAACAACGCGAAATCGGCACTTCAGTTCATCAACAACCAGGTGGACCAAACTAAGGGCGAACTCGACGCGATCGACGCCCGCCGGCTCAAGTTCATGCAGGAGAACCTGCCGAACCTGCCGTCGCAAGGCAACAACCTTTTGGGCCAATTGACGGGACTGCGCGACCAACAGAGATCGCAGATCACGGAAATCGGCCGTCTTCAGGATCGTCGCTCGTCCCTCGCTTCGCAGTTAACGCTGATGGAAAAGTCCGCCGAGCAGATGATCGAGAATCTCTCCTCGGATATGACCGATCCCAAGACCACTCCGGCGTGGGCCGAGCTCGTTAGTAGAAAAGCAGAGCTTCAGGGCGAGTATCAACGCCTGCTCACCGAGTACAAACCGAGGCACCCGGACGTCATCGCCAAGAAGGCGCAGATCGACTCGGTCGACAAGGACATGGATCTGATGCTTTCCGACTGGAAAGCGCGCATCGAGGAGAGAAAGAGGAAGCTGGAAAACCGTCCCGATCTCCAGGTGAACGCGATGAAGCTCGAGATTAAAAACCTCGATAGCGAGATCGCGCGTCAGCAGAAACTTCAAGTCGATACTGAAAGACAGATCCAGACATTCACAGATCGTCTCAACAGCGTGCCTGGCGCCGAAGTCGCTCTCGCTGCTCTCGATCGCGAGTATGCAACGAAGAAGGAGTCCGTAGATAAGCTGCTCGTCGAACAACAGAAGATCGAGTTGGCAATGAAAGCATCGCAGGAACAGCAGGCGCAGGGAATCGAAGTCATCGACGCCGCCTACCTGCCCTCGAAACCCGTCGCGCCGAAGCGACTTTTGCTGGTCGGCATGTCAGTGGCCGCCGGACTGGGCCTCGGGCTCCTGCTCGTCGGCATCTTCGAAATCCCGCTGCTGCTGACGATTCAAACGACCGAAGACGCGCGCCATTACACCGGATTGCCGGTGCTGATCGCGGTGCCCGAACTGATGACGCCGCAAGAGGCGCGTTCATTGCCACGCAGACGCCGGTTGCTGTTGGCTGCCGGAGTTGTGGCCACGATTGTCAGCATTCCACTGTTGGCGCTGGCGTTACGATTGACCCACGTTTTCGAATTCCTGATGCAAGGATCAGGTCGCGCCTGATTTCGCGGCGCGCGCGTTTTCTGAAACGCACTGGAGGCTTAAAAGAGTGTACGCAGAATTTTATGGATTAAAAGAGTTGCCCTTCGCGCTAACTCCCGATCCGCGCTTTATCTACTTCACCCCGTCGCACACGGAAGTGATGGCCAATCTCCACTACGGAATTGAGAGTGGTAAAGGCCTCGTCGTGGTGACGGGTGAAGTGGGAACCGGCAAGACCACTATCCTGCGCTGGATGATGCAGCGACTCGACCGCACGGTCCTGGTTGCTTACATCTTCAATCCACGATTGTCGGTGCCGGAGTTCTATCAACACGTGGCGACTTTGCTCGACGTGCAAAAGTGGGAAACGAAATCCGAGTTGTTGCTGGAGTTGGGCCGCGCGCTCGAGTCGCGTCATTCGCGTGGTTTGCGCACGGTGCTGATCGTCGATGAAGCCCAGGGTTTGTCGCCGCATGTTCTCGAAGAGATTCGACTGCTTTCCAATTTCGAATCGAACACCGCGAAACAGTTGCAGATCATCCTGACGGGCCAACCCGAGTTGCGCGAAGTCCTGAACAATCCGGACCTGCGCCAACTGAAACAACGCATCGCGCTGCGCTGCGTGATCAAGGCGTTGCCGAACGTTGAAGAAACTGATCGTTACATCATCTCCCGCCTGCTCGTCGCCGGCGCGGAACGTACCGACATCTTCTCTCCGGCCGCGGTCGACTACATCTTCCGCTGCTCCGAAGGCATTCCCCGCAATATCAACAATCTTTGCGACAACGCTTTGCTGGCTGGTTTCGCGGCCGGCGAGACAGTGATCAGCCGTTCAATCATTGAAGAAGTTGCGGAAACGTTCGACATGCTGCCGCGCCTGAGTTCGGCGATGCAGCCGAACGCCGAGCGTGAAGCGCCGGCGAGTGCTTTTACATCAGCCGGTCGAGCCGAGTTATGGGCCGCGGGTAATTCCGCGACTGAGAAAGATCAAGAAAACGCTAGATCGATCCCTATTGAATCAACTTAGTAACTTGCCCGATGTTTCGGTTACGAAGTTTGAGAGGTGAAGTTAAATGGGAAGAGTATTTGACGCCATCAGAAAATCGAGCGCCACGCCGGAAAACGGCAAAGCGCCGAAACCACAAGCAAGAGAGAACGAGCGCCGCAACGAAGCGCAGCGGATTTCCAAGCCGCTGCCTTCCGCCCGCGACATCGAAGAGCAGCTTTTTGCCGGCTCGACGATCATGACTGTCTCGGGTGAGACGGCGCCAGGTTCAGCGTCCTCTGCGCACACGACGGATGTACCCGGCGGGTCGGCACTCCCCGGCGGAATTGCTTCGCGTGATGCTGGGGCAACTTTGGACGCTGCCGGTGCGACGCGCACCGGAGGATTTGTCACTTATGACATTTCTCCGGCGCGCGTCGAACCACATCTCATCGCGGTCAGCCAGCCGCGCTCTGCCTACTGCGAACAGTTTCGTTCGCTGCGCACACGCATCCTGCAAGCGGCTGAGCGGACGCAGCTGCGATCGCTGGTGGTGACCAGTGCCGGCGTCGCCGAAGGCAAAACGCTGACGGCTCTCAACCTTGGCTGGCTGCTCGCGCAAACTGAAGGCGTTCGCGCACTGGTAATCGACAGCGACTTGCGCCGCCCGTGCGCCACTGACTACTTCGGCATCGATGCGCGAGACGGACTCTCGGAAGTGCTTGGCGATAAGCTGCGACTCGAAGACGCGATCGTGCGTCTCGATCCGGCCGGGCTGCACCTGCTGCCCGGAGGAAAACCGAGAGACGACGTTGCCGAGTTACTTTCCGGTCCAACTTACGAGCGTGTGCTCGCGCAAGCGCGCCGCATGTTCGACTACATCATCATCGACGCTCCGCCGTTGGGCATCTTTACCGACGCCAACGTGCTGATGTCACGCGCCGACGGCGCCATGCTCGTCGTCCGCGCCGGCAAAACGCGTTACTCGCTCGTCGACAGCCTGCTGCAGCAGATCCCGCGCGAAAAGATGATTGGCGTCGTACTCAACCGTGCTGACGAACAGCCCGATTCAACCAATTATTACTACCAGTATCGTTACAGCAATCGCGAACCGCAGCTTAACGGTTCGAAGCATAAAGCATTGGCGCCGGAGACGCGCGAAGAGGAGGTAGCGGTCGCTAATTGAGAGTACTCCGTGTAAATGGACGAACCGTCTTGCTGATCCTGATGGAGGCGGTGTTGGTGTACGGCTCGATCGTCGCGGCCGTTTACCTGCGCGTCGGCGTCGACGACGCCGCGCACGAGTTGCTTGAAAAGCACGGGTTTTGGAAAGCGGCGCTGGCGACCTTCTTTTGTCTCGCCGGTTTCTACCTCTTCGATCTCTACGACTTCGTCGTCATGCACGATCGACGCGAGCTGGTGCTGCGTTTGATCCAGGCGCTCGGACTCGCGTGGATCGTACTCGCGGCGTGCTTCTACTTCTACCCCGGCCTGATGTTGGGCCGCAGCGTTTCGCTGATCGCCTTGCCGCTGGCGCTCGGGTTGATGGTGGCGTGGCGTGTTTCGATTCACTGGTTTTTGGGCCACCCGGATTTCGGCGAACGCATCCTTATCGTTGGTTCGGGAGACGCGGCGGTCGAGATTGCGCGTGAAGTCTTGAGCCGGCCGGACGCGGGTTATCGCATCGTCGGTTTTGTCGGCAATGACGCGGAGCAGTTGGGCAAGAGTTTGATCAACCCGCGCGTGATCGGCTTGACCGAACATCTCAGCGACGTAGTTAAGAGCGCGAATGTCGATCGCATCGTGGTCGCCATGGGTGACCGGCGCGGGCAGTTTCCGACGGAGAAACTTTTGCAGTTGAGTCTGGCAGGTCACGTTTCGATCGAAGAAGGCGCGGCCTTTTACGAACGGATCACCGGTCGTGTGCCGCTCGCAATGATTCGTCCCTCGTGGTTGATCTTTACCGGACCCGGACGTCAGGCCAGGCTTGCTTCGCTTTCGCGCACAATTGTCCATCGTCTCGCCGCGCTGATTGGCGCGCTGCTGTCGCTGCCGATCGTGCTCGTGACCGCGATGATGATCAAGCTCGAGTCGCGCGGTCCGGTCTTTTACAAGCAGGACCGAGTGGGCAAGAACGGTAAGGTCTTTACCTTGATCAAGTTTCGTTCGATGAGAGTAGATGCGGAAGCTGACGGCCCGGTGTGGGCCAGCAAAGGCGACGACCGCACCACTCGCGTCGGCCGCGTCATTCGCAAAGTTCGCATCGACGAGATTCCGCAGTTCTGGAACATCCTGCGCGGTGAGATGAGTTTCGTTGGTCCGCGTCCGGAGCGTCCGCACTTCGTGGCCCAACTCGCCGAGGAGATCCCGTACTACGAACAACGACATCTGATCGCGCCGGGACTGACCGGATGGGCGCAGATCAAATACCCGTACGGCGCCTCGATCGAAGACGCACGACAGAAACTTCAATACGACCTTTTCTATATCAAGAACCATAGTCTGGTGTTTGACGCGATCATCTTGTTTGAGACGATCAAGATCATTCTGTTTGGCCGCGGCGCACAATAGATTGGCTGCGCCCGATGATTTCCGGGTTTCCGGGTTGGAGGTTGAGATGACGAAGAACAACATGCCTTTGGCGCTGGCAGTGGCAGCGCTGCTGATGATCACGACGGCCGGCTTCGCGCAGGACCAGAAGGATCCGCAGAAGCAAAGACCGCGCACCACGTCGAGCGCCCCGCAGGACAAGAACAAGAAACCCGTAAATGGCGACCGGCTCGAGCCCGACGATACGTCGACGCGCCCGTCCGATGTGCCAAACGAGATGGTCTCCAACCGCCAGGAGCAGATGTCTGAAGAGGCGGCGGAGGTCAATCCGTATTACAACAACTTCTTTAAGACCTACCGTCTTGGTCCTGAGGACATCATTTCAGTCGAAGTCTTCAACCAGGACCGCTACACGCGCAAAGGGATCACGATTCCGCCCAACGGCCGCATCTCGCTGCAATTGATTCCGGGCGGAGTTTTCGTCAACGGCAAAACCACTGAAGAAGTCGCGCGGATTATCGAGAAGGAGTACGACGAATACATCATCAATCCGCAGGTCACAGTGATCCTCGAAAAAGGCGCGTCGTACCGCTACAGCATCATCGGCGACGTGCTCCAGCCCGGCGTTCGTTTGATGAATCGCCGCATGACCGTCACCGAAGCGATCGCGGAGGCCGGTGGCGTATTGAACACCGGCGATAAGAGCAAGGTCAGGGTGTTGCGCCGGACGGCTGACGGCCAAATGAACCCGATCGAAGTAAACGTCTCGGCGATCTACAAAGGCCAGGCGGCCGACAACTTTTATCTTTCGCCGGGCGATCAGATCCTCGTTCCCGGGAACAAGTTGAAGAAGTTCCAGACGATCATGGGCCTGGCCAACGTGGCCAGCTTTGCCCGCATTTTCACCGGCGGATGGTAAAAACCAGAACCCCAGATGAGACGAATTGCCGTCATCTCCCTCGTTCTCTTTGTATCGGTGTTTTCGGCGGCTGCCCAGACAGGTTCGTGGGTCCGCCAGAAAGCCGGGACGATGGCCTGGCTGCGCGGGGTCTTCTTTCTCGATCAGAATCGCGGTTGGGCCGTCGGTAGCAAGGGGACACTGCTGAAGACGGTCGACGGCGGTCAAAACTGGAAATTTCAAACCGCACCTACCATCAGCATCGTCCGCGACATCCTCTTCCTCGACGAACAGAACGGCTGGCTCGTTTGCGAAGCAAACCAATACGAGTTGAAGTCGAGCCAGCAACCTCGTGCTTTCCTGATGCGCACCACCGACGGCGGTGAAAACTGGACCCGAATCGAATTGAAAGGGTTTGAGGTTGATTCCGTGCTTGTGCGCGTAGTGTTCAGTCGCGGTGGACGCGGGTGGGCCTTTGGCGAACAGGGCGCGATTTACACGACGCGCGATTCCGGTGAGACCTGGGACCGGCTCCAGTCCCCGACACGTCACTTGTTACTGGGCGGCTTCTTCGTCGACGACGATCGTGGTTGGATCGTCGGCGCCGGCGCGACGATCATTCAGACTTCTGACGGTGGCGAAACCTGGTACCAGTCGCGTCTGCCGCAAGTAGAGAAGTCGGTGCGTTTCACGTCGGCAGCGTTTGTCGACAATCGCAGCGGTTGGGCTGTAGGCAGCGGTGGCAACGTCTATCACACGACGAACGGCGGCCGCACCTGGGAGAAACAGGAATCAGGAGTCTACGCCGATCTCTTTGACGTGAAGTTTGTCGACGCACGCGAGGGTTGGGCCGTCGGCGCCGAAGGAACAATCATCCACACCCTCGACGGCGGAGCACACTGGTCTACCGAACGCAGTGAAACACAACATCCGTTGGAACGGGTTTTCTTCACCGATAAAACCCGCGGTTGGGCGGTGGGGTTTGGCGGCACGGTCGTTTCCTACTTAAGACAATGAAGATAACTTTACGACTTTCAATTCTGGTTTTGATCTGCGTTGCACCTGTCTTTGCCCAGGAAAAGACGCCAGATTTACGCGCTCAGATCGATGCTGCCACGACCGACGCGGAACGCATCCGTTTGCAACTGAAACTCGCCGAAGAGCTCGCGAACACGGGACATCGAGCGGAAGCGCTCGCGGAGTTGAACGTGATCGCGAAATCGGGCGCATTCGATCCGCAGGGTTTTTACAATCTCGGAAACTCGTTCGCACGTCTCGGCGAAAGCGAATCGGCGCTGAACGCATACGGTGAAGCGATCACTCAACGCCGCGGAAAATATTCGCGCGCCTACAACAACATGGGCGTGATCTTGCTGCGTGAGGGTCGTTGGGACGAAGCTTACGACGCCTTCATCAACGCACTGAACATCGAGCGCTTTCATTACGCAGAAGCCAGCTACAACCTCGGCCGTCTTTACGCCGCGCGAGGACAAAAAGATCTGGCGGCACGTGAGTGGCGCCGCGCGCTTACCGTCGATCCGCGTCACGACGCTGCCGCGCAAGCACTCGCGGGCATCGGCAACGAGGAAAACATCGTCGTTGCAGAGTCGAAACCTCCGAAACCAACCCGGATGGAAGCCAAATCGGCGTCTATCGGCGTTCCAAAATCCCTGTCTTTGGATCAAGCCAGCTACGATTACTTGCAGCGCGCGCGCAATGCCGCCGAACGCGGCAAGCTGACGGAAGCAGTCGACAACTTCCAGCAAGTACTTAATCGTCAGGGTGGTTACTTCGCACCCGCGAACCTCGAACTCAGTTACGTTCTGCTGAATCTCAAACGATACGATGAAGCGCTCGGCAACCTGGTCGCAGTTACCAGGCGCGATGGCGCGCGCTATCCGATCAGTTATTACCACCTCGCGCGCACGTACGAGCTCAAAGGCGATCTGAAAAGCGCGGAGGCAGCTTTCGCGCAGGCGATCAACGTCCACACGCCGGCGAACGCGCAGTTTTTGCTCGACTTGATTCGCGTGCGTGAGAAGCAGGGTGACTACAAGGGCGCGCTCGAATCGCTTGAACGCTATCTCGCCTTGGTCCAGCAACAGGGACTGAAACCTTCGTGGTCCGATCAGCGGCTCGCCGAGCTGCGCGCGAAGGTGAAATAACTAATCCGTGTTCTTTCGTTCCGGTCGCAGGTGGGGAAATAGAATCACGTCTCGGATGGACGACTTGTTCGCCAGCAGCATCATGAAGCGATCGATCCCGATGCCGATACCCGCGGCCGGCGGCATGCCGTACGACAGCGCCCGCAGATAGTCTTCATCCATAACCATCGCCTCATCATCGCCGCGCTCGCGCTGTAGCATTTGATCGCGAAAGCGCTCGTACTGCTCTACCGGATCGTTCAACTCTGAAAACCCGTTCGCCAGTTCCATCGCGCCGACGTACAACTCAAACCGCTCCGCCACTGCCGGGTTCGACGGCGACGCTTTCGAAAGCGGCGAGATCGGTTTCGGAAAATCCGTGATGAACGTCGGCTGGATCAATCCGTGTTCGACGTGCTCCTCGAACAGCGCGACGACGTTATCGTTCGTGATCTGTCCGGGATCGACCAACCCCTCCAGGCTCTCCTGCATGCCCACGCGTCGAAACGGCTGACCGAAGTCAATGCTGTGACCGCCGTAACTGACGTGCGTATGGCCCAACACTTTGAAGAACACCGCGCGCAACATCGCTTCGCAAAAGTCCATCATCGCGTTGACGTCGGCGTAAGCCCAGTAAAACTCCAGCATCGTGAACTCGGGATTGTGCCGTGTCGACACGCCTTCGTTGCGGAAGTTGCGATTGAGCTCGTAGACCTTCTCGAAACCGCCGACGAGCAGGCGTTTGAGGTATAGCTCCGGCGCGATGCGCGCGTAGAGATCGATGTCGAGCGCGTTGTGGTGCGTTTTGAACGGACGCGCGACAGCGCCGGTTGCGAGCGGCGTCAGCATCGGAGTTTCGACTTCGATGTAACCATGGTCTTCGAGTATGCGTCGCATCTCGCGGACTGCCGCGGCGCGACGTTCGAATACTTCGCGCGACGAAAGCGAGTCGTCCTGGTCCAGCTTCAAACTGCCGGCGATCAGATCGGCATAACGTTGTCGCTGCTTGATCTCGGGGTCGTGAATGCCGTGCATCTTGTCGGGCAACGGCAGTAACGCTTTCGAGAGAAACTGTAGTTTCTGCACGTGCACCGACAACTCGCCGGTTTTCGTGACGAAGAGATAACCCTCGACGCCGATGAAGTCGCCGTGGTCCAGGAGTTGAAAGACTGACCAACCATCGACCTCGCCACCCTCGGCATCGTTGCGTACGCCGCTGAAGTCCGCCTTGCGCAGATAGATCTGCAAGCGCGAAACGCCGTCGGAAAGGTGAACAAACGCCGCTTTGCCCATCACGCGCGGTGGCGAAGCGATGCGCCCGGCGAGCCGGACGGTGAAATGGTTCAATTCCTGGTTCGCAGTTTCGAGTTCTTCGTTCGTTGGCCGGCCGCCGTCGTCGCGTTTCGGGGGTTCAAATCCGCTGAACTTTTCGATGATCGAGGTGATGGTGTCTTCGCGACCGGTTTCGATCACCTCGGTGCGCTCAAACTTGTTCGGATAGACATTACCGACAAGCTCGCGCAGTGCGTCGAGGTGCTCGCGCCGCGCTTTTGTTTGATCGTTCTCTTCGATGAATGGTATGGACAAGCTTCTCGTCTCCAAAGTAAAGCGGTGATTATAGCCACTTTGCGCCTTTTTGTGTCTGCCTTTGTGCCTCTTTGTGATTGTCATGCTAGATTCTATCCCCGGATGAAAGCCAAAATTCTGAGCATCCAGGAGATGCTGGCGGAGCGCGCGCGTTTGCGTTCGCAGGGTGCGCGGCTGGTTTTTACAAACGGTGTGTTTGACTTGCTGCACGTCGGTCATGTGCGTTACCTGGCGCAGGCGCGCGCGCTCGGCGACACGCTCGTGGTCGCGATAAACAGCGATCGCTCCGTGCGCGAATTGAAAGGACCCGAGCGGCCCGTCTTCGATCAAGCGGAACGCGCGGAGATCCTGGCGGCGCTGCGACAGGTCGATTACGTTGTCGTGTTCGACGACGTCTCACCCCGCAGCTTGATCTCGGAGCTTTTGCCGGACGTGCTGGTCAAAGGCGGCGACTACCAGCTCGATCAGATCCACGGGCGCGAGGAAGTCGAAGCCGCGGGCGGAAGAGTGCTCTCGTTACCGTTCGTCGACGGCGCTTCGACGAGCCGACTGATCGAACGAATGAAGGGAAGAACTTAGGTCTTTGGTCTTTGGCCTTCTGCGTGTGTCCCTCCGTTTTAGTACTAAGACCCAAGACCAAAAGCCAAAGACAAATAATTTCGATGTCGAGCAAGATCACTCAAGACGGTACACTACAACAGGCTCTGCAACAGATCTCGGAGACCAGCGAGTATCAGCAACTCGTGAAAGAGTTGCGGGCAAACGCACGCATCATTTCGATCAGCGGGTTGGTGGCTGGCGCCGCGCGGGCGCTGGCAATCGCGGCGCTGCAACGCGAAACCGGAAAAACGTTCGCCGTAGTTTCGCAAACAACTCGCGATCTCGAGCCGTTGGAAACGGACCTGCGCTTCTGGCATGGCGCCTTGTCGGGTAAAGAAACTGACGACGCGGAGATCCTCATCCTTCCGGCGTCGGAAACGGATCCGTACGCCGGGATCTCGCCGCACGCGCAAACACTCGAGAAGCGCGCTCTCGCGTTGTGGCGTCTACATCGTGAAAAACCCGATTTCGTTTTGCTGACCGCCCGCGCGCTCGCGCGTATGACGGTCAGTCCCGAAGCAATCGCCCGTCTGGGCGTGGTGCTCAAACGCGACGAGGACCATTCGCCGGAAGAGCTGGTTGAAAAACTCTTCGCGACTGGTTACATGCGCGAAGATCCGGTCGGCGGCGTCGGCGAGTTCTCGATGCGCGGCGGCATTCTCGACATCTGGCCGCCCGGACGCGAAGCTCCGGTGCGCGTCGAGTTTTTCGGCGACACGATCGACTCGCTGCGTGAGTTCGATCCCGAGACGCAGTTGTCGACGGGTCAGCTCAAGGAAGTCGAAGTGCCCCCGATGCGCGAGTTGTCGGTCACACCGATGGATTTCCAGATCTGGAGCGAAGGCGCGCGCGAACGCTGGTCCGACGAACGCTTCAATCGCTCGCTGAAAGATCGCACCGCGTTTGCCGACGAAGGCGAAGCTTTCACCGGATGGGAATGGCTGATCTCGCTCACCATGGACTCGAGGTCGACTATCTTCGATCACCTGAAAGACGTGGTGCTCGTCGTCGACGAACCGAGCGCGATCGAATCGTACATCGGAGAGTTTTATGAGCGATTGGCCGAACGCTTCGCCGAGATCGATCAAGCCGACGACATCGCGCTCACCCCTGAAGAACTCTTTCTGAGTCTCGAACAACTTCGCGAACTGATCCGGCAACGTCAGCGGATCGAACTGCGCGCGCTCGGACGCGTCGCCGCGGAAACAGATCTGAACCTGCAGTTGGATGCGGAAGCGCCGACGGTCCAACTTGGACGACAACGTGGTCCACGCGTGCCTGCGTTTCTCTTTCCAGTTGCGGAAACGGCCGTAGAAATCGAGTGGCAGGCACAATCGACCATGCGTTATCACGGTCGCATCGCAGATCTCGCGGCGGGCATCAATCGAGCCGCCGAAGAAGGGAAGACGACGCTGTTCGCAATGCCGAGCCTGGGCGTCGCCGAGCGCATCGTCGAGATTTTGAAAGACTACGAGATCGACTCGCGTCTCGCGTTGATCGGAGAAACATCAGAAGCAACTACAACTCCCGTCGTCGTAACTGTCGGCCGCGTCAGCGGCGGCTTTGAACTTCCCAAGTCGAGATTGATCGTCCACGTCGAAACAGATGTCTTCGACGAAACTACAACTTCTGTCGACAGACGCGGCGCTGCTGCCGAGCGCACCTCACGCACCGAAGGCCGCCGCCGTCGCTCGAAAACCGCTGCGTTCCTTTCCGACTTTCGCGACTTGCGGCCCAACGATTTCGTCGTCCACATCGATCACGGCATCGCGCGCTTTGGCGGTCTGCAAACTCTCGATCTCGGTCCACGCTCCGGCGAGTTCATGCTGCTCTACTACGCCGACGAAGCGAAACTCTACGTCCCCGTCGAACGGCTCGATCTGGTCCAACGTTATTCCAGCGCCGAAGGTCATCAACCGCAACTCGATCGACTCGGCGGCCTCGGCTGGCAAAAGACCAAAGCCAAAGCGAAACGCGCGATGCGCGACATGGCCGACGAACTGCTGCGTCTCTACGCGGAACGAAAGCTCGTCGGCGGTTACGCCTTTGCCGCCGACTCACCATGGCAGCAGGAGTTTGAAGACGGCTTTCCCTTTGTGCTCACGCCCGATCAGGAGACGGCGATCGAAGACGTGAAGAAAGACATGCAGGAGCCCGTGCCGATGGACCGTTTGCTGTGCGGCGACGTGGGTTACGGCAAAACGGAAGTGGCGATGCGCGCGGCATTCAAGTCGGTGATGGAAGGGAAGCAGGCGGCAGTGCTGACACCGACAACGATCCTCGCCTACCAGCACTACGACAGCTTCCGCAATCGCTTCGCACCGTTTCCGGTGAAGGTCGAACTCTTGTCGCGTTTCCGCACTGCGAAGGAACAGAAAGACGTCGTGAAGCGGGTCGAGTCGGGTGAGGTCGATGTGATCATCGGCACGCACCGAATGCTTTCGAAAGACGTTCGCTTCAAAGATCTCGGACTCGTCGTCGTGGACGAAGAGCAACGTTTTGGCGTGGCCCACAAGGAACGGCTCAAACAGTTGAAGAAACGGGTCGACGTGTTGACGCTTTCCGCAACGCCGATTCCCCGCACGTTGAATATGTCGCTCAGCGGCATGCGCGACATGTCGTTGATCGAAACGGCGCCGCGCGATCGGCTGGCGATTCAAACGCAGGTGGTCCAGTTTTCCGACAGCGTGATCAAGTCCGCCATCGATCTCGAACTCTCGCGTGGCGGACAGGTCTTCTTCATTCACAATCGCGTCGAGACCATTGAGACTGTTGCGGCACTTATTCGGCGTCTGGTGCCCCAGGCGCGACTCGCCATCGGGCACGGTCAGATGAACGAGAAAGAGATGGAGAAGGTGATGCTCGACTTCATCGACTACAAATATGACGTTCTGGTTGCGACCACCATCATCGAGAACGGCATAGACATCCCCCGCGCCAACACCATCATCATAAACCGCGCCGACGCTTATGGTCTTTCTCAGCTGTATCAACTGCGGGGACGCGTGGGCCGGTCGAACCGGCGGGCTTATGCTTACCTGCTGATTCCGGCC
>DATANW010000022.1:0-7098 GCA_036266055.1 Pyrinomonadaceae bacterium | reverse complement strand
ACCAGCGCGATCAAGATCGCGCTGGGAATCGTCGCGATGCTGATCGCGGCCATCCTCGGATTGCTTGTGCTGCTGGTGATCGGGATTGAGACTGGTCCAGTCGGTCTGATTCTCGGTCTGCTGGCAGCAATGATTCCCGTGCCGTTGTACGTCGTGCTCGTGTTGTGGATCGATCGTTACGAAGGCGAACCGCTATGGATGTTGAGCACTGCATTCTTCTGGGGTGCGTTGATCGCTGCCTTCTTCGCGTTTCTGCTGAATACGATTCTCGGTTTGATCGTCACGCTGGTCGCCGGCAGTGCTAATGCGGGCGAAGCGTTTTCGGCCGTGGTCTCCGCGCCGATTGTCGAGGAGCTCGGCAAGGGCTTCATACTCTTCATCTTTTTTTTCGCGAAGAAGGATGAGTTTGACGGTGTGGTCGATGGGATCGTTTATGCGTCGCTGTCAGGACTGGGCTTCGCGATGACTGAAAACATTCTGTATTACGGCAACGCTGCGGCGCACAGCGGTGGGATGTTGACGGCCACTGTGATCGTGCGCGGGTTCTTTGCGCCGTTCTCACATCCTTTGTTCACCAGTCTCACCGGGATCGGGTTGGGTCTCGCGCGACAATCGAGCAATACCGCGATGAAGGTGTTGGGGCCGATTCTCGGTCTATCGCTGGCGATGTTCATGCATAGCCTATGGAACACTTCGGCGGTGGTTGGTGAGGGCCTCGGTTTTTTGATCATCTACGTCGTCGTGATGGTGCCTGCGTTTCTGATCGTTTTGGTCGTGATCATCCTCGCTTTGCGACGCGAGGGTCAGGTGGTGCGACAGTTTCTCGTGAGCGACATCGAGCGCGGGCTTTTCACGCAGGAAGAGTATGAACAGCTCGGATCGATTGTCGGACGGATGGGTTCATCGTTCAACGCGTTCTCAAAGACGGGCGTGAAAGGGTGGCGAGCACGCCGGCGTTTCAATCAACTGGCGAGCGAGCTCGCGTTTCACCGCAGTCGCGTTTCGCGCGGGATACACTCGCGCAAGCATGATCCGCAGGTGCAGGAGACTGCTTACCTGCACGCGTTACGGGCGCTCGTCGATGAACTGCGCACACGGTAGTCGCGAGAACAAGATTGTCTTTTTCGCATTGACCTCTCGCATAACGCTAGCGCGAGTCCAATGGGGAGGAAGAATTTAAGAAAATTTCTTTTCCCATTGAACTCTCAAAAGCGCTAACCGAGTACATCGGCAGGAATCGCTGATTTAGTCCTCGCTGGTGTCTCGTTTCTGGCTTATACTTGGCGGCGACTGCGCAGTTATTTTCACCAGGGCCGGAAGCTCGTGAGAATCCAACTCTTACCCAGTACGTTTGACGCCAACGGCCACGCGACGCAGGAACAACGCCTGACCTGCTTTCTAATCGACGACTGTGTGGCGGTCGACGCCGGCAGCATCGCCATTGCCCTCACTAACGAACAACGGTCCACGGTTCGAGACATAATCATCACGCACCCGCACATGGACCACATCGCCAGTCTTCCAATCTTCATCGACGACCTGTATCCAACGCTGGAACAACCGATTCGCGTTCATGCAACACCGGAAGTCATCGCATTGCTCGAACGCGACGTGTTCAACTGGAACGTCTATCCCCGCTTCTCCGAGTTGAGCAACGATTATGGTCCGGTGATGGAGTACGTGCCCGTTCCCATCGGCGAACCTTTCCCGGTGGCCCATCTGACCGTAACGGCCGTGCCCGTCAATCACATCGTGCCAACTGTTGGTCTGATCATTTCAGACGGCTCGAAGAGCGTGGCATTCAGTTCTGACACGGCGGAAACCGACGAGTTTTGGAAACTGTTGAATAACACCCGACAGCTCGATGCGTTATTGGTCGAGGCCTCATTTCCTAACCGCATGGCCCAACTGGCCGAAGTCTCGCGTCACTTCACGCCTGCCTCGCTCGGCGAAGACTTGAAGAAGCTCAATCACAACGGCCTTGATATCATGGCCGTCCACATCAAGCCCGCCTATCGCGAAGAGATCATCGAACAACTCGACGCATTACAGATTCCGAATTTGCATGTGATGGCGACCGGAAAGGTTTACGAGTGGTAGCCCGTTCAGTGAGTTAGTGAGTCCATGGTCTCGGCGGGACGATCGAACTGGATCGGTTCAAACTCCGTCTCCGTGTGTTCGCCGTCCACGCCATGCAACGAAACACGCCCGCTAGTCAGTAGCTCTTTAACCCGAAACGTGCGCTCCTGACGATCTCGACCGGGCATGAGTTCGGCCCGGAACGTTACCGGCATTCCGGGTCGCGCCCAAACATCACCGCCTCTTTTCGCGTTCGGCATGTTACGTCTCTTCCAGTAAGCGCTGGCTGCGCCTACCGCCCCGGCGGCGATCGCCATTCCACCCAATAGCCACCTGGTTCGTTTATTCATTCAGTATCGATGCAAACTTGACCGGTGCGCGCTACTCGCACAGTGGATCGAGTCTGGCGCTGATCGTCGGTAATCCACTCAGCGCGCGCTCCGCGTTGAGCGGCGTGAAGCTGGCCCACTCGGCCGGGACCGCGCCTTCCGCAAACACTGCTTCAACTGGACACTCCGGCACGCACGCGTCGCAATCAATGCAAGTTTCAGGGTTGATAACGAGCATGTCGTCGTCGAGGTGAAATGCTTCGACGGGGCAAACGAGGGCACAGTCAGTATAACGACAGTTGACGCAGGGTTCGGCAACGACATAGGTCATTGAGTTCTGCTCCTTGGGCGTAAGAGTCTTTATGAAAGCTCCGGCTGGGAATTTCCCGCGCCGGATGTGGTTATATTAAACACGGATAGCAATCGCAATCAACGCTCCTCTCCAGAAACTTCGATCACCACTGGCCTATTTGCCTACAAGGGTACGCGTTAGCAAACGAGGTTTAATCGGTCTTGTGACAGCGAGACCGAAAGATGGAGCGAGGCTGACAGGCCTCCAGGGGGCAACTATGTCTATCAGATCTATATCCGTTTCCGTTATCTTTTCATTGATACTACTCGCCGCCACCAGCGCAGTGGCCCAGGACCAGGCAACGACAGGCGTGACGGCTGCTTCATCCGCGACAGTGACCGCCGCAGTGACAGAACCGAATGCGATCCGCCTGTCATCACCCGGAGAGATTTCCAACATACGGCTCGAAGTCTACGCGCCGAATGGAACGTTGGCGTTTGATTCGGGACTGCGACAGGGAAACGTATTCGATTGGAAGTTGTCAGAAGCAACGCAGCCAATCGGCGATGGCACGTACTTGTTCGTCGTCACGATCAGAGATTTGCAAGGCAAGTTTCACCAACGGCTCGCCAATATCGTCGTCGACGCAGGACACGCCTCGTTAACGACGCAACGCAGCGTTGCGATCAACGCACCGCAAAAGCAGACGCTCAACACACGTCTTCAATCGCAAAAGATCGCGCCCGCAGACAGCACCGACGCCGTGACGGTTCTACGTCCCGGTAAAGAGCGCTCCGTTGTTGTGACGGCGCATGACGGCACCAACGGGCAGGTGGCGAGCACTTCCGGTTCGCTCACTTTCCGCACTGGCGACACGTTGACGGGAAATGAAAAGGAACGCGTGCGAATCACGCCGGAAGGAAACGTCGGCATCGGTACGGACAAGCCCGAAGCGACGCTGGACGTCGCCGGTGAAATCCGTGCGAAGGGGATCAGGTTCGAAGACGGCAGTGTTTTGAAGTCTGCGTCCAGCTTACCCAGAGGACAAACGACACTCGCCGCCGTCAGTGAGACCCCGACTCCGGATGCGCTTACCGGCACTGGGACTACCAATCGCATAGCAAGATGGATGGACAATGTCGGAACTCTCGGCGACTCCGTGAATCTGTTCGACAATGGAACCAACGTCGGTATCGGGAACAGTAATCCGCAATCTTTGGTTCACATTGGACCAAACAACGGCTACGGCGCAACGACCGGGTTGCTTCTCGCGAACAATCTGCTCGGCACGCAATACGATCGCGCTTTTCAGATCGCGCCGCGTCAGACCGTAAGTCCGTCGACAAACTCGATCATGATCTACGCGCTGCCGACTGTGAACGCAGGCGTGAATGTGCCGAGTCAGTATGGCATCGTGATCGACGGCAAGCAGGGGGCGGGAACTGTGACTTCGTCAGCCGCGATCGTAACCGGGCAAACAGCTTCGCTGGGCGCCACGAACAACACGCACCTCCTGTTGGGCACTGCGGGTATACCGTCCGGCAATTACGGCATCTACGACAACACCGGATATCAGAACTACTTCAAAGGCAACGTCGGCATAAACACGACGGCTCCGATCGACAAGCTCGAAGTGAATGGCAACATTCGAATCAGCGGCTTGACGAACGGTCTCATCTTCGCGGACGGCTCGAAGATGACGACAGCAGGCGTCGGCGGAGCTTCCGTTCCGTCCGGGACGAACATCATCGGCGCGATCAACGATCCGGCGACGGTTGGGTTGATTGCCGACAGTCGCGTTTCTTTAAACCTCGCTCGGCTCAACGGCACGAATTTCTGGTCCGGCAATAACGCGTTCAATGGCTTGTCGGTAAACAATGGTGCGATCAGTAACCTGGCAAACCCGGTCCTTCCGACCGACGCGACCAACAAGTTCTACGTCGATACGAATACGATCCGGTTTGCGCCGACTACATTCCAACTGTCCGTCGGCGATGCAAACGGAACGTTTCCGATGATGTGGCTTCGCGGCGGCAGCACGTGTTGCAGTGGTCCTGGCGGACATACACCGGCTGACTTCAAGATTTTTCAGAACGGCAGCTTCGTGGCGACCGGCAATCTCGGCATCGGCGTGAGTCCGATGCAAGGTAAGGGTTACCGCACTAGCTGGGACTCGTACAAGGGCGCGTTTAGATCAGGCTACGCTGATAGTGAGTGGGATGACGCCAACGTCGGTTTCTTCTCGTGGGCGGGTGGCAGCAATTCGACCGCGGTTGGTTTGTATGCACTCGCGTTTGGCGACACGAACACGGCTGAAAGCACCAGCAGTATCGTTTTCGGTAGCGGCAACCAGGTGAAAGGCGCGGCTGGATTTTCCGCGGGCGCCGGCAATCGCGTCTGCGACACGTATGGCGTCGCGCTGGGTAACAACGCCAAGTCCGGTGGTCCATTTATCAACGGCAAGTGCGATCCGGATAGCTTCAATCTTCGCGGTCTCGCGGCAATCGCTATCGGCTACAACGTTACCGCTGATCAGGACCACACAACGGCGATGGGTAAGTTTGCTTCAAACAACGGCTTCACCGGCACGTTCGTGTGGTCCGATGGTTCTGCGACGGCGTCCGCTGAAACTTTCCGCAACACGGCAAACAACGAATTCGCTTTGCGCGCAACGGGCGGCTTCCGCTTCCGTACCAACCTGAGTGGAACGACCGGCTGTAACTTGCCGGCAGGATCGGGCGTGTTCAACTGTACGTCGAGCAGAACCACGAAACAGAACTTCATGGTCGTCGATGGCAATGACGTACTGTCGCGGTTGCGCCAGGTTCCGATCAGCACCTGGAACTACATCTCGGAAGGCGACCAATCGCGTCACATGGGCCCGATGGCGGAAGATTTCTTCAGCGCCTTCAAACTGGGTGTGAGCGACAAAGCGATCGGCATTCAGGATCTGGCGGGTGTGAATCTTGCGGCAATCAAGGCGCTGGACGAGCGAACGACGCAGCTTCAGCAGAAGCAGAACGAACTCGAACAGCTTCGGTCGCAAGTTGTGCAGTTGGAAACGGCAAACGAGGCATTTGAACGACGTCTCTCAACGCTGGAGAACGCGTCGAAGGTCGAAACGCGACATCACCGTCGCCGGTAAGTCTCGGTTAGCTGTCGGTAACACACTAAGGACGGTTTCGGAAGAGCCCTCGCGCTCAACTGAAACCGTCCTTTCTGTTTTTTTTCAAACTAGATTACCAACGGTGCACTGGCGCGCCGGCTTCAAAACCGTAGAAACGCAGGTCGGTGCCGGTCGACATCTTCGTCAACATTAGGATCTGGCCGGTGTGCATCGAGAAGTGTTCGGTGACGTGGAAGATAGCGTATAGGACTTCGACTTCGCCGCCCTGAATCTTTCGCTTTTCCAGCAACGTCGATGGGTCGAGCTGGCGCAGCGTCGTAGCGACGTCGCCGATCGTCGAGCGAAGAAGTTCGAGGAGTTGAACGCGCGGAAGGATGTCGCGTTGCGCGAACTCGGCGTCGCGGATGCGCTTGTCGGGTTCAGAACCCAGGCCGCAGACGATCCATTGGCGAGCGTTACCGCAGAGATGCAGGATCAAATTGCCGATGCTGTTGCATTGCTCGTTCGAACGCCACCAGATCTGTTCGTCCGTTAACTGCTCGAGGCAGCGTTCGATTTTCGGTAGATACTCGCCCGCAAGGAAATCGATCGACTGATTGATAAACGCGTGGGAAACATTCAACGTGGTCGGCGTTTCCGTTACGTTTGCTTCTATCGAGTTCGACTTTTCGGCAGTGGTCATGATTGTTCGTCGCCTGACGTATCTGGCGGCCGCTTGTGTTTCGCTTTGCGCATCGCCGGTCGGGCGACGTCATCAGGCTTCGCTCGCGCGATCGGATGTCCCGGCGGCGCGTTCGGTTTGCGGATGCTGTCAAAGACAGGCCTGGCGCTTTGTTTCTTAGATTTTTGTGGAGAACTTTTTCTCGCCATACTCAGCCTCCACTCACGTTGTTTGGAACGGAGTCGATGCTAGCGCCACGCCCAAAGACGTGTCAAACAAAACGTCGGTTTCGTAAACGGATATGTCTCGCGCTTGCGTGAGCTCAGTGGAAAGAAGACGGTCTAAACAGACTGCGGCCCCTGGGAGGCAGGGCCGAGTCTGAACCTTATAGTTTGGTTAACTACTTCCGGGGAGGGCTAAGCTTCACTGCCACGAGGCGTCTTCGAGAGGATTCTCAGTGCGTTCGTGGTTTCTGCGCGGCGGCGCTGCTGAAATTCGTTCACCCAGTTGGTCACCGTATCGACCATATCGCGCGCCGTTTCACGTGCCGTGTTCTTAGCCTTGGTTGCGGGCGGTCGGACGACCTGCTTTTCACCCTTTTTGACTATGC
>DATANW010000021.1:0-2042 GCA_036266055.1 Pyrinomonadaceae bacterium | reverse complement strand
GATAAACGCCAACACCATCTGCGCATCCACCCAGTTGCCATACTGCTTCAACTTCCCGAGCCAGAAATTGAATCCATCCTGGTCCGGATTGCGTCGCAGGTACGCGATGTATTCAATGAACACAAACGTATCGTCAAACTCTTTGTCGTAAAACGCCTTGCCGTACGTCGTGTTGAAAACCAGTGCGCCGTCGGTGACGGTGGTCGTGCCATCGACGATCTTGAAGACCACACTCGCTTTGTTACCCGCCGTGGCTTCGTTGATCAGTGCCGTTCGGTCGGAACTCGAAAGCGCAACTCCGGTCGTCTGACTGAGCTTGTCGACAAACTGCGTCGGCGTCAGGGCGCCATAAATCTGCTGAAACTCGGGCCGCGTAATGAACTGCGCGACGAACGCTTGCTTGTTGCTGTTGATTACGTTCGGATCGAGCTTGTCGTTAACGACTATGCCCTGCGCGACCGTGGCCATGTCCGCAATGTAGTCGGTGTATTTCGGCCGGCAGTGACCCGGAAGGTTCTGCGGCACACCCGGGCAGCCGGGGAAGTTCAAAAGTTTTCCTAACGTACCCCAGTAAACGCGAAGGACAAACGAACCGCCGTTCGCGAATTCCGGAGAAAGGAAGAATGCCGCCGAAGTGTTCGCGCGCTTGCGTTCCGTGCAGAGCGCCAACGACTCGCCGGGAAATCTCTTCGCGGGGTCGCTGCATTCGGTGATCTCGCCCGTCCAGTGCGCATGTCCCGGAGCATCCGGAAAACGTCGCAGGAAATCGATGTACTGCTGGGCGGCGAAGAAATCGGCGTCGTCGATGGTGATCGGAATGTTGGTTCCCGGTCGCAGCCGCAACGGCTTGACCTTGATATCACCGTAAAAGAGTTCGGATGGGAGATTCGGGGTCTCGGTAACAATCCGCAATGTTGGAGGACTTTGCGCTAGAGCACCTCCAAAAACGAACATCACGATTAGCGCAACAAAGAAGAGTTTCCGCATGCACATATGCTCCTAAAAACCTTTGGTGGGATTGTCCGTTTGACAAGACCTGAGGCTGGGGTCACTCCTGAGCCCGGCACATCTGCCAAGACCGATTTGAGTATAGGTAATTGAAGTTTGCGTTGTCAATTAGCTTCCAGTTCGGTCAATTTGAAATCTTCAATGCGAAAAACAAGGTAACGCGGGTCGAGCGGCGCGTTCACTCGCGCGGCATTGCTCGCGAACCTTATGACGCTTTCCCCGGGCGGAATGTCTATCATTTTTGAATAAAACTGCGGATGGGCGTTGATTTTCAAATTGTCGGAAAGCGACGCGCCGGTGATGGTCAGGTCTGAAAACTGTTCGTGCCCGGTCGCCACATACATATCGACACGGATTCTGCGCTTTCGGTTGGCGTTATTGTGAATGTGCAGCTCGCCTTCGTTCGAACTCCAGCGCCAGGTCGTCGTCGGTGAGCTTTCGAAACCGGAAAAGCCCCCGAGCCAGTCGAGCATGATTGGATGAAGCGCGCGTTCCTGCCGGGCTTGCCACTCGCTTTCCGAGTATTTCTGCCGCAGGCGGGCGTTGTATTCGCTCAGGTTGAAGAAAACCAAGCGGCCGTTGCGGCTGACGACAGGCGTCGTTCCCAGCGCCGTTGAAATTTCCGATTCGATCGCCGCGCCGTTATCTTCGTAACCGTGACGATCGAGGTAAATCCCGCCGAAGCCGGCAAAACCAAGTGTTTCGGCGAGTTGATCCGCCGGTAGTGCCGCGGTTTGTCGTTGCCACAGATCGTCCTCGCGTTTCTTCATCGCGCCGTAGCTCCAGCGCAACTGTTGCGAGTGGAGATAGGCGCGGAAGTGATCGTAATCGACCATCGTGTTGACGCGTGGATGTTCGGGAAACGGCACGTAGGGAAGCTGGTAGATCATCGAGCGTGCGGGGAGTGTGGCTTCGATGTTTTGGATGAGTTGCTGATCGCTTTCATACTCGGCATGAATCTGTTCGTACTGCGGAACGTAGTCGCGACTCGATTGATCGAGCAGCGCAACCACGACCACAACCCCGACGACGAC
>DATANW010000020.1:0-26088 GCA_036266055.1 Pyrinomonadaceae bacterium | reverse complement strand
CGCTCCTCAGCTTTGCGACACTCAATCTTCCGGCGCTGGCCGAAGAGGGAATGTGGACGTTCAACAACGTCCCGCGCGCCGAGATCAAAAAGAAATACAATTTTGACGTCACCGACGAATGGCTCAAGAACGTCCGCCTCGCGTCGGTGCGCTTCAACAACGGCGGCTCGGGCTCGTTCGTTTCCGCGAACGGTCTCGTGTTGACGAACTATCACATCGTCGAAGACTTCGTCACCGAAGTGAGCACGCCTGAGAAGGACTACGCGAAGCAGGGTTTCGTTGCGCGGACGCGGGCTGACGAGATCAAGATCCCGAGTCTGGAGCTCAATGTTCTCCAGAGCATTGAAGACGTGACGGCGCGCGTCAACGAAGCCGTCAAAGCCGGCATGAGCGACGCCGAAGCGTTCACCGCTCGCCGCGCAGCGATCACCGCGATCGAAGGCGAATCGACTAAGGCGACGGGTCTTCGTTCCGACGTCGTGACGCTTTACCAGGGCGGTCAATACAATCTCTATCGCTACAAGAAATACACTGACGCCCGCTTGGTGTTTGTTCCCGAATTCCAGGCCGCGTTCTTCGGCGGCGATCCCGACAACTTCAACTTCCCACGCTTCAATATCGACATGGCGCTGGTCCGCGTTTACGAAAACGATCAGCCGGTCCGACCGGAACACTATTTCAAGTGGTCCACCGCGGGCGCGAAGGACGGCAGTCTCGTATTCGTCACCGGCAATCCGGGTTCGACCTCGCGTCTGAACACCGTGGCGCATCTCGAGGAGCTGCGCGACACCAGCATTCCGATCGTCATCCGCTTGCTCGAACGTCGTGAAGCGCTGCTGAAGAAATACATGGCGATGGGCGAGGAGCAAACACGCCAGTCGCAGAACGAATTGAACAGCGTGCAGAACAGTTTGAAGGTCTATCGCGGGCAGCTTGCCGGACTTAAAGACGCCTCGTTGATGGCGCGCAAGGCAAAAGACGAAGCGGCACTGCGCAAGTCTGTCGCCGCCGATCCGGAGCGACAGAAGATGTATGGCGGCGCGTGGGACGCGATTGCGGCGGCGCACAAGGCGTACCCGACGTACATTCGCGAACGCCGGATCTTCGATCAGGCTTCGGGTTTCAACACCGCCTACTTCGGCATCGCGCGCGGTCTGGTTCGGCTCGCGACCGAAAGCGAAAAGCCAAACGCCGAGCGTTTACCTGAGTACACGGACGCGCGCCGTCCTTCGTTGGAGATGGCCCTTTACTCTCCGGCCCCGGTTCACGACGATTTTGAAAAACTGAAACTCGCCGATTCGCTCGGGTTCATGGTCGAGCTGCTTGGCGCCGATCACCCGCTGGTGAAACAGGTGCTCAACGGTAAGAGTCCCGAAGAGCGCGCGAATGAAATAATCACCGGCACGAAGTTGAAAGATCCGGCCTACCGCAAAGAGGTGGCCGCCGGCGGACGCAAAGCGATCGAGGAATCGACGGATCCAATGATCGTGGTTGCTCGCACGATCGATGCGAAAGCTCGCGAGTTACGGAAGCGTTACGAGAGCGAAGTGATCGGCGTGGAGCGCGCGAACTACGCGAAGATCGCGCGCGCGCTGTTCGACACCGAAGGCACGAAGCTCTATCCGGATGCGACTTTCACGCTGCGTCTGTCGTACGGCTCGGTCCAGGGTTACAACGAGAACGGAAAGAAGATCGCGCCGTTCACGACGCTCGGCGGTCTCTACGCGCGCGCCGATCAGTTCAAACAGCAATTCCCGTACGTCCTGCCGCAACGCTGGATGGAGAAGAAGTCGTCGCTCGACTTGAACACGCCGTTTAATTTCGTTTCGACGAACGACATCATCGGCGGAAACTCCGGTTCGCCGACGATTAATCAGAACGGCGAGCTGGTCGGGTTGATCTTTGACGGCAACATTCAATCGCTCGTCGGCGACTTCATGTACGACGGGTCAGTGAATCGAGCGATTTCGGTTGATTCGAGAGGAATGCTGGAAGTGCTGAAGAAGGTGTTCGACGCGAAGGAAGTTGTAGCCGAGCTGACTACGAATCAAGTGTCCGTTCGATAATTGTGCGACTCACGGAAACACGGATGACACGGATCCTTATCTGTGTCATCCGTGTTTACGCTTTAACCAAGCCAGCGTACTTTTCCACTAATTTCTTCTGGCCGTATCCGGGAAAACTCACGGTTAACTTCACGGATTCACCCGCGCCTTCACGCCTCAGCACCAGACCACGCCCGTACTTCGAATGCTTCACATAGGAACCAGGTGAGAATTCACCAGACGCCGAGTTTGACGGAGGCGCCGGCTTCGGTTTTGGTTCGGGCGTTTGGCCCATCTGCCGGTTGCGCTGTTTGAAGAACGATTCAATCGAGTCGACGCTGTTGTAAGTCTTGCCCATATACTTTTTCTTCTCGCGGCGCGGCTCGTCAGGTGGTTCGACCTCGATCGCGTCCGCTTCACGCCGGAAATACAACCACGACTTGCCGAGTGAAAGATCCTCCAACAACTCGGGCGGCATTTCGTTAAAAAACTGCGACGGCTCTGAAGCAATCTCCTCTCCGTAAACCCGACGCTTCATCGCGTGCGTGACGTAAAGATAACGCTCGGCGCGCGTCATCGCTACGTAAGCAAGCCGGCGCTCTTCTTCGAGATCTTCCGGGTCGGTCGCGGAGCGCGAATGCGGAAAGAGTCCGTCTTCGAGACCGACGATAAACACCAGCGGAAACTCGAGACCCTTAGCCGAGTGGACCGTCATCAGCGTCACCGGTGCGTCGCGCTTGTAGTCGTCCTGATCGGAAACCAGCGCCGAGTGATCGATGAACTCGCGGAGTCCGTCGATACCCTGATCGTCGTAATCGACCGCCGCGTTAACGAGTTCCTGCAAGTTCTCGAGACGTCCTTCCGCTTCTTCAGTCTTCTCGGAACGCAGCGCGTGTTCATAACCCGTCTCGACGATCGCGGCGCGTACAACCTCTGACACCGGAGACGTCGAATCGGTGTTTTCAGCAGTGGCCATCTCGCTTAGTCGCGTGACGATGTTGCGGAAGTTGCGCAGCGCGTTGATCGCGCGCGGGCTCAACTTTTCGGGCGTCTCGATGACGAGGGCGATGGTTTCCCACAGCGACACGCCGTAGTCTTTCTGCCGTCGCTCGATCTCTTCCATCGTCGTGCGGCCGATGCCGCGCGGCGGACTGTTGATGACGCGATCCAGCGCGATCGAGTCGTTTGGGTTCAGCGCGAGTTTGAGATAAGCGATGATGTCGCGCACTTCCATTCGCTCGTAAAAACTAAAACCCCCGAGGATGTTGTACTGAAGTCCGGCGCGACGCATCGCCTCTTCAAACACACGCGATTGCGAATTGGTCCGGTAAAGCACCGCGGCGCGGAGATCGAATTCGTCGCGGCGGTGTTCGAGGATCTTCCCGGCGACCCAGCGGGACTCTGCTTCCGCATCGTAAGCCTGGTAATAACCGACTCGCCCGCCGCGCGGGTTCGAGGTCCATAGCGTCTTTCCTTTGCGCTGGCGATTGTTTTTGACTACCGCGCCCGCGATGTCGAGGATCGTCTGTGTCGAACGGTAGTTCTGTTCGAGGCGAATGATCTTCGTGCGCGGATAATGAACTTCGAAATTGAGAATGTTGCTGATGTCGGCGCCGCGCCACTTGTAGATCGACTGATCCTCATCGCCGACCACCGCGATGTTTTGCTGTTTCTGGGTGATCAGGCTGATAAGGTCGAACTGTAGCGAGTTCGTGTCCTGGTACTCGTCGACGAGGATATAACGAAACTTGTTGTTGTATTTCTCGCGCACTTCAGGAACGTTGCGCAGCAGTCGCACCGCCTTGATCAGCAGATCGTCAAAATCGAGCGCGTTGTTCGCGTGCAGGCGGTCTTCGTACATCTGGTAAACGCGCGCGATCGCCGCCTTGCGTTCATCGCCGTACTCGGCGCGTGCCGCGAACACCTTCGTGTCTTCGCCGCGGTTCTTCGCTGCACTGATGGCCGACTGTACGGAGCGCTGGCCCAGCGACTTCTCGTCGTAACCGATGTCCTTGATGCACTGGCGAATCAGACGCAGCGAGTCGTCCTGATCGTAGATCGTGAACCGGCGCGTGTAATTGTCGTTAAGTTTTTCGATGTCCTGGCGCAGGATGCGCACGCAGAGACTATGGAACGTCGAAACGAGTGGCAGATCCGAGTCGTTGCGGGCGTGCAGCAAGCGCTGTACGCGCTGGCGCATCTCGTCGGCGGCTTTGTTCGTAAACGTAACGGCGAGGATGTTCCACGTCGGGACTTTCTTCTCCGCGATCAGGTAAGCGATGCGATGCGCGATCACGCGCGTTTTGCCTGAACCGGCTCCGGCGAGGATCAGGAGCGGCCCTTCGGTGGCGAGCACGGCTTCGCGCTGTTGTTCGTTCAGTTGTGATAGAAATTCCGAGTCCACGAGTTTAGTTTTGCATTTAAGCACAAGCGTTGCGCTTCACAAAATCCGTGTTGTCCGTGCTGGGATTTGACAACAAGAACCAGATAGATTGTCTTTTTCGCTTCGCTTAATATCATCGAGCATGAACGTGAATAACCCAGCTACCATCATCGACGATCGACTGTGGGACGCCGTGGTCGCGAAAGATTCGCGCTTCGACGGTCAGTTTGTGTTTGCCGTCACGTCGACGAAGATCTACTGCCGCCCGTCCTGTCCGTCGCGGCGACCGCATCGCGAGCGCGTGATGTTTTTTGACTTGCCTGACGCGGCGGAGCAAGCGGGTTTTCGCGCGTGCTTGCGGTGCGAGCCGCGACGTGCGCGCGTGCTCGATCCGCAGGTGGAGTTAGTCCAGCGTGTTTGCCGGTTTTTGGATGCGAGTCAAACGGAGCAAGTGAAGCTCGCGGATCTCGCAGCGCATGTTGGCGTCAGCACGTTTCATTTGCAACGCACTTTCAAACGGATCATGGGAATCAGTCCGCGCCAGTATCTGGCGGCGCGACGATTCGGGAATTTCAAGACGCTCGTTCGCGAAGGAGAACCGGTGACACAGGCTCTTTACGATTCAGGATTCAACTCCAGCAGCAGGCTTTACGAGCATGCCCCATCGGAGCTTGGAATGACGCCGGCGACGTACGGCCGCGGCGGACGCGGCGTCGAGATCAGCTACACGATCGCGGCGTCGCCGTTAGGACGCCTTTTGGTCGCCGTCACCGAACGCGGCGTGTGCGCGGTCCGCATGGGGGACACAGATGCCGAACTCGAAAACGATCTGCGCGGCGAGTTTCCAGCAGCGACGATTCGTCGCGACGATGCAGCGTTGCGCGAGCCCGTGAATAAAGTCCTGGACCATCTCACCAACAGGGAACCACAACTCGATCTCCCGCTCGACATTCGCGCGACCGCGTTTCAACGTCAGGTGTGGGAAAAGTTGCGCGCGATTCCCTACGGTCAAACAGTCTCGTACGGCGACGTGGCGAAAGCGTTAGGCAAACCCGGCGCGGTGCGTGCTGTCGGGCGTGCGTGTGCGACTAACCCGGTCGCACTCGTCATTCCTTGCCACCGTGTCGTTCGTGAAGACCGGAGTCTCGGCGGTTATCGTTGGGGACTGGAACGTAAACAGCAACTGCTCGATCGCGAGCGTGATAATAAGCAATAAAAACTGCGACCCTTTTTGGGTCCTCGTTGCGCGTTACATGATTGGCGGGGGGCAAACGGGGCAACGTGGGAGGGCACGCATGGGGAAGCAGTGCCGCACCCGTTTGCCCCGAGGGGCCGCCGTGTAAGTTATCCGGCTGTTACTACGGGCTATACTTTTTGATCTGAAGTTAGTAATAGTGCGGCGGGATCTGGTTCGCTTCGGCCTCGTGTCTTCGCGGGAGAAACTTCGCGAAGCCCGAGATCCATCCTTCCAATTCCACTAACGGAATCGAAGAAATATCCACGAGTCTCGGAAGTGTGTAGGGATTCGATTGAGTGGTTGCCAGACCGGGATCGCAGGTGGCGGCGGAAACAACGTCGCAGTCCTCGAGCCAGGGGAAAAAACAGTCGGCGTACACCCCGCTCGGATACGCGAAGTGATGCGGCAGCTTCGTGAACCGCGTGATGAAGTCGCGATTCTCAACCATCTCGACGACGAACGACTCGCGCACTTTCGGCGCGTAATGCCGGTGCGTGTGCAACTGGAAATCGACGCCTTCCGCTACGAGCTTCGCCAACTCATCTGCCGACAAAAGATGCAGAATTCGTTTCGCCAAAATGGCGTCGTAATCGATCGACAACCGTTTCGCGATCGCGGTAAGTAGTTCGTCTTTCCTTTGCGCGGAAAACTTCTCGCGTCGCGTAAACTCGCGGATCGCCAGACTCGCCTGATTCCTTTGCTCGTCGGTGCTCAGATCGAACGACGTAGCGCCCTCGATGAGACCTTGCACGTCCAACACTCCGCCCCTGGCTTTCCACAGCAGGTACGAGAGCATCGTGTCGAACACCGGACGATTGTAGTCGCAGTAGTAGCTGGTTAAATAGACGGTCGAAGGCCAGCCAAACTCGCGTAGAATCGGAAACGCGCGGTGATAAAAATCGCTCGCGCCATCGTCGAACGTAAGCACCACGCTGCATTTCGGAAGCGTGCCGCTTTCCAGTCTTTCCAGGCCTTCGCTGAGAGACAGTACATTGCACCCGTAGTCTTTGAGCGCCTGCAATCGGCGGCGGAATTCGTCGGGTGTGAAATAGAGATGGCTGTTCCACAGGTGCTCGTCGTCGATCGAGACCCCGTGATACCCAAGGATCAGCAACTGGTTCTTTCGCCATTGGCTGCGACTCAGCGCGTGAAATACGCCCATCGATTTGGCAGTACGCAGAGTCAGCATTTTGGCAGTTCTAAGAAAGCTCATGGTTATAATGGCTGGAACTTCAAAATCAGTGCAGCGCAACCTGCGATGGGGCAGGCGCTGAATGAGAATATAGTTTGTCGGATTTACGAATGTCTAGCGACCTTTCAGATTACCACCGGCTCGAACTCTCGATCGCGACCGATCCGAACGATTCGCGCCGCGTGATGCCCGTCGTCGATGCGCGCCACGAGCGCATCCTCGACATCGGCTGTGGCGCGGGACAAACGCTCATCGGCAGTAATCTGCGAAAGGGCGTTTGTGCTGTCGGCCTCGATCTCGATCAAGCGGCGCTCGCAATGGGAAAACGGTTGACTCCGGCAATTCATTTTGTAAGCGGTCGGGGTGAATCTCTGCCTTTTCGAACCAGGTTTTTCGACCTCGTTATCTGCCGCGTCTCATTGCCTTATATGCACATTTCGCGTGCCCTTTCAGAAATGGCGCGCGTGACGGCGCCGGGCGGCGACCTCTGGCTGGTGTTGCATCCGTTCAGCATGACGGCCAAAGAGTTCGGCGACAATCTCACCAGCCTTCAACTCAAAGCAGGTCTATATCGATTGTGGGTGCTGATGAACGGTCTGACACTAAACACTATCGGCAAGCAGATGCATTGGCCGGGAAATCCCAATCGCTACGAGACCTGGCAGTCGAGCGGCGCGATAAAACGCGCGCTCGTCACTGCGGGATACGTTTCAGTTCAAATCCATCGCGACAACCACTTCGTCGTTACCGCTAAGCGACGCTCCGACTAAACCTATTCCACCGTCACCGACTTCGCCAGGTTGCGCGGTTGGTCCACGTCGCATCCGCGGCGGACCGCAATGTGATAGGCCAGTAGTTGCAACGGGATGATCGAGAGGATCGGCGACAGCAGATCGCTCGAGGCGGGAATCTCGATCACGTGATCCGAAACCACTGACGACATGGTGTCGCCTTCAGTCAGCACCGAAATCACGATGCCTTCGCGCGCTTTTACTTCCACGATGTTCGAGTGCGTCTTTTCATAACGCAACTCGGACGCGCGATTACCGTCTTCGCGCGTGTTGATGAACAGCACCGGCAGACGCTCGTCGATCAGCGCGTTTGGACCATGCTTCATCTCGCCGGCGGGATATCCTTCGGCGTGAATGTAAGAGATCTCTTTCAACTTCAGCGCGCCTTCAAGGGCGACGGGGAAGTTGATGCCGCGTCCGAGGTAGAGAAAGTCAGTCGAGCGGAAGAACTCTTTCGACAGCTCTTCGATTCCGTCTGAATCGTTGAGCAGGTGTTCGAGCTTGACGGGCAGCTCCGCCAGTTCCTGCGCATGAAATCTCGCTTCCTCTTCCTTCAACGTGCCGCGTACTTGTCCGAGATACAGTCCGAGCAAGTAGAGCGCGATCATCTGGCTGGTAAACGCCTTGGTCGAGGCGACGCCAATCTCCGGACCAGCATGCGTCAATATCGTGCCATCTGCTTCGCGCACGATCATCGAACCCTGCACGTTACAGATCGCCAGCACGCGCGCGCCGAGCTCTTTCGCTTCGCGCAGCGCGGCGATCGTGTCAGCCGTTTCACCGGACTGCGAAATCACGAGCAGCAGCGTCTTCTCGTCCATCACCGGATCGCGATAACGAAACTCGGAAGCGTAATCGACGTCGACCGGCACGCGCGCCAGTTGCTCGATCATGTACTTGCCTGCGAGCCCCGCATGCCACGACGTGCCACACGCGGCGATCTTGATTGACGTGAACCGTTTGAAATCCGCTTCGGTGATGTTGGCCATCTCGTCGAGAAAAACGCGTCCGGTGTCGAGCGAGACTCGACCTTGGACCGTGTCGCGGACGGCGCGCGGCTGCTCGTAAATCTCCTTGAGCATGAAATGCTTGAAGCCGCCCTTTTCCGCCATGATCGGATCCCACGTGATCCGTTGAATCGACGGTTGCACCGTGTTGCCTTCGAAGTCCATCACGCGAACCGCGTCTTTGTTGATAACGGCGAGTTCGCCGTCACCGAGAAAGAAGACGTCGCGCGTGTGATGCAGGATCGGTGGAATGTCTGACGCGACAAAGAACTCGCGATCGCCGAGCCCGATAACGACCGGCGGACCCTGGCGCACGGCGATGATCGTGTCAGCTTCGTCCGCATTGATGATCGAAAGCGCGAAGATACCGCGGAGCTCGCCGGCTGCCGTGCGAACAGCTTCTTCGAACGACATCGCGTGCCGCAGGTGTTCCTCGATCAGGTGCGCGATGATCTCGGTGTCAGTCTCGGTGACGAAGCGATGATCCGAGTGGCGGAGTTTCTCTTTGAGTTGCAGGTAGTTTTCGATGATGCCGTTGTGCACGACGACGACGCGTCCGGTGCAGTCGCGATGCGGGTGCGCGTTCTCTTCGGTGGGACGACCGTGCGTGGCCCAGCGCGTGTGGCCGATGCCGTAAGTGCCGTCGAGCGGGCTCAGCCGGATCGTCTCTTCGAGATTGCGCAGTTTGCCTTCCGCGCGGCGGATCTCGAGATCGTGATTTTCGTTGACCACTGCAATGCCGGCCGAGTCGTAACCGCGATACTCGAGCTTTCGCAGGCCATCGATGATCAGCGGCACGACCTGTTTGTTACCTACATACCCAACAATTCCACACATAGTTTTTCGATACTCTTAATTCAGTTTCTTTTTCACTTCAGCAGGCACGCCTGCAACCAAAGAGTCGGGCGGCACGTCTTTCGTTACTACCGATCCGGCGCCGGTGATCGACCGCGCACCGACTGTCACAGGCGCGACCAGCATCGTGTCCGAACCGATCTTAACATCGTCTTCGACGATCGTTTCGTGCTTGTGCTTGCCGTCGTAGTTGCACGTGACGGTGCCGGCGCCGATGTTCGTTCGCTCGCCAATCGTCGCGTCCCCCAGATACGTCAGATGCATCGCCTTGGTGCCGCGTTTCAGCCGCGACTTCTTAACCTCGACGAAATTTCCCACCGTGGCTTTGTCTTCGAGCGTGGCATTCATGCGCAGATGAGCAAACGGGCCGACGGAGCAGTTCGAACCGATTTCGGAGTCGACGATGAGCGAATGATCCTTGACGGTCACGTCGTCGCCCAGACGCGAGTTTGTGATGCGGACGCCGGAGCGGATCACGCAACGATCGCCGATCATCGATTTGCCTTCGATCGAGACGTTCGGGTAGATGATGCAGTCCTGACCGATCTGCGCTTCGTGAGTGATGTACGTGTGCGACGGATCGATAAACGTAACGCCTATCTCCGTCATCAGGCGGCGAATCGTGTCTCGTCGGAGCCGGTTTTCAAACTCCGCCAACTCGGCGCGCGTGTTTACCCCCGCCACTTCGCGGGAGTCGTCGTGAACGTAGACGCTGACTTTCCCGCCGCGGGAAAGAATGATCTCAGCAACATCGGTCAGGTAATACTCACCCTGGTCGTTGGCGGGTTGAACGAGACGCAGCGCCTGGAACAGTTCACCTGCATCAAAGCAATAGATTCCACTGTTGATTTCGCGGATTTGGCGTTGCTCTGGGGTCGCGTCTCTCTGTTCCACGATGCGCGCGAAAGAACCGTCCTCGTTGCGGAAGATGCGTCCATAGCCGGTGGGATTCTGCATCTCGACGCTAAGAATCGAACACTTGGCGCCCGTTTCGCGATGATGATCGATTAACTTCTGCAACGTCTCGGCGCGAACCGCCGGCATGTCGCCGTACAAGAGCAACAGCAGCGAGTCTGAATTTTCCAGCAGGCCGCGAGCAGACTCGACAGCGTCGCCCGTACCTCGTTGTTTTGCCTGGACGGCGAAGCTCGCCTTTTCGCCAACAGCCTCGAGCACCGCTCGCTCGACCTCCTCTGCCTGATGGCCAACGACAACGAGGATCGTCTCCGGATCCAACTTGTTCGCCGATCGGACGACGTGCGTGATCAGCGGCAGACCGCCCAGCTCGTGCAGCACCTTGGCCCGCCGCGATTTCATTCTCGTCCCTAAACCCGCCGCGAGAATCACCACATTCAGTTTGTTGTTATTGACCAAAACGAAGTTCTCCGAAGGCGGGTTAGACAGGGACAGGCGCATGCGACAGCGCCTGCTTGCGGCAGTTCATCACAACTTGCGCGAGACGGTCTGAATGATGGCGCACCTTTTCGCCGTCGTCGAGCAGATCGGCGTGCATGATCTCGGTCGTTTGATCGAGGGCATCGTCAATCGTTTCGTCGATGCCGATCTGATAGGCACCTTCGGCCGCGTAACGTTCGGCTTGCTCGGCGCTGATGCGGCGATTGTTTACCACGACGAAATCGAAATGAATTTCCGGCGCGTACTTCCGCACCGTTTCCAAATGCTCGCGCGCACTGTAGCCGTCAGTCTCGCCCGGTTGCGTCATCAGGTTACTCACGAAGATCTTCGTCGCCGAACTCTGACCGATCACGCGTGCCACTTTCGCCACCAGCAGGTTCGGCAGAATGCTCGTGTAAAGCGAACCTGGACCAACCGTGATGATGTCCGCAGCACGAATCGCGTTCAAAGCCTGTGGCAGCGGCAGGCACTCCTCGGGTTCAAGATGCAGCTGACGGATCGGAACTTTCGAAGCCGAGATGTGCGTCTCACCACGAACGATCGAACCATCTTCCAGCTCCGCCACCAAACGAACGTCGGTCAACGTCGCCGGATAGATGTGGCCCTTGCTGGCAATGACTTCTGACGACAGACGAATCGCCTCCGTGAAGTCTCCAGTGATTTCGGTCAACGCAGCGAGGAACAGATTTCCAAAGCTGTGTCCGCCGAGTCCACCGTCACCACGAAAGCGATGCCGGAACAGACGTGAGATCAGGTTCGCATCTTCGGAGAGGGCGATCATGCAGTTGCGAATGTCGCCTGGCGGCAGCATCTGCAGCTCGTCGCGCAAGCGACCGGAGCTTCCGCCATCGTCGGAAACAGTGACGATAGCCGAGAGACTTTCTATCCACAGGTCGTCGTCTGTTCTGCCGACTAACTGTTTGAGTCCGGCGAGCATTGTCGACAACCCGGTGCCGCCGCCGATAGCTACAAGTTTTTGCAAATTAGGCTCCCGGTAACACAGATCAAGGAACGCAGGGATATATTACCGTTTTTAGGAAGGATTACTAAAAATGAGACGGTCGAAGTCCGGATCGTTGCGAAGGGGGTTCAGGTCGTGATCGTGCTGAGCACGCACGCGAAGGTTCGGTTGAATGGCGAGTGCGCGTTGCAGTGACTCGAGCGCGAGGTCGATAGAACCCAGGCGCGCGCGGGTAGCTGCGAGTCCGTAATGAATGTGCGCTGCTTCCGGCTCACGCTTGAGCGCGCGTTCGAACATCTCCTGGGCGGCCACGTACTCGCCGCGGTTCAGTTCGATGACGCCGCGATCGTACAGCGAGTCAGCGTCGCGGGGCAGCATGCTTTCAGTTCGCAGCCGTGATTCCGCGATTGCCAGGTACGTGCGGGCGCGGGCGGCTACTTCCGAAACTTGCGAATACTTGTCGACGAGGATCCGGAATTGGTTGCGAGCTTCGGCAAAGCGTCCTCGAACAAACTCTTTGTGAGCACGTTCGAAGGCTCCCAGTGCGGCGGACTCGTCTACGGTCGGTTGCCGTGGCGGCGGCGGTGCTGTTTGTGTGGGTCTAACTGCTCTGACAGCCGCGAGCTTCTGCGTCTTTTTGACTCTCGAAACAGCGGCGACCTTCTTGGCAGCAGTAGTCTTGCGGGCCGCAGGCTTCGGCGCCGGTCTTCTGGCTTTGGCCGTAGCCGCGCTGGCGCGCTTCGGCTTCGCCGCAGCTTTGCGCGCAACTGTTTTGCGGGCTGCGGGTTTCGCGGCGGTCGCACGTTTGGCCTTCAGTTTGGCGGACGGTTTAGCCGCAGCAGGCTTCGCTTTAACAGCGCGCTTCGCGGTTTTTGCCGGAGCTTTTTTTGCCTTTGAACGTGTAGGGGACCGTCGCAAGCCTTTTGTGAGACTGCTACTCATGGGTTGGAATCTCAAAAGGCTGCTCACTATAAATGAGCAGCCGCTGGAATCGCGCGCAGCTTACCACAGCCTCGGCCCTAAATCAACGAACACAAGTATTTGCGGGTGCTTTAAGCCCATCAGCACGGTCCATCTCGACAAACGTGCCAACAAAGAAAAACACTTGATGCACATTGTTGGCTATGTTAAAGTGCGTTTGGCTTACGGAGGTCTAAAGCACCTCGGCACTTCGCCCCAACCGAATAAGTAACCTCTTTAGTTCCGAAATTTGCGATAGCGAAGCAGGCGCTTCAGGTTCACTCTCCAGGTAGACATTCCCGCCCGGTCTTCAACAACGAGTCGCATAATGGCTGATACACCAATCCTGTTGCGCGAGCAGCAATACCACCAGATAAAAGCCGTCCTGGCCCGGCTGCGGATGGATTCCTCAGCGAAGGTGGTCTTCCTGGTGGACAAAGACGGTCAGGAGATCGCTTCCCAGGGTGAAGTGGGAAATCTTGACACAACCAGTCTGGCGTCTCTCGCAGCCGGCAACGTTGCCGCTACGGGAGGAATGGCGCAGCTCATCGGCGAGAAGGAATTTCCGACGCTCTCCCATGAGGGGGAGAAAGACAGTATTCACATCTCCGTGATTGGCAGGCTCCTGCTGGTAATCGTCTTCGACGATCGCTCCAGCCTCGGCCTGGTCAAATTGCGGAGCAAGCAAGTCTCCCACCAGCTGGCGACGATGTTTGAGGAGATCGCCGCTGGAGATTTTGACGAAGATTCGCCCTTCGCCGGTATCACCGACGAGGACATCGACAGTCTGTTTAGCTAACGGCATGCGCTATGACCTTTATTAATTACGCTTCCCGCGAAATCAACTGCAAGATCGTCTACTACGGCCCAGGTTTGTGTGGTAAGACGACCAATTTGCAGTACATCTTCGATTCGACGGCTCCCCAGGCCCGTGGCAAATTGATCAGTCTGGCGACTGAAACGGATCGCACGCTGTTTTTCGACTTCATGCCCCTCGAGTTGGGCACTGTGCGCGGGTTCAAGACGCGGTTTCACCTGTACACGGTGCCGGGTCAGGTGTTTTACGACGCGTCGCGCAAACTGATTTTAAAGGGCGTCGATGGCGTAGTGTTTGTGGCCGATTCGCAGGAAGAGCGCATGGATGCGAATATCGAATCGTTGTACAACCTGGAAGAGAACTTGCAGTCGCAGGGGTACGACCTGATGAAGCTTCCGTACGTGCTTCAGCTCAACAAACGCGACCTCGGCAATATTGTGCCGGTTGACGATCTGGCGATGGAGTTGCAGAGGAAAGGCGAGCCGGTGGTTGAAGCCGTTGCCGCGACGGGTGTCGGTGTGTTCGACACGCTGAAAGCGGTTGCGAAGCAGGTTTTGACTGAGTTACGGAAAGGGTAAACACAAAAGGCACAAGAAACACAAAAGGCACAAATATTAAAAGGGATTCCGGAAGTCAGTTTAGGCCCCTGAAATCATTTTCACTATTTGTGCCTTTTGTGTTTCTTGTGCCTTTTGTGGTTAATCCAGCGACTTCAGCATTAGTAACCCGTCGCCACCATTTGAATAGTACTTAGGAAGTGTTTGGGAAATCGTGTAGCCGAGGCTCTCGTAGAGTTTCTGCGCCGGTGTGTTTAGTGTCCTGACTTCCAACCGCACAAGCCTCACGTTTCGCTTACGGAAAGCTTCTTCAACTTCGTTCATCAGTCGCTTAGCGAGATTGCGTCGCCGGTGCTCGGGCGCGACGCCGACCGTCGTCACGTGTCCGGTGCGATCGGGTTCGATGAGTCCGATGACGAAGCCCGCCATCACACCACCCGAAGTCACCGCCCGAAACGAAACCGATTCCGGAGCGGTCAACAAATAGTCGAACGTCTCCTTGCTGTAGGCTTCGCCGTCGATGAAGCAGCGCTGATCGAGCCGCCAGCATTCGTCGAGCTGCGAGATGGTGAGCGGCCGGACGTCGTAACTCATGCCCCACGAAGGCGTCGCCGTCTTCGCTTTCTTCTCAGGCTCGTAGGGCGGTTCAGATTGCGACAACCAGCGGGAGCGAAATTTCTTTAGTACAGCCATAACTTTACTTCGCGGCTAGTTTACCATCGAGGTTTTTAAACTGCCTATAGTATTAACATGCAATCGCCGTAACTGTAGAAACGATAGCCTTGCTCCACGGCATGGCCGTAGGCTGCGAGGACGAACTCGCGACCGGCGAAGGCGCTGACGAGCACGAGCAGGGAAGAGCGCGGCAGGTGGAAGTTGGTGAGCAGCGCATCGGCGATGCGGAAGCGGTAACCGGGTTTGATCGTGAGACTCGCTTCACCGCTCGTGGCTTCGACACGTCCGTTTTCAGTCGCCGAAGATTCGAGCGCGCGCATGGTGGTGGTGCCGACAACAATAACTCGTCCGCCATTCGACCGCGCGTCATTAATCCTCTCCGCAGCATCGCCGGCGATGCTGAAACGTTCGCTGCTGACTCGATGCTGGTCCACGTCTTCGACGCGCACCGGCTCAAAGGTGCCGTAGCCGACGTGCAGGGTCACCTCGGCGACAGACGCCTTCGCCCGCACCTGTTGGAGCACATCGTTAGTGAAGTGCAGCCCGGCCGTGGGCGCAGCGATGGCCCCGGGCGATTTTGAATAGACCGTTTGATACCGCTCGCGATCTGCGGGCGAATTGCCGGTAAGGCGCTTGATATACGGCGGCAGCGGCGTCGAGCCCAGCTCCCCCAAGACGTCCTCAAAACTACCCGCACACTCAAAACGCACGCGACGAAGCTCATGTCCCGGCGCGTCCAACAATTCTCCGATCAGTGTTCCATCACCAAACACGACTCGCGCGCCTTCACGCAGTCTTCCGCCGGGGCGGACCAGCGCCTCCCAAATCCGTGTCGTAATTTCGCGAACAAGGAATACTTCTACCGCGCCGCCGCTCTCCGCACGACGGCCGGTCAGCCTCGCCGGAATCACACGAGAGTTGTTTACGACGACGACGTCGTTGGGTGTCAAATGGTCCGGAAATCGATTGAAAACGGAATCGGACCACGTTTGCTTCCCGCGATCCAGCACGAGCATTCGCGACGAATCGCGTCTCTCCAGAGGTTGCTGAGCAATGAGGTCCTCGGGAAGTTCATAGTCGAATTCAGAGATGTGCATTTATGAAGGATGCTCGTAGTGAAATACGGGCGTCATTTGCGCGCCGAACAGCAGGATCAAACTCGACACGTAACTCCACGTCAGCACTGCGACGACGGCTCCAACGGATCCATAGATCTGATCGTAGTGAAAGTAACCGAGGCTCCACGCGAAGATGTACTTCGCCAGCTCCCACAACAGTCCCGCGAGAAATGCACCCGGCAACGTGTCTCGCAACGTCACGTTCGCGCGCGGCATGAAACGATAGACCAGCACGAACAACGCGACCGTCACGATGTAACTCGCCGCAAAAAACACGACCTGCCAGAACGCACTCCCAACCGATGTCAGCAACGTGTAGCGCTCGATCTGTCGTGGCGATAACCTGTTCGCGACGTCGCGCAACGCGATCAGCACTGAAGTCACAACCACTGAAGCCGACAACAACAACCCGACTGCGCCGACCATTCCGACGGTCAGCGCGCGGCCGTGCAAAAACGTTCGCGACGACGCGCCCCAGATCCGGTTCAACGCCCGCTCCGCCACCGCAAACACCCAGGAGCCGGCCCACAGGACCAGCACGACGCAGGTGATAATCGCCCCGACACCGATCTGCGAAAACGCGCCGATCGTGTCGCGCAAGAACTTCGCCGAGCCCGGATACACGTCGAGTGCATGCGACAACATCTGACTGCCGGCCGCGAGCTTGTTGCTGATCGCGAGCAACAACAACAACGCCGGAAACAGCGCCATCAAACCGAAGTAACTCATCGCCGCCGCTGACGTGAAGAGATCGTTTTCGTGAAACTGGTGCAGCGCGTGGCCAAGCATCGACCGCCACGGCGAGCGATTCCGAACGCCGAATGAATGCCGCGAAAAGAAATTCAACAATTTCATTTTCGGCCTACTGTCTTCCCCAAAGCATTGATACCGGAACAGAGTTCTCGCGCAAAGGCGCGAAGGCGCAAAGCGCTATCGCGTTTGCAAGAGTTTTCTTTGCGCCTTTGCGTCTTTGCGCGAGAGAATTATTTTCCAATCTGGAGCCTTTCGAATGGAGCTTAAGTCAGCTAGCGGGGGTCGAACAGGCTGGGTCTTTGTGAGCCGTGTGTTTTGATCCCGAAATGCTCGTAAGCCAGGGGCGTCGCGAGGCGTCCGCGCGGGGTGCGATCCAGAAACCCGATCTGGATCAAGTACGGCTCGATGATCTCTTCGATCGAGTCTTTCTCTTCGTGAATGGAAGCGGAAATGGTCCCGAGACCGACCGGCCCGCCGCCAAATTTCTCGATGATCGTGAGCAGCAGTTTCCGGTCCATCTCGTCGAGACCGTAGGTGTCGACTTCCATGCGATTCAAGGCATCGTTGGCGACCTGTTGCGTGATGCGCCCGTCGTAATCGACTTCCGCATAGTCGCGCACGCGGCGCAGCAGGCGGTTGACGATACGAGGCGTGCCACGTGAACGACGCGCAATTTCACGCGCGCCATAGTCGTCGATCTCGACGCCGAGAATCTGGGCGGAACGCCGGCAAATGATTTCGAGATCCTCGTGCGGGTAGAAGTCGAGATGAAAAATGATGCCGAACCGTCCGCGCAACGGAGCGGTGATCAGGCCGGCGCGCGTGGTGGCGCCGATCAAGGTGAACTTCGGTATTTCGAGTTTGATGGAGCGGGCCGCGGCGCCCTGACCAATCAACAGATCGAGTTGATAATCTTCCATCGCCGGATAAAGCTTTTCTTCCAACGCGGGCAGGAGACGATGGATCTCGTCGATGAAGAGCACGTCGCCTTCCTGAAGGTTGGTGAGCAGGGCGGCGATGTCGCCGGCTTTCTCGATGGCGGGGCCGGCAGTCGATTTCAGTTCCGCGCCCATCTCGTTCGCGATGATGTTGGCGAGTGTAGTTTTGCCGAGGCCCGGTGGTCCGGTCAGCAGCACATGGTCGAGCGCTTCGCGACGGTGTCGCGCGGCTTTCATGTAGACGCGCAGGTTCTCCTTGATCTGTCGCTGGCCGACGTACTCTTCGATACGCGTTGGCCGTAACGTCAGATCTAACTGGCGATCCTCGTCGGTTGGCGCTCCGTCCTTCACACTGACCATTGTCTTATCCAATCAAACGCGAACCAATCTTTCGCAGGCTGCGCTTCAAAATCGACTCGACGGTGATGTCGCCGCCTTCACTGAGCGCAGCGTCTACAGCCTTCTCGGCGGCCGATCGTTGATAGCCCAGGTTCATTAGTCCGGAAAGTGCTTGCGAGCGCACGCTATCTTCAGACGATGCTTCGCCCCCGTCCGTTGGCGCGCCTGGCTGTTCTTCGAGTTGGTCCGTCGACAACGCCGCCATCTTCTCGCGCAGGTCGACGATCAGTCGTTCAGCCGTCTTCTTGCCGACGCCGGGAATCAGCGTGAGCCGCGCGAGATTGTTTGTCTTGATCGAGGCGATCAGTTCATCCGCGCTCATGCCTGACAGCAGTGCGATGCCCAGCTTTGGACCGATGCCGCTGACCGAGATGAAATTTATAAACAACTCGCGTTCGCGCGCCGTTTTGAAGCCGTAGAGTTGCAGCGCATCTTCTTTAACGTGCGTGTAGATGCGCAACTGAACTCTCGAACCCGTATCTTCGAGGTCGTAAAAGGTCGAGAGCGGAATGCTCACTTCGTAGCCGACACCCGACACGTCAACAATCACAGAAGTCGCTTGTTTGGAAAGCAGTGTGCCGCTCAGGTGTGCAATCATTTGCGCCGGAGTATTATACTGACCGCGACAGGTTCCCGCGAATGAAGTCTGAAAAAATATCAGAACTGACAACGAGCCGCTTGAGTGTTTATTTGCGCTGCCTGAACACACTCCACGAAGCGGGGATCAAAAGCATTTCGTCGCAGGCGCTGGCGGCTCAGTTTAATCTCAACTCCGCTCAGATTCGGAAAGATCTTGGTTACTTCGGCGAATTTGGCGTGCGCGGCGTCGGCTATTACGTCGCGGACCTGCGCGATCACATCACGAAGATACTCGGTCTCGACAGTCCGCATCGCGTTGGGATCGTCGGCGCGGGGAGGCTCGGGACTGCACTCGCGAACTACAACGGCTTTGGCAGATCAAATTTCACGGTCGCGGCGCTGTTCGATAACGATCGACAGAAGATCGGCCGTCGCATCGGCGACGCGAAGATCGTCGTGCACGACGTTGAAGAGCTGGCGAAAGTGATTCGTGAGAAGTCGATCGACGTGATGGTGATCGCGGTGCCGGCAAAAGCCGCGCAACGAGTGCTCAATCAGGTCACGTCTGTGGGAATCAAAGCGGTGCTCAACTTCGCGCCGGTCTCGTTGAATGCGCGACGCGGAGTGAAGGTCAAAACAGTCGACCTGACGACTTCGCTCGAATCGTTGTCGTATTTTCTGTCTCTACCGTCGAACGTCGGCACGAGGGGTTTCGCGCAAAGGCGCAAAGACGCAAAGAAGACCCTAGAAAAAACTTTGCGCCTTGGCGCCTTTGCGGGAAATGTCCATGACACTGATTAATCCCTACTCCGAAAACAAGCATGGATGAGCAAACAACCAAACGAGATCTGATTCGCGTTTGCCATTTGATGTACGAGCGGAGCTACGTCGTTTCGTCTGACGGCAATGTGAGTGTGCGCCTGGACGACGGGCGGATCATCGCGACGCCGACGATGACCTGCAAAGGACGGATGACCGAAGACTTGCTCGCGGTTACGGATCTCGAAGGACGGCCGTTGAACGATCGGCGCGCCTCGAGTGAGTTGGCGATGCATCTTCTGATCTATCGCGAGCGACCGGATGTGAAGGCGGTGTGCCACGCGCACCCGCCGCATGGGACCGCTTTTGCCGTCGCCGGTTTGCCGATCGATCAGCCGATCCTGTCGGAAGTGATCCTGACGCTTGGCTGTGTTCCGTTGGCGTCGTATGGAACGCCTTCGACCGATGAATTGACGGAGCAGATGCAGCCGTTGGTGAAACATCACAACGCGCTGTTGATGGCCAACCATGGCGCGGTCGCGTACGGCGCGGATCTGTGGCAGGCGTGGGACCGTTTGGAAACGCTCGAACATACGGCGAAGATCGCGATCCTGTCGCGTGTACTCGGCGGTTCGCGTAATCTCTCGCCGGACGCGATCGAGAAGTTGATCAACGTGCGCGAAAAAGCCGGTTATCTCGGGGAGTCGGCGCGTGGCCAGGCATGCGGTTATCTGCAGGAGCCGTTGGTGGAAAACGGATCAGGCAAGATTTCGTTGACGCGCGAAGAGTTGGTTGAGTTGTTGAGCCAGGCAGTTAATGGTAAGTAGTACAAGGTTTGAACCCCACACATAGGAGCATCTGAATGCAGGAAGCACTCGGAATGGTTGAGACGAAAGGTCTGGTCGCGATGATTGAAGCGGCCGACGCAATGGTAAAGGCCGCGAACGTCACGCTCGTCGGTTACGAGAAGATCGGCGCGGGTTTTGTGACGGCGATCGTGCGCGGCGACGTGGCCGCGGTGAAGGCCGCGACTGACGCAGGTGCGGCCGCTGCGCGACGCGTCGGCGAGTTGGTCAGCGTGCATGTGATTCCGCGTCCGCATGGCAGCGTCGACGAGAGTCTCCCGGTGGGCATGGATCGATAAAGGCGCATGATCATCGCTCGCATCCTTGGCACCGTTGTCGCGACGCAAAAGGATGAACGGTTACGCGGAAAGAAATTGCTGATCGTGAGACCGATCAACGTAGACGGCAGCGATACGACCGGCTATGTCGTGGCGGTTGATACGGTCGGCGCCGGCTTTCACGAGCGCGTGCTGGTGGTTGCGGGATCCAGCGCAAGACTCGCGCAGGGGATGAAGGACGTTCCGGTGGATGCGGCGATCGTTGGTGTGATCGATACGGTTGACGTGGTTGAATAATCTATGCAACTGGCGCGCGTAATCGGCACACTGGTAGCGACCGTCAAGAATGATTCATTGCATGGTCGCAAGCTGCTCGTGGTCCAAACTCTAAACGCCGATTTAGAACCAAATGGTAAACCAATGGTGGCGATCGATTCGGTTGGCGCTGGTGTCGGTGAGTTGGTGTTCTGGTGTCGCGGCAAGGAAGCGAGTTTTCCGTTCAAACGAGAAGACACGCCAACTGACTGCACGATCGTCGGCATCGTGGATTCTGAAGACCACGTAACGCGGTAAAAAAATGATTCTCGCTCGCGTAGTAGGAAACATTGTCGCCACGCAGAAGAACCATCGCTACCAGAACGCGCGCGTGATGCTGTGCCGGCAGATCACGCCGGAAGGTGACGACACGAGCTATTCCACGCTCGCGCTGGATTCAGTCGATGCTGGTGTCGGCGACACGGTTTTGATCGTGCAGGAAGGGTGGAGCGCTTCGACGGCCGCGACCGGAGAAGCGGGCGCCGCGATCGACTCGGCGATCGTGGGTGTTGTTGATCGAATCGATCTGTTATGAGTTCTGATCAGGCAAGATTGATGGCGGAAAGAATCGCTCGGCGCGTCGGCGCTGGCTCCGGACCCGTGCAAAGCAGTAACACGGATCTCAGCTCTGAACTGTCTGCGATCCGTGTAACCCTCAACGAACTACAAAATCGATTGATCCAAATCGAGACTAAAGTCAGTCCCCCAAAGCTTCACTCACCATGGCTCGCGGGGGTGAACGCGGACCATCCGAGTCAGGAACGTTTTGGTGTGGAAGAAGCCACTGTCTCCGAACTAGTCGACTTCTTCCAGAACGAAAAGACCTGCACCCTCGAACCCGGCGGCAAGCCCTGCGATCACTGCTCGATGTGCAGCTCCCGCGGGTTCTAAAAATCTAAATCACTTCGTCGGAGTTTGCCGCAGGCTGTTCGAGTTGAGCTGCGGGACCTGGCGCGCGGCTGCCTCTGCGCTGAAGTACGGCTCTTCTTTGAAACCGTAGAGCTTTGCTGAGATCACCGTCGGAAAACGCGCGCGCGCGGTGTTGTAGTCCTGGGCGGCGGCGTTGTAGTCCTTGCGCGCGGTGGCGATGCGGTTTTCAGTGCCCGCGACCTCGTCCTGCAAAGCACGGAAGTTCTGATTCGACTGTAACTGCGGATATGCTTCCTGCAACACCAGCAATCTTCCGATCGTGCCGCCGAAACTGTTATCTGCGTCGATGATCGCCTGCCTCTGCTCCGGGGTTCTGTCGCCGGCTTCACCCTGCGGCGGCTGACTCGTCGCATTCAGCAAACGCGATCGTGCCTCCGCGATTTTCCCGAAGACTTCCTGCTCCTGAACGCCCGCCATCTTCGCCGATTCGGCGAGGTTGTTCAGCAGGTCGCCGCGTCGCTGTAATTGCGTTTCGATGTCGGCCCATTTCGCCCTTACGTTTTGATGTTTAGTGGTAAGCGTGTTGTAGCCGCAGCCGCTCGCGGTCAGCGAAAGCACTGCGAGAGCAAAAAGGATCGCCAATCTTCGACTCTTCATCTTAAATCTCCCATGTTGTCATTTCTGTCTGGTCGAAGTTCATCGACCGCTTCAACTACCTGTTCGATCTGGAACATGTATGCCGCAAAAAGATCGTTCGCTTCTTTCTCCGACGACGGCAAGTTTCCGTCGTTGCGAAGCTGGAAAATTCTTTCGAAGGGCGACGGATCGAGCTTTACCAATCGCGCCGTCGCGCGCACGACGTCCGGTTTTCCAACCGGCGCTGCTTCGCCGAAGAGCAACAGCACCGCGCGAAACAGTGCCGCAAAGCTCGACAGACTGTCGGTCATCAAGTCGCACAACTTCTCGATTGAAACTGAAGCGGGAATATAAAGACGTCGCAGTTGGATCAACTTGCTGCGGAGCTCGTACTCCGTCTGATGCCGGAGGTTCGCCGTCGAGAGCTGGACGAATTCGAACGGATCGTGACCGTGAAGAACGACACGCGCGTTGGCCATCTGGTGAAACTCGATGGGGAACACGTCAGCGGCATCGGAGAGTTCCTCGACAGTGAAATAGACCGGTAACGGGTGGCCCAGTCGTTGCCATTCGCGCATCGGCGCCTGGGCCATCCGGAGATCTTCAGGTGTGATGCGATTCAGTGCGATCAGCAGGTTGTAATCCGAACGAACTTCGACGTCGTCGCCGGCCGCCGCTGAACCATACAACACGACAGACGCGAGATTCTCGCCATGCGTCGCGCGCAAATCGTCGACGAGTTCGCGCAGTGCTTCCCGTACCTGAGTGTTAACTGCCATAACGTGTGTGGCCCAATCCTATCAATCCGATTCGCGGCCTACCAACTGCCACCTGCGCCACCGCCGCCAAAACTGTCTCCCCCACCAAAACCACCGCCAAAACCACCACCTCCGCCGCCTCCGCCGAAGCCGCCGCCGCCAAAACCACCGCCGCCCCAGCCGCTGCTCGAGCCTCGACCGCCGCCCGATAGATTGCTGAGTACGCTGCCCCAGAAGAGCGCTTGCCAGAGTCCGCCACCGCCGAAACCACCGCCGCCGCGACGGCCGCGGCCACCGCCTCCGCCACGTCTCGAGGCAGCGGAGATCAGGATGACGATAAACACAACAACAACTATGCCGCAGCAAACGCTGCTCAGACTTCCTCGACTCGGAACCTCGCGAACCGTGGTCCCCGCATTTCCATCGCGGTATGCGTAACGCTGATCGATTCCTTCAATGCTGAACCCGCGCTTCACCGCGAGCGTCGCGATGTACGCCTGGACCGTATCGTAAATTCCCTTGCTGTAGTTTCCCTGTTTGAAAGCCGGCACCAGACGTTCGCGTTGAATGCGGCCGACAAGGCCGTCCGGCAGATCGCCTTCGAGATGCTGGCTTACCTGGGTGAAATACTTTCGATCCTGAATCGCAACGACGAGCAGGAAGCTCGGTGTCTGCGCGTCCTTTGGTCCAATACCCCAGCCGCGTGCGACGGCGAGCGAGTAATCGAAGATCTCCTGGTCTCCCGTGGTGGGGACAGTCAGCACGGAATAGACGATACCGGTGCGATCTTTCAGGTTGAGATAGATCGACTCGAGCTTCTGACGGGTGTCGGCGTCAATGACGTTCGCGTAGTCGACGATGGGAGTGAAGGGAGTGGGTAGCGGAACTGGAGCTTGCGGCCTGGTTTGGGCCTGTACCGACAAGCCAAACGAAGCAAGGAGCAAAGCAAGAAGGCCGAAGCCAACCCGCAGGGTCGAAACTGGTTTTCTATAGCGCAACGCCAATTCGCAAATATCTCGCCGGGCTATCCCTCGATCAACCGGTGCAACAAGTAGAAAAGGGCAACCCCTCCAAAAACGACAATTGATACCGTGGGGTTTCGCTCTTCTTTGTGATTCACTTCGGGGATCAGGTCGCTGGCGGCTACGTACAGGGTCACGCCGGCAGAGAATGGTAACGCATAACCGATGGAATTGCTCACCCGGGTGTCGATGACGGCAATGGCGATCACGCCGGCGAGCGTCGCCGCGCCGATTGCCGCCGTCGCGATCAGGGCTGCGCGTGGCGAACGGCCGCTGGCGAGCATGATCGAAGCGACGGTGAAACCTTCCGGCATCTTGTGCAGGAAGATGGCGATGAACACCAGTATCCCGACTTTAAAATTGATCAGAAATGCCGAGGCGATCGATACGCCGTCGAAGAACGTGTGGATCCAGAGTCCGCCCACGGCGGTATAGGCCGCGGAGGGACGCATGAACGACTCGGGATGCGTTTCGGCGCCGAAGTGGAAGTGTGGCGCCAGCGTGTGTTCGAAGAACTGGATCGAGAGATATCCGGCCAGTAATAAGGTCATCGCCGGAAGCACGGCGCGGGCGCTGGATTCACCGGCGACGTTGCGCGTCCAGAAGCCGATCGTTTCGGGGAGAATCTCGATAAAGATCGCCGCGAGCATGAATCCCGCGCCGAGTGCGACCAGGTATTTTAAGGATCGCTCGCCCCAGCGGTGCGCTCCTGCCTTCACCAGCACGAGGCCGCCGACCACATTCGCCGCGGCGGCAAGGAAGCCAAACAGGAGGATCGATGTCATTCGATGAAGCGCCACTATACATCAATCTTCCGGTTTGGTCTTAGGGCTTGGGTCTTTGGTCTTTGTTGTCAGATAAGACAACGCGAAGCCCAAAAAACCAAAGCCCGAAGGCCAAAGACCCAAGACGGAAGCGCCACAGATATGTGATCGCCGTGTGTACGCCCGTAAACAGCTTTACCTATTGACACGCTTGGGGCGGGAACGTAGTATCCGCTTCGGGTGGTCAAAAGTGGTCGGAAGTGGGTCCAACCTCGTAGCAACACCGATCATTAGTAAATCTTTTCCTTTAGGCCACCCACCAGCTCTCTCGTCACGGTCAAAATATGCTGCGAGGAAACTACACGGCACGAATTGATATCAAGGGCCGCCTCAAAGTGCCGACCGAGTTTCGGCGGCTGATGGACGAGAAGCACGGCAAGGACTTTTATATCACGAGCCTGACTGGCGAGTGCGTGCGGATTTACCCTTTGCCCGAATGGGAGTCGATCGAACAGCGACTCTCGTTACTGCCGTCGATGGATCCGGCGCGCAGAAAGTTCCTTGACAGAACGAACTACTTCGGACAGCAGGCGACGATCGATGGACAGGGACGACTCCTGATTCACCCGTTGCTGCGAAAGAGCGCTGAGGTTATTGGCGACGTCGCGGTCCTTGGATACCTGACGTACCTGGAAGTTTGGGAGCTCGACAAGTTTAAAGCTCGACTTCTTGCCGATCCGTACACGGAAGAGGACGAGGCGGCGATAGCGAGACTCGGTATCTGAAAGTGATTTGCTGGAGCTTTGTACTTTGAGCTTTGTGCTTAGTACTTTGTAATGCGTGAGCACCGATAAAGAAACAAAGTACAAAACACCAAGTACAAAGCACCAAAGACGATCTTTGAACGAGATCACGGGGCGGTGGTGATGGCTGCGCCTTTGGGGGGCATGGGCGCGCCCCATCGCCCCGTGCTGCTACAGGAGACATTGAAGTACCTCGTTCCTGAGCGAGGCGGTCTCTTTGTAGATTGCACGGTTGGGCTTGGCGGACACAGTGAAGCAATTTTGACATCCTCCCCCGATACCCACGTACTCGGTTTGGATCTCGATCCCGCGGCGCTCGCTTACGCCCGTCGGCGCCTCGCACCTTTCGGAGAGA
>DATANW010000019.1:0-11835 GCA_036266055.1 Pyrinomonadaceae bacterium | reverse complement strand
CTCGAGCTTGTGCGAACCTGCAACCGGGCGCGGAATTTCATACGGCGTGCGACGACGGTAACGGATAACAAAAAAGATGAGCGTGCCGGAAATGAGCAGCGTAAAGAACAGCGTGACACCGGATAGATAGAAATACAGCGCGTCGACCTTCCACGAAACGGTCGAAGCACTGTCAGGAACTAATGGAATCCACGACTGCATTACTGGACCGCACCCCCAGGAATCTTGTCGGCCGTTTCTTGTTTGTGACGCGGTTTGAGCAGCAAAATCATCGCCACGATTCCCAACAACGTTATGACCCCCATGATCCGCAGCACACGCATGATCGCCGCGCCATACTTACCTGTCGCCGGGTCGTACATGTAGCAATAGAGCGTCAGTTGCTCCGCCACCGAACCAATCTTGTGCTGCGACGCCTCGATCAAACCGAAACGCAGATCGCGCGCTGAATAGTTGACGCCGTAAAAGTAGTGCGAGAGTTTGCCTTCCGGGGTCGCGACCATGATCGCGCTCGCATGCGCAAACTGTTTCGTCGCTTCATCGTAGCGATAAACAAACCCAACCGCGTCGGCGATGCGTTCGATGCTCGCCTGATCGCCCGTCAGAAAATGCCATCCGTTGTTCGCGCCGGCCTGCATTTTGTCCGGCAGATAATCGATGTAAACCTTTTTCTTTGTCGCGGCGAGATCCGGCTTTTCGCGCGGATCGAAACTGATCGTCACGACGTCAAACTCTTTTCCGATCTGAAACGGCAGCACGCGAAACGAAGTCACCATGCCGTTCAGAATCTGCGTGCAAAGCATCGGGCAGTCGTAGTAGACGAGCGCGAGCACGACCGGTTTCGCTCCGAAGTACTTTCCGAGTTTTACTTCCTGGCCGCTCTCATCGCGAAAAACGAGATCGAGCGGGAGTTGCTGGTTGAGCTTCTGGTCGATACGCACGTCGCGCAGCGCTGTCGGCAGGCCGGTTGACGGACTTCCGGTCGACGGCCGAGCGCCATAAAGCGGCGAGCTCGGTCCGGGCTGACGTAGCTGGGCAAAGGCCGGACAAACGCAGATCAAAATCAATAGAATCCGGGCTAAATAACTCATTTGAACTTCACCGTCTCTCTACCGGAACTCGAATCCGTCGCATACCCAATCCCGTAGTCGTCCACTTTGCCCTGTTTTGTTCTGGCGGGCAGTCCCTCCCCGGACACGACTTTCTTCATCGCGTCATTGATCGGCATCCCGACTACATTGCCGTTCGAATCCTTCACCCCGGTTTGCAGCGCGCTTTGCCATTGTTCCCGCAAGACTTCGTATTCAGCCTGCGGATGCGACAGCTCGAGCGGCACCTTCTGACCATTCTCGAGCGTGACTTCGAATCCCTTCGATCCCTGAAGCCGCGGCTCGGGCGGCAGCCGCTGGCTCTGCTCGCGTATCGCCAACGGACCCGGCGGACGCTCCTTCGCTTTTTCCTTGTTCAGATACCCGAACAAGAACCACACGCCGGCCGAAGCGCCGGCGAGGGATAACGTTAGTGCGAGAATAAACGCCAGCACGCCGCGCACGTTGATGTCACTCGCCTCGTACGTTACTTCTACGTTGCGAATATGCGAGACGTCCGGAGTCTCGGTCCGATGACCATTGCCACTACTATTCATCAATGACCCATCTCGTGCTGTTCCAGCACCGATTCATATTGCGGATCGTTGATCGGAATCAGCGATCGTTTACCCAACTGCCACGTGAAAACCGCCAGCCACAATCCGGCAAAACCCAGCAACGCGATTGCGTCCAGCCAAACCCAATTACCACCGCCAAACGCGGGCACGATCATCCAGATCAGATCGACCATGCGCATCACGATGATCAGTATCGCGATCATCATTAGCGTGCGTGGATTGCGTTTCACGCTGCGCGACAGCAGAAACAGAAACGGCGCCGCGAAGTGAAGTATGCCGATCGCGATCACTGTCGCGCCCCACAAACCCGGAATGCGCTTGAGATACCACACGATCTCTTCCGGCAGATTGCCGGACCAGATGATCAGGTACTGCGAAAACGCGAAGTACGCCCACAGCATCACCAATGCCAGCAGCAACTTGCCGAGATCGTGAAAGTGCAACGGCGCGACGATTCGTTTCAGTGGTTCGTCTTTCGAAAGCACCGCCAGCGCCGCGATCGTAAACGCCAGCGCACTCAGACTCCACGCAGCGACGAAGATGAAACCGTAGATCGTCGAGAACCATTCCGGCTCGAGCGACATGTACCAGTCGACGGAAGCGAACGTAACCGTGAAGATTAGCGCCACCATTCCCGGACCGCTCAACACGCGCATGTTCCTGGTGTAACGATTGTCGGCAGTTCGATCCTGCAACAACGACCAGCGATTCAGGAAGTATGCAAGCGCGATCCAGACGCCGAAATAGATCACCGCGCGCACGGCGAAAAACGGAAAGTTCAAGTACGCCAACTTGAATTCGACGGCCTCGTGCTTGGCGGCTTCCGTCTTGTCCATCCAGTGGTGATACAAAGAGTGCGCGCCGAGGAGGACGGGGAAAAACAACACGGCCATCACGGGAAGCGTTCGCGTGGCGGCTTCGAGTATGCGCCGGATCACGAACCCCCAACCGCCGCCGGTCAGGTGTTGCAGCATCAGCAGCGCCAGCGAACCGACCGCGATGCCGGTCCAGAACGTCCAGCCGATCAGATAAGCTTCAAAGAACCGGTCGTGATTCCACGGCACGATCATCAGCAGGATCAGCACGACGCCGGCAATCAGCGCGCGGCGCATGAATCGCGTCAGGTCCGGAGGATTGAACGACATGCTCATCAGTCGTGACCTCCGGATCGTGGCGATGGCGACGGCGATGCGGCCGCGGGCGATCCCGTCCGAGGCGGCACAGGCGCTGATCCGGGCGGCGGCGCGGGCGATGCTCCGGGCACGGGACTGGCGCCGGGTTGCGCGTTCGGGTTCTGCTGGCTCAGTTGCAACGCGCGGATGTAGGCGACGATGGCCCAACGATCCTGCACGGGAATCTGCGCGGCGTACGACGGCATCGCGCCCCAACCGTTCGTCATCGCGTCGAAGAAGTGACCCACGGGCGCCTGTCGTAGTCGATCGTCGTTGAACGAAGCGGCGCGGCGGAAACCACGTCGCACGACCATGCCGTCACCGTTACCAGTCAGGCCATGACAAACGCTGCAGAAGATCTGGTAACGCTCCCGGCCGCGTATAACTGTGTCTTCAGTGACCGGAAAAGGAAAAGTATCGACGTCATCCGCGAAAGGATTCTGTGTTGTTGCAGTTGGTGCTGACGCGGACGTTCCTGCTTTCTTGCCCGTGAAGTACTCGCTGTCGGTGCGCAAAAATCCGCGTGGAATCGTTCCCGCAACCGGTGGGCGACCAGACAGTCCGTCATTAAAGAACGCCGTCCCGCGGTACGGTTTCATCTTGGGCTGGTCCTGCATGTCGCGACGGCACCCGGCGCCGGCGACACACAACAACACCGTCAAAAGCAGGACCCAGGATCTGTGGGCGCGCGGCCGCGCCTTAGACTTCCACATCGCTGACTTCCATCGCATTCAAACTCTGCAACAACGACGTCACCCTCGCGTGGTCAAACTTCGGATCGTTTGCCTCCACCGCCAGAAAGAACCTGTCGCGCGTGGCGAGGGCGAAGTTCGGCGTGTTGAAGACCGGGTGATACGGCTGCGGCAACTTGTTCAGTATCAGCATCCCCAACACTGCCGAGAACGCCGCCGCCAGCACCGTGCATTCAAACGTAATCGGAATAAACGCCGGCCAACTGTTGAATGGCTTGCCGCCGACGTTCAGCGGATAGCTGATGACTTCCATCCAGTACTGCATGCCAAATCCGGCAATGCCGCCGAGCACGCCGCCGATGAAGACGATCAGCGGCAACGCGGTGTGCGTAAAACCAATTGCCTCCGACAACTCTTCGATCGGATACGGCGAGTAACCGTTGATGCGGCGATAACCTGCCTCGTAAACCTTGCGCGCCGCGTGCACGAGATCGTTGGGCGTCTCAAACTCCGCGATCACTCCGTAAAGCGGCGGCGCGTGACGCCGGTGCGGATGTGGAGCAAACGATGTGTGCAAATCAGCCATGCGCTTACTCCTCAACCTCCGCGCCCGGCAGAATCGTCCGCATCTCGAAGATCGAGATCATCGGCAGGAACCGGATAAACAGAAACAGCAGCGTAAAGAAGAAACCGATCGTGCCGATGAACATCGACCAGTCCCAAACCGTCGGCTGATACATTCCCCACGACGACGGCAGGTAATCGCGATGCAAGCTCGTGACGACGATGACGAACCGCTCGAGCCACATGCCGATGCTCACGATGAACGAAATAATCCACAGCGCAAGCAGGTTAGAACGGATCTTCTTCGACCACAAAAACTGCGGCGTGATGATGTTGCAAAGAATCAGCGCCCAGTAATACAGGTGATAGGGACCATGCATGCGGTTCCAGATCATGAACCGCTCATACTTGTTGCCGCTGTACCAACCGAAGAACGCCTCCATAATGTAGCCGTAGCCGACGATCAACCCGGTCGCGAGCATCACCTTCGCCATGTTGTGCATGTGGCGCATCGTGATGAACCCTTCGAGTCCGTAGAACCGTCGCAGCGGAATCGTCAGCAGCAGCACCATCGCGAAGCCGGCGTAGATCGCGCCGGCAACGAAGTACGGGGGAAAGATCGTCGCGTGCCAACCCGGAATGATGCCGACCGCGAAGTCGAAACTGACGATCGTGTGCACTGACAGCACGAGCGGCGTTGCGAGTCCGGCGAGCAGCAGGTAGGCCATCTCGTAGCGATGCCAGTGACGCGCGGAACCGCGCCAACCCATCGCGAGCATGCCGTAAAGAATCTGAAACGGTTTGCTGCGGGCGCGATCGCGCAACGTTGCGAAGTCGGGAATCAAACCCACAAACCAGAACATCGCGGACACAGTCGCATAGGTCGAAACCGCGAACACGTCCCACATCAACGGGCTGCGAAACTGCGGCCAAATGTTCATCGTGTTCGGATACGGGAAAAGCCAGTACATCAACCACGGGCGACCAAGGTGGAAGATCGGATACATGCCTGCCTGGGCCACCGCGAAGAGCGTCATCGCTTCGGCGAAGCGGTTGATCGACGTGCGCCATCGTTGTCGCAACAGCAGCAGGATCGCGGAGATCAGCGTGCCGGCGTGACCGATGCCGATCCACCAGACGAAGTTGAGAATGTCGATGCCCCACGCAACCGGAACGTTCACGCCCCATAGGCCGATGCCGACGAACACCAGGTTCGTGATCGCCAGCAGCATCAGTTGGAAGAGCGCGAACGAGATCGCAAACCCGAAGAACCACGCCAGCGACGTCTTTCGCTTTAAGACGATCGAACTGATCTTGTCGGTGACGGATGCAAACGTCAGCCCCGGGTCGATCACCGGAGTGGTCGAGTGCATCGGACCTTCCATGTACGGTTTTTGCGGTTCGCTTTCAGCCACGATGTTCAGTAATTTCCGGATTGGGGTTCTTCACCATCGACAAATAAGTTGTGCGCGGCTGCGTGTTCAGTTCGCCGAGTAGCGAGTAGTTGCGTTCGTTGCCTTTCAACTTGTTGACGCGGCTGTTCGGATCGTTGATATCGCCGAACACGATCACGTCAGTCGGGCAAACTGCCTGGCAGGCGGTGACAATCTCGCCGTCACGCACTTTGCGGCCCTCGAGCTCCGCTTGAATCTTCGCGTTTTGAATGCGCTGCACGCAGTAGGTGCACTTCTCCATCACGCCGCGGCTACGCACGCTCACTTCCGGATTGCGCCGCAGTTGATAAAGCGGCTCGTCCCAGTCCTGGTAAAGGAAGAAGTTGAACCGGCGCACTTTGTACGGGCAGTTGTTGGAGCAATACTTCGTTCCCACGCAGCGGTTGTAGACCATGTCGTTAAGGCCTTCCGCGCTGTGGACAGTCGCGTGCACCGGACAAACCGGCTCGCACGGCGCTTTCTCGCAGTGCATACACGGCACCGGCATGAAGCTCGTGCCTTCAGGCATGCTTGGACTGTCGCCCTGGTAATAAGTATCAACGCGGATCCAGTGCATCTCGCGACTTCGTATCACTTCCGTCTTGCCGACTACGGGAATGTTGTTTTCAGACTGGCAGGCTATCGTGCACGCGTTACAACCGATGCAGTTGTTCAAATCGAGCGCCATGCCCCAGGCGTAGTTGGGCGCGTTCTCAGCCTGGTTCTTGTAGTCGTACTCCGGATAGATCGACGGATGTTCGTGTTCCTCGTGATGTTCACCCTGGAGATACTGTTCGAGAGTTTGTGAACGAACTATGTCCCGCGCTTCACTGCTGAAGTTTGGATCTTCGAGGTTGAAATGGAGCTGCGTCGTCGCGAGCGGATGTTCCTGGCCCGTGTTGTGGGCCTGGACGCCGCGCACAGACCACGGTTCGAAAGACGTGCGGATCTTGTAAGCGTCGAATCCGATCTGCTCGTCAGGGCTGCCGCCAACGCGACCGGCAAGACGACGACCGTAGCCGAGATGGATCGTGATCACGTTGTCCGGTTGACCGGGCAGGATCCAGAGTGGCGTTTTGATCGTCAGGCCTTGTGGACTCGTAATGTCGATTAGCGGGACGTAATGTTCGCGGCCTTTAATGGCGCCTCGGTTTGCCGTGATGCCGGCGATATCGTTCGCCGTGTTCGGGCTGACGATGGCGACGTTGTCCCACGTCACCTTCGTCAACGGTTTCGGCAGCTCCTGCAACCAGCCGTTGTTCGCGAAGCGCCCGTCGTAGATCGACGCATCCGTGCGGAAGACCAGCTCGTATCCATTAGCCGCGGATGACGCGGACTGCTGTTGAGTCTGACTGGATGGCGTCACCGTCTTCGCCGGTAACGCAGAATTGACGACGAACCCATCGTGGATTGACTGCCGCCACCATTTTTCAAAATCCGCGTTGCCTGTCTGCTGCGTTTGCCAGTAGCCCTTGACGATGTCGTAAGGCTGGCGGTCGTATTGCTCTGAAAAGACGGCGAGCAATTCGTACGCGGATTTGCCTTCATGAAGCGGCTCGATGAGCGGCTGCATGATCGTCACCGTGCCGTCGTAAGAACGCGTGTCGCCCCACGTCTCGAGAAAATGGGCAGCGGGCACGTGCCAGTGACACAACTCCGACGTCTCGTCTTTGTACTGGCTCCAATGAACGCGCAGCTTGATCTTTTCCAGGCGCGGAAAATCGAGTTTCTTATCGGCAGGCGAGTTATGGACCGGATTGCCGCCGAGAATTACGAGCAGCTCAACGCGGCCGCCGTCGATATCGTTGACCAGGTCTTCGAGTGACTGCCGGTGATCGACCGAATTGACTTCCAGCGGATCCGTGTAGAAGACCGTCTTTCCAACATTGCCCAGCTTATTGTTCAGCGCATGCACCAGCGAATGAATCAGTGGCGGTTGATTATCTCCCGCGATGATTATGCTCGCGCCTTTGTGCTGTTCGAGATCGCGCATTAAGGGCTCAATCCACGGATGCTGAGATCCTTGTCGCGAATCCGCCGCCAACTCTCTCACGATCCCTTCAATCTCGCTCGGCTTCACGGCCCACGTATGATCCGCGACCGAACCTGTGTTCGAAGGCGTCGACTCAATCACGTAGAGCCGGTTCATCTCGCGGTTCGCTTCACTCACTCGCCGCCGTGCGAAGAACTCACGCGCATAACGCAGGGTCCCCGGCATCGCGGAAAGGAAATCGCTGTCGATTGAAACCACTCGTTGCGCAAGATCGAACCGGTACGTCGTGTTCACCGGCTGGCCAAAAGCCGTCACCCCACCGGCGCGCCGGTTGTCACCATTCGCAGGTTCCCACTGGTGCCACTTCGCTTGCGGAAACGCTCGCAGAAGCTCGTTCAGCTGCGCGCCAAGCGACGGCGAGATGATTGTCTCGGTCAAAAACCGGAGGCCCTGGCCCTGCTTCGAACGTTGCTCGTCGAGCGCCGATCGCATCGCGCCAACGAACGCGGTCCAGGTGCGAATGTCTTCGCGGTAGGTAATCGTCTGCGAACGATCGGGATCGTAAAGATCGAGTATCGCAGCTTGCGAGAAGATGTCGGTCGCGCTGGAGCCGCGCGGATCGCGAAACGGATCGTTCGCCGGGAAATCAAGCGGGCGGTTGTTCGGGTGGTCCGGATTGCCTTCGATCTTCGTCGGCCGGCCTTCGTTGCTGCGTACGAGAATGGGCGTCGCTGCTCCGAACATCGGCGCCGCCGTTGCATAAAACAACGGTTTCCCCGGCACGTATTCTTCCGGCTGGTTGATGAAAGGAACGATCTTCTCCGGCGGTTGAAAAACGCAACCGGTCATTCCCGCAAGCGCGAGCGACGCGCCCATCAACTTCATGAACGTCCGGCGCTCGATCGGATCGTTCCAACCTTCCGCCTGCTGCGGAAACTCACGCGCGACGAATTCACGAAACTCCGGCGTGTCAGCCAGCTCGTCGAGACTGCGCCAGTACTTCTTGCCCGTGCGACGTGTTTCTCCATCCTGCAACGACAGAATGTGGTCGCGCATCAGTTTGAAGTTTATGTGACGATCGCTATCGCTCATTTCCCACTTCTGGTTTTCTAACGATGACAAGTCGAACAACTCTCGAGCACTGCTCGTCCCTGGACTTTGTATTCAGCTTTCCAGCCAAAGCCCTGGTTGATTTCTTCAGCGCTCTTGTTTTCACGGCGCCAGTTCATGTCGAAAATTTTGTCCTTCGGCCGCAGGAACCTTTCCGGCGCGCGATGACACTCCAAACACCACTCCATCTGCAGCGTCGCCGCTTGATAGACGATCGGCATATCGTCGACTTTGCCGTGGCAGGTCGAACAACCGACGCCTTTGTTCACGTGAATGCTGTGATTGAAGTAAGCGTAGTCAGGCAGATCGTGCACGCGAATCCATTCGAGGGGTTTGCCGGTGCGAAAACTCGCGCGCACCGGTTCCAGATACGGGCTGTCGGCCCAGATCTGCTTGTGACAATTCATGCAGGTGTTGGTTGACGGCATGCCCGCGGATGCGGCCGTCTCAACCGACGTGTGACAGTAGCGACAATCCACACCGTCGTCGCCCACGTGATGCTTGTGACTGAATTGAACCGGCTGTTGTCGTTCGACCCACTGTCCGGTATTCCACGATGAACGATTCAATTCAACGGCGACCCACAACAAGGCGACCGCAATAAAAACAGCGCCATAGATCGTGATTTTCGCCAGCGCGTTCGTACTGTGATGGAAGATCTGGGGCATTGCCGCAGGATTCGTGAGGGCACGTCACACCGCTACAGCATGGGAGACACAACAGCCCACAAAACCTTTCACTTTTCGAACTGTTATTGCAAAGTGCTTGTACTTTACCAAATAGATCGCAATTTTCAAATCGAGTCACATTTGTATGTGGGAAGTGAAGTTACTGTGCGTGAGAATTAAGCAGTAGCGTCGCGCGCGAGAAGCGCCGCGCCGATGGGTGCGGAGTCGGGTCCGAGTTTCGCCGCGACGATCTCCGTCGCTTCAAAACAGCGCAGGAAAGCGCGTCGCTTAACTTCCTGAATGATCGGATTGAGGATCAGCGGCCCGGCGTCCATCACGCCACCGCCAAGCACGATCCGCTCGATATTCAGCAGGTTAATCACCGTTGCCACACCGGTCCCGATGTATTTTCCGGTGCGCTCGATCATCATCAACGCGAAATCGTCGCCTTCGTTTGCCGCGTGCGCGACGTCGTCAGCGGTGAAGTTTTTATTGAGTCCGAGGCGTGACAGTGACGAAGTGGAGTCGCGATTCAGACGTTCACGCGCGCGGCGCACGATGCTCGGCGCTGACGCTACCGTCTCCAAACATCCGGTGTTGCCGCAAACGCACTCGAGCCCTTCGGTGTCAATCGTGATGTGACCAACTTCCCCCGCAAAACCCGAAGCACCCGTCCAAAGCTTGCCGTCGAGGATGATCGCGCCGCCGATTCCCGCGCCGATCATCATGTAAAACAGATTGCGGCTGCCGACGCCGGCGCCGGCCTTGAATTCACCGTAAGCTTCAGCGTTTGCGTCGTTTTCGATCTCGACGCGCAAGCCAGTGGCGCGCATCAGTTCGCCGTGAAGGTTCTCGACTAACGTCGACGGCAGATCGCGAGCGACTACCACGCGATCCGTTTGTCGATTGACCAGTCCGGGGATCGCGATGCCAATCGCCGCGACATTTTGTTGGGACGAACGCAGTTGCGCCGCGAGTTCCGCCAACTGTCGGACCATGTTCTCAGGTGTGATGTCAGCGTCGCGGCGTTCGATGATTTGGCCGTCGTTGTCGACCAGCGCCGCGCGAGCGTGGGAGCCCGAAACGTTGATGCCGATGAAGTTTGGTCCTGGAGCTGTCATGGCAATTCAGTCTGGTCTGGGGTGTTGCAGTTACGTTGCACGAAGAATAGACGAGGGTTTCAGGGCTGTCAAACAGGTGGTTCTGAGAGTAGAATTGCCGCGAAACGTGGTCTTTGGTTTTTGGTCTTTGGTCTTAGCAACACTCAACCCACTGACACGAAGACCCAAGACCAAAGTCCAAAGACCACAATCATGAACATTCGAACCATCCTTCTGCCCACGGATTTTAGTGAATGTGGGAACTATGCGCTCTCGTACGCGGCGTCCCTCGCGCGTACTTTCCACGCCTCAATCATCTGCATCAACGTGATCGAGCCGATCGTGCCGACAGTCGGCTACACGGGGATGGCGGAACCGTTGCCCATTGCCGACATCGCCGAGCAGCTTGAAGACTCGGCGGAACGCGAGTTGCCAAAAATCGCGGAGTGCGACGAATGTACAGGACTCGAAGTCGAGGAACTGGTTGTTCACGGTGAAGCGGCCTCTGAGATCGTGCGCGTCGCGAAGGAACGGCAAGTTGACCTGATTGTAATTGCGTCGCATGGCCGTACAGGCCTCGGCCGAATTCTGTTCGGTTCGACGGCCGAATCGGTGGTGCGACATGCCTCGTGTCCGGTGCTCGTGGTGAAACCTCCAGCCGAAGAAGCACAAGACAGTAGTCAATAACGAGCCCTCCAGTTTATTCTTGTCGCCGCCGGCGCAGGCCGGCACACGGATCAGCCCCGGATCTTGCATGCACCTCGACTTTCTCAATCAACTGCTGCTTCAGTATGGAGTGTACGCAGTTCTCATTCTAGTAATGGTCGAGGGCGATATCACTCTGCTCATCGCCGGAGTGTTGGCGCACAGCGGTTTTTTCGGTGATTACAGCTTTGCGCAGGTCTTGATCTGGGGGACGATCGGCGGCTGTGCCAGCGACAACGTTGCCTACTTCGCCGGTCGCGCATTCTGCGAGGGCGTCAGAGAGCTCCGTTTTTACCGAGCCGCCAAACCTCGACTCGAACGACTCACGAATAAGTTTGGTCCGCTCTCGATTTTCCTCTCGAAGTACATTTACGGACTGCGCTGGGCGTCATGTGTCTTCTACGGCGTCGGCCGAATGCCTTACCTCCGGTTCCTCCTGCTCTCGTTCGCGAGCTGCTTTCTTTGGGTGTTTGTGCTCTCGGGCGCCGGATACTTCTTCAGCGGCGCGGTGATGGGACTGATCGGCGACTTCCAGCGTCTCGGAAAAGTGCTCCTGGTGATCGTGGTGATCGGAATTGCGGCGTTCTATTTTGCCGAACGGTTCTGGATCTCGCGGAAAGTCGAAGAAGCCAACCCCGAGCGCCTCGAGAAGTTCGAACACGCCGCAACTGAGAAGCTCCAGGATTTGCGCGAAGAGTTGCAGGAGCACATTCCCTTCAAGCAACACCGCGG
>DATANW010000018.1:0-13616 GCA_036266055.1 Pyrinomonadaceae bacterium | reverse complement strand
CAGCCAGGTTTGTCGGTGCGACGATCGTTACGCCGTCGCGTTCGATCGTCTCGTCTGCCTGACTGAACGCGCAGTTGCCGCCCGTCGAACCTGCGAGGTCGATAATGATCGAACCACGCTTCATTCCATTGACCGCCGCTTCCGTGATCAGAAGCGGCGCGCGACGGCCGGGCACTTGTGCGGTCGTTACGATCACGTCGGCGTTTTTCGCGTGCTCGGCGATCAGCGCGCGGCCGCGGTCCATCGCTGCGTCTGAGAGTTCGACTGCGTAACCGCCGGCGTCTTCAGTCTTCAGGCCGCCGAGATCGACTTCGAGAAATGTTGCGCCCAGCGACTTCACCTGTTCGCCTGCGGCCGCGCGCACGTCGTAACCCTCGACGACTGCGCCTAAACGTCGCGCCGTCGCGATAGCCTGGAGTCCGGCGACGCCGGCGCCCAGCACAAGCACTCGCGCCGGCGGAACTGTTCCCGCAGCGGTCATCAGCAAGGGAAACATTCGAGGAATATGCGAGGCGCCGATCAGGACGGCTTTGTAACCGGCGACAGTCGCCATCGACGAGAGCGCGTCCATTGACTGAGCGCGGGTGATGCGTGGGATAAGCTCGACTGCGAAAGTCGTAACGCCGCGATCGATTGCGGGGAGCAGCGCCGCGGGTTCGTCGAGTGGACGCAGAAAACCGATGACGACGGCGCTGCGTTTGAGTCGAGCAAAGTCTTCGGGTGGTGGTCGATTGACGGCGGCGAGCACGTCGGCATCGGCGAGCAACGCTTCGCGATCGGGTGAAACTTCAGCGCCTGATTCCTGATAATCGGCGTCGGTGCGGGCGGCGCTGAGACCGGCGCCACGTTCGATCTGGACGGCGGCTTTGAGCGCGACGAGTTTCTTGACGGATTCGGGCATGAGCGCGACGCGCGCCTCGCCCGCCTGCGTTTCCCGCAGCACAACGACGTTCATAGAACGAGTAGGTTAATCATGCGAAGGATCAGGTAGTCCGAGCGAGTGGAGTATAGCAAATTTGCTGGTGAAATCCGCGTGCGTGTGAGAAGCGAACTTGCGAACGGCGTGTGTGGCCACCTATAATTCCAGTCCGCTGCGGCGCATTGGTGTAGTCGGTTAACACGCTGCCCTCTCAAGGCAGAGATCACGGGTTCGAGTCCCGTATGCGCTGCCAAGATATGACGAAGGTCGCTGGATAAACTCCAGCGGCCTTTCTTTTTTGCCAAGCGGTGTTCATAATTGCGCGGACACTCAAACCGCAGGAAACCAGGGTTCTGTACCGGCTATCGAAATATCGATCAATCTCGATGGCATTGCTGAAATAGCAAAGCCTCAAAAGTAGGACGCGCACAATTTAAGCACCAAACCCGGAGGAGGTAATCCATGCTCTCTCGAAACGTTTCGCGGCAACGAACTGTCGTTAAATCGTTCCTTTGGCTGCTGTGCGCTTCTTTGATGGCGCTTGCCGCAATCATTCCCGCCCGGACTGAAAGCGCGCCCACAACAACTCGTCCGAACCTGGCGACATTCAAAATCTACTGCGCCTCAAGTTTGGACCAACCCATTGTCTATTTCAGCAATATCTTCGACGCAAATCTAAAGGCGCAGACGCAAATAAGCACGGCGCCGCTAGGCTCTGCGTTCAGAAACTACCTGGTAGAGGAATATGACTTCAAAAGTAGTTCCGGCGCCAGTTGTGGGTTTTTCGATTCCCTTGCCAAGGCGGAAGCGAACAAACGACAGTTGATGGCCCAGGCCCAACAAGCGAACAAGCGGGTGATGGAAATCAATTGGAATCATGGACCGTTATCCGAAACGCCTGTGGGAGACGGCGCATCGATTGGCATCGCCGGACCAATACCTACTTATACATTCTGCGCTATGCCCCGCGAAGCCACGATGTACTACAGTGCCGTGTTCAAGACAGCAGGCGGGCAAGTCAATCCAAAGTGGAACGACGCATTCAACGAGTTCCTTTACAAGACGTATGGATTTCACGCTGAAGTCGAAGCGACGTGTACGATCATGGCCACGAACAGAGAGGCAGAAGCGATCCTTACCGCGCGAGTTTCCGGGGCGCGTATCAACTCACACAAAGTCGTTGAGACGGGCTGGAAATTCGACCCGACCGGTACCTACAAGCCGGCTCCCAAACCGACGCCGAAAGCAGACGACGATCCAGAGCCAGTTCAACGGCCGGTGGCGCCCAATCCCTCGCGACAAACGAGCGATGCGGCGATGAAGGAGGTGCCGATGGCTGTGGCTCACTGCCAAAAGGATCCTTCAATGTCTGCAATTTTTATTTGCGACAACTTCGGACGCGCGATCTATAACTATCGGATGGCCCACATCAACGAACCGGCGGAGCCGTTGGCAACTGTCGAGGCAAAATTGAACTGCGTTGAATGTGTAGACCCGGTCCGCGTGAGTCAATGGGTCGAGAAGCGTGCGGTAGCAGACAAGCTGAGTAATAAAGCCATCAACTGTGTGACCCAGAGCGTCATCGTGAACCTTCAAACGACGCCTCAAGCTCCTCGTCTTAAGGAGTTCTATGATAAAGCTGTCGCTACATGTGGGAGATAAGGGCCACCCGTTCGCACCAGGTCCTCGCGCGGAATAGTCAATTAGAACCTAGCGGATAGCATTAGCAAAAAGTTGCGAAGATTGTCCCGTATGCGCTGCCAAGATCTAACGAAGGTCGCTAGTGCTGAACGCCGGCGGCCTTTTATCTTTGCCAAGCCAAGTCGAAAAGAATTATTGCCAAAACCAGTAGTTTGTGACGATGTAGCAGTGAACGATTCCTTGTGAGCCGGAGGCTATAGTGGCTAGACCAAACTTTATCGAGTTGCCCGCGCGTGACCTCGCGGCGAGCCAGGCGTTTTTCGAAACCGTATTTGGTATGACGATGACCGGCTTCGGGCCGACCTATGCATGCACACTTACCGGGGAAGTAGACATTGGACTTCAGGCAGACCAGGCAGAAGTGACGAAAGCCCCGCTGCCCGTGATCGAGGTGACTGATTTGGAGGCAACGCTCGCCGCGGTCACTGCGACCGGAGCACCCGTCACCAAACCGATCTTCAGTTTCCCCGGTGGCCGGCGCTTTCACTTCCTCGATCCGGGCGGCAACGAGCTGGCGGCTATGCAGGTCGATGCAGAGTGACCTCTTGTTTGTGACGAACGATCAAGATGTTCACTAAGCGCTTCTCGTGATTTTCGGGTTTTGAATCTGATCTGTTCGTGGTCGCTTGTTTCCTTTGCCGCCGATCGCGCAGTCGACTCGGTTGATGGCGCGGGGCTAGCGACTCGTCACATTTTCTTGCACAGGAAGTTTGTGGAGGCGTAGCATCCGGGACATGCGGTTGATGCTCGGAGTAGTTGGGATGGGCCTGTTGCTGATTGAATCCGGCGGCGTGGCTAAGTCTGTCTCCAAGGTCTCCAGGGCTAACGTCGTGTTACCCGGAATCGTCGCCACTGCTTCATCCCCGAAGCCGCGAATCGATTTCGATACTCAGCTAAAACCGATCTTCAAGTCGAGGTGCATGCCCTGTCATTTTCCAGGTGGACAAATGTACGATCGCCTGCCATTCGATCGACCCGAGACTATCCGCAAGCTCGGCACGCGGCTCTTCACTAGAATCAAAGAAGAAAATGAACGGCGTTTGATCGAAGAGTTCCTGGCGCAAACGCCGTGATCTCGTGTCTCTGCGCGAACTCGCATGAGTTGATGATCTTGCGCACGACCAAAGGCCGGTGAGAGAATTCAAACGCTCGCTCAACTTCCGGCTTCCAGGTTTTCCTCATGACAGATTCACAACGACCCGTCACTTCCCAGCAGCGTGCGACGTCTGAGTATTGTCCCAAGGCAGGCAATTCGACTTACTGCTACACCCATCATTTGCCGCCCGATCCAAACGTCTTACTGCTTTTCGAAGGCCTCATGTGGTTCATGTACCACCAGAAAGACGAATGTCAGATTGGCATTCACAATCGCAACCATGCGCCGGGCTTACTCTCAGGTCGACACCACCAACTCGAGGTCAAGATTTGGGAAAGAGTAGGCGAGGCATGCAAACCGTACGATCGCCAGGGTAAACCAAATCCAATCATCATCGGCAATCCGAAGAAGATCACTGGCATTCAGATCGACGTCAACCTGCCAAAGATAGACGAAGCCAATGGATACAAAGAGGGTGTGTTGGTCTACCAGGGTAAACGCGACGACTTTCCACGGCCGGATGATCAGAACGTGAACGATCCAAGCGATTGGCGTTGGATGATCGACTTTGAGACGAGCCTCTACAAGAAACAGATCAACCTAACCCCCGGCGATATCAATCCGGGCATCTGGATCAATCACGCAACTTTTTTCACACTAGTCAAAACCACCTATGACTTCGAGTTGCGTCCAGATAGGGGCAGCAAGATTATTAAGTTGGGGAACGTCCCGTTAATGGCGGGAGGCAACATCTATCTGGCGAAGGGTGGCAACGTGACGCTGACCATCAGACGCGCATATCCGAATGATCCTGACATTATTACTTTGCCATTTGACGACCATAAGCGTTACCAGATCGATATTAGGAATGAATGCCGGAACAAGTACGGCAAACCTTGCAAATCGACGGACTTCGAAAACGAAGGCAACGATTTCTATCTCTACAACGACAATTTCCCGAGACCTTCCTGGAAAACACCGAAGTACACGTTGCACCGCATCGGCAGGCCTGCAGCTGGCCCTCAGATCGCGCCTCCGCGTCCAGATCCGCGGCACGAGGTGTGTTTTGACGAGAGCCACGAGGAAGAGATTAAATCCAATAACGAAGCACCGTGTGGTCCGGTGTGCGCGGGTCTCGGCGGCGGCTAAGATCGCCTCCAAAAGTCTTCACTCCAATCATTAACTCGCACTCATCCTCATCCACTAAAAAATTTTTTCACGCCATAGTGTGATCGATCGCGCCGTGGAGCCACATGTGTACAAATGGCTCTACAAACATCAAATCTAACAATGGTTGGACTCGGCAGCGCGAAAGATACGCCGCCTAACTCAGAACAACCCCCGCTCATCGACGGCATCCACTTGCGTTGGGCATTCAAACGTGAGCTCGGCTTTCCGTGGCATGGCTTCTACCTCTTCCGCCGCGTGCACGATCCCGGCACGCCCTCGTGGTTGAGCCAGCACATCGGCAAACTGCCGAAAGGTCCGCAGGCGAGCAACAGCATCGACACGCCGCTCGGCCGCGTCTTCAGCGATCAGAACCTCGTCCTGACCGAAGACTTCCCGCCAGCGGATCTCGTCGAGCTCGATCTTGCCAATCGCAACGTGCTCGGCGTCGTGTTTCCTGAAGCGGAACCCGTCAGACGTATCGAAACGAGCATCGGCTTTCGTTCGCGTCCCGGCGATCCACCGCCAGTGAAGACGACGGTCTCCTTCCTCAAACGCGCTACCGGCGAGATACAGAATCCACTGGACGAACAAGGAATCCGTTTCCGCGCGCACGAGGCTGCCGACACCAAGCTGCGACCAAAGAACGTCATCCGTTCCATCCAAACGCCCACAGAAACGATCACCGGCCTCGGCTGCAAGTTCCGTCTGCACATCATTCTTCCGCAACCCGCGACTTTCGTCGAAGTCATGCTAACCGGCGCCGGTCGCCGCAACGCCACTGACGGCGCGCCGACGATCGAGATTCTGAACGCCGCTGGCACACGACTCGACATCGTCGCAATGAACGATCCCGGCAGCCGCACTTCCGAAAGATTTCTGCTCACCGGAACAGGTATCACGGAAGTCATCATCGACGAACGACTCAGCGAGATCGAAATCGAACAGTTGGACAGTCAGGATCGCACGATCCTGAACGAGTTCACGTTCGGCACCGGTTTCGTTTCGGAAGTCCGCCTGACGGCATTCAACGGCACCACTCCCGTCCGCGAAAAAACCGTGCGTGGATACGCCGGGCGTGTCGCCAACGAGCAGCTCGAGTTTGAAGGCATGACGAGCGTCCAGATGACTTCGGCGCCCGCCGCGCTGATCGATCTCGGCGCCGTGCCACTGTCTCAGGGCGCGAAGAATGGTTGGACCAAACTTGCGGGCGTGCCTTATCCGATGCGTCTTCCTATCACGCATCCCGATTACCCGTGCACGCCACAGACCGCGGAAAACTACGCCGCCGCGCGACAGCTCGCGACGGACCGGATCAAGTACGGCAGTTCGCAGCAATTCACTGGTTCGCCGACGCCCGTTACAAGCGCCGGCACAATATCGGTGACGAACGGTTCGCCAATCGTCACCGGCGTGAATACCAACTGGACCAGCGCCATAGCCGACGCCGTGCTCCAGGTCAACGGCGACGCGACGGTCTACACGATCGTTTCGGTCATTTCTCCGACCAAGCTAGTGCTGAGCCGAAACTACTCCGGCGCCTCTCGCAGCGGCGCGCAGTACGGCATCTCGCGCGACAAGTTTGGACAGTTGTACAGCTATCTCGCGAACCTCGTCGTCGGTGGAAAGAACGCCGGGACGATGGTCGATCGCACACTGCCCGCGCCTGTAACTAAGACAGGTACAGTTGCCGTCACTAACGATCCGGACAAGCCTGCCGACTCCCGCGTCGTTCTCGGGACCGGAACCGCATGGACCGCCGCTCTCGTTGGTCTCGATCTTCAAGTGACCGGTGAAAACACGGTCTACAAGATCGCCAGCGTTGAATCGTCAACCAGGCTAACGCTCGAAACGCCGTACGGTGGCCCAACCGCAACCGCTAAGTCATACAGCATCGGTCCGCGTCTGCAATCGTCGGCGGCCGACGCGATCGCGCCGCGCATGCCCGCGCAGTTACCGCTCGACATGATCCTGCTCGGATCGCTTCATCCCGCCGTGGCGCAGATGAACGGCCTGTACTGGGTCGATGCCACCGCCGATGTGTCGCTGTCGTACGACTACCTGATCGTCGCCGATAACAACAACGTGGCCCAACTGAATCCCGACACGATGTTGACGATTATTGCGCAGAGCGGATTCAGCAATGTCGACGCATCGATCGCGTTGAACCTGCGTTTCGCCCCGTCGACGGCGCTCGCGCGACCGAAGAATCTCGAACTGTACGCGCTTCCCGGAAGCACGCGGCGCACCGAAGCCGGCGTCGCCCAGGAAGCAGTTAACAATGTCGGCCTGCGCTGGGAATTGAACAAGACGGACGCGGGCGTGCTGCTGCCCGGACGCAGCGTGATGTATCACCTCTGGCGCGCAAACCTCGGCAATAACACGACGCCAAATGGGTCCGGTCAATTCAGTTTGATCTCGAAGAATTGGCCCATCCTGGTGGTCGATTCAAACAACACGCCAACGTCGACTGACTGGCCGCCATTCCCGCTGCACGCGCTCGACAACGCGCTGAGTGACGGTTGGTACGGTTATCAGGTCAGCGGTATCGACATCTTCGGTCGTCACACGCCGAACAGTCTCAACGGTGTCTGGCGTCAATGGTCGCCGGCGCCGGAACCGAAGCCGTGGTATTACAAAGATCCGCCAAGCAACGCGATCATCGATCAGGCCGCGATACGACTACTCACGAAGATCGCGCCGCCGCAACCGATGGGCACTGAAGCGTTCGCCATCGATCCCGCCGATAAGATGGTTATCAAAGACGCCGCCTACATCGATTGGTGGGGCAGACTTAACGGCCAGTTGTGGTACCAGCAGCTCAGTGAGGTTCAGAAGAAGAACCTGATCGGATTGCGCGTTCGCTGGCAGTGGCCGCAGTCGCACATCGATCAGGCGCCGCACACACGCGAGTTTCGCATTTACTACCAGAACGGCAGCTTGAACGCGTTGCTCGGCAACATCAAGAGCGTTTCGCCGGCGAGCGCCAAAGAAAGCATCGTTACGACCGACATTTCCAATAAGGAATCGGCTGGTCGTTACGTTGGAGCAACGCTCTACGCGGGCGCCGATGCGTTTGTGATCGTTGGGAGTGAAAGCGTCGACCCGTTGCGCTTGCGAGTGCGAAATATTGGACCAAACGACGACGTCGTGCCGCGCGCCAACGTGCCGTGCAGCGTTACAACGCCGCAAGCCTATGCCTCGGGAGTCGTGTCTGTCGCAAACGGATCGAATGTGGTTATGGGCGACAAGACTGGTTGGACCAAAGCCTTCGAGGGCATGGTGTTTCAAATCGCTACCGACCAGCGATCGTATCGGGTCGCGACCGTCAATTCGCCGGCGGAGCTTGTGCTTGACGAACCGTACGAAGGCGCGACCAAAGACAAGCGCGTTTACGGCATTCGTCATCCGCGTTTCGTCGATTACTCCGCGCCGGCCAGTTGGCAAAAGCGCTACTACGTCGTGTCGCAAGACCAGCACTGGACGCCGGGAACGGATGCCTCAGGCAAGCTGGTGCGCAATTACGAAATCATTCTGCCGGTGCCCGAAGAGGGTGCCCAGCCGGGATTGCCGCTAACGGCTACGCGAACTGACCCGATCGTCTATGCACACGTCGGCGTCAGCGCGGCGGATGACAAGACCTACACGGATGACGATCAGAAGTGGGACGGTCCATGGTCGAACCGCTTTGGCAACGAAGGTCGGGTTGGACCGCCGGCCAAGGTCTTCCGCGTACTGCGTGATGAAGTACCGGCGCCCGTGTTACCGCGAATGCCGGAGCGACTGTCCGCGACGCGCGCAGATCAGAGCGGATCTTCGTTCTACACGTTCCGTTGGCAGCCGCTGGATCAAACGACGACGCACGTGTACCGCGCATTTGGCGAGGCCGTCTTCAAAACCGACTGGTCGCACCGGCCGGGCGCGACACTGCTGCCCACGGATTTCAAACTGTTCCCAAGCGAATCGATCGATCCTCGTTGGACCAGTGCGAAGCGCCAGCAGGTCGCAACCGAACTGAACAAGCTGAACACGTTCGCAAAAGACGCAGCCGGAACCGCGCAGGCGCTGAATTATTACCGCGCGCTTTCCAGCGACGCATTGCGCGTGCTCGCCGGCTTGCCCGGCAACGACGCCGCGTTCACGCAGCTCACGACTGCGCCGCTCGATCCGCAAGCGCCGGCGAACGGAAATCGCCGTGGTCCAGACGATCCGGACAGCTTCCAGCTCGGTGATCCAAACAATCCGCTGGCGTCGACAAGCTTGTGCTCGTTCGTCGATACGGTCGAAGGTCTCTTGACCAACCGCTATTTCTATCGGGCTGCAAACGTCGACGCCGCGCACAATCCCAGCGTGCTCAGTCTTGCGACGCCGCCGGTTTCGTGTCCCGACATCCGGCCGCCTGATGCGCCTGTGATCACGCGTGTTCTAAGCGGCGATCACCGTGTGTTAGTGCGCTGGGCTCATGGACATCCGGTTGGGATAAGTAGATTCAACCTCTACCGAACGCAACAGGCTGACCTGGCGACCGATCCGCGCACGATGTTGCTGCGCGAAACCGTGCCGTCGCTCAGAAGAATCGTCGTGACCGTCGAGGGCACAACGCGCCTTCGCTACCCGGCCGGCGTTCGGGAAATCGTCGGTGTGTACCGGCGCGATCAGGCGAATCCTTTGGCGTCGCCTCCGCATGCGCAACCACCAGGTGCGATCAACTTCTGGCAGCAAGCGGGCGTCAAGGCAGTGATCATTGAAGACAGCGACCGCTATGGCGCGACGCTTTATGGCCTCGGCGCGCTGCCGGTCGGCACTGAAGTGACGATCGTTTTCCTCGATGCGAAAGGTATCGAGCGACTCGTCGAGAGCCTGCCGTTGGAGTTTGCCGACGAAGCAGTCGAACCCGGTCAAGAGTATTTCTACTGCCTGAGTGCAGTGCGAGTCGTGGGTCAGGGCAGCACAAGCTCGGAAATCGAATCAGAGATTTCGCGAATCGTTCGTTGCCGGCCCATCGGATTATCCGGTCAAACGAGCTGACGTTAAGGAGAATTTTATGGCGAGTTGGTTTTCAAGACCTTTCGATTGGGACAAGGACAAGGACAAGGACGGCGCGATGACGTTCGCCGCTGGTACGGACAATAGCCTTATCCTTACGCGCAAGACCGGACCGATTGAGCTCAGGGCTTTTTACGACGGCCTCGTAGTTTACCGGCAAAAGACTGCCTCGCCGGACATCGGCAACCTCGAGCTTGCGCTTTTTCCTGACAAGTGGCCCGGCGACCTACAGAAGCATTTCAATCCCGATTCTGCGGTGAAGCCGGTTCGATCCGGTCTCACGGAATTACCGCCAGGGAGATTTGTTTACCAGAACATCCCCCGCAGCAAGATCGAGGAAAAGCTGCACAAGATGATGCTCGACAACTTCGTCGATTGGTTGAAGAACCATGTTGAACCGCATCCCTCGATACAGTTTATCGAGGGCAAGAACATGGACTTGCGGACGCTGAAATACCAGCTCGAAGAACTGTGGAACAAAACACCAGGCGACGAGACGAAGAAGAAAGACGAAGTTGCGAAAGAGATCACGCGGATCCTCGATCTCGTCTTCAAGCAATCGGCAAGTGATCCGCTCGGATGGGCGCTGCCGGTGCTGGGAAACGATCTCCTGGCCACGATGGGCGACGCGACGGGGCCCTTTTCCATCACGTTCGAGATTCGTAATCTCTACGGCGAACCGCTAAATCCGCACTTCTATCTCCGCAAATTAGAACGCACAGCCGGTGAGCTGGCGCCGTCGCCACCGTTCCAATCGACCGATAATTCAAAGGACGCACGTCTGAAGGACGATCCAACAAAGCCCCTCGCTATCCGAATACCCAGGAATGGCGGTGCTGAGTTTGATCTAATGCCCGATCCTCAACACCCATACGAGTCGCCGCTTATTTGGACCCATACGTTCGATTCAACGACTGGCAGCCATAGCACGAAGCTGGACGCCCGTCCCGGTCAAACTCCCAGCAAAATCCCTGTCATCCTGCCGGGCGAACAGACCGGCGTCAACATCATTTGGGACAACGACAACGCGACCATTAATAAATACGCAGAGATGTTTTCATGTCCCTGCGAGTTGATCGTCGCGACCATCCGCAAAGAAGCCAGACCAGGCAGCGACAACAAGGGTGATCTCCACTCAATCCGTTTCGAGAAAATCGACACGACCGTTGAGTTTGCACTCGATTATGAGGATCTGAAGGACGAGGCAAAGAAGATCACCTCGCCGCTTAGTCAGACCGCGGTCGACGCATTCTGGAGACTCGCCGGCGGATGGCGCACCAACCCGAATTCGCCGGCGTATGACCTCGATGAACAGGCAGTTGCGACTGCGCCGAAGGTGGAACCAGCAACGTTCCCTGTTGCTCCCGATGACACTATCGGAACTGGTCCACTCACAAAGGAGATCACCTGGCAGGAATTCGAAGCGATTGAGAAAGTGAAGCCTCTCCTGATCACCCGGCGCGAAATGCTGTTGCCACCGCTGGGGAAGAAAGACGCCAAGACTCATTATCAATCTATCGTCGAGAACACAGACCTGGGAACCGCCGCAGCGGACGTTGCACTTGTCTACTACAAAACTGTCGGCGGTATCGGGCTGGTAGGCGGGACAGAAGTGCCGTCGAAGCTGCCTGCGCGCACGCTCAATAACTACCCTCTGCCTTTGGACAAGAACAAAGATTGGGTGGCGTTGACTGATGGAGGAAAGAACATCAAATGGAGCCAGTTGTTGATAGTGCTGAAGGTATTGCAATCAAATGGGGCGAAGAAGGTCCCCGCGCCCGCGTACGTGCTGCATAAGCTCACGACGAAAAAGGATTTCGATTACGAAACTCGCTACATCATTCCCAAGCTCGCAGAGCTGCTCGGGAAACCCGAGACTGACGCTAGAGTCGTCTTCGATAACTTCTCCGCATTAGCGGCGGCGAAAAAGGGTCTGCTGTTTACCGACATCGGGACTCCACCCGTGCCGGGAGTTAAAGCAGAGTTGGAGCCGGCGATTACTGCAACCGTCACGCTGGTAGAGACCCAGGCGATGAGCAAGATCTTTCCTGGTCGCATTTCAGTCGGCGTGGGCCAGGTCCTGTTCGACACCGCTGCGCGGAACATAATTACGTGGGTCAGACAGCACTTCGGGAATAAGTTCTTCACAGACTTGGGACTCATAGCTCCGCCGGGTGATGTGGTGGGCCAAATACCGTGGCTCTGGACCAACTTGTGGAGCAACAGAGAACTGCAAATCGCCTTCATCGCTGCTTATCACAAGCAGAACGCCACGGTGTACTGGCAGGCATTAAGTGGCAAGAACGACTACCGAATTGGCGAGCGGATGACTATGTTTGACTTTCCACGGCAGGGCGCGTGTTACAACGCCGGCAGCATCAGGAAAGCTGAACCGGGAAACGACGACACCGATTGGGGACTCGTAACGTTCGGTGCATATCAAACCAAGTACTGGTCGGCAATAGACTTCGCCATCAAGAAGTTTGATTTGCCCGCCAGTCCCAAGGCCAAGGTCAGGCTGCGCCCCGATCTCGAACCAAATTCCGGCATGGATGCACGTTAGAAAGGCGGATTGAAAAATGGGTGTTCCACTGAGTGTTATGTTACCGGCAGACTTGCGGCAGTTTACGATGCCGCTTGGTTTGGATGCCTTTCTCGAGCAGATCCTTTACGAGGACATGTCGATCCGTTCGGGATCCGTGACCGCAATCACAGACGCTCCCGACCTCTTACCATGGGGTCCGCAGTTGGGCGTGTACTTCCGCGGACGATTGGGCAGCAACCTCGGGCTCGCGCTTCCTTCGTTTGCGGGAGTCGAACTGGTGCTGGGTGCGGGAAAAATCGGTCTTGATGCAGACGTCGACTTCGAAGCTGAGCGCTTCTCGATCACGCTGAGCGCAGACGTCTTAACTATTCGTTTCGCGCGCTCGTTGCTTCAGCCTGTGGTGCCGAAAGAGATCTCCGATCCAAACGATCCCACCGGAGAAAAAAAGATCACCATTTTCGAGGCCGATCCGGATCAGAACAAGAAGATCGAACTCGCTTTTGAGGTGGCGGTCACGGTAAACGAAACCGGCAGCATTGAAGTGACGTGGCCCGACAGTTCTCCGCAGAGACTCAGGATGCCGAAGGCGATGATCGGCGACACAAACGTGGTCATTGAGGGAGACCTGGGCATCGACTTCTCGACAACGACAGTGCTCCCTGACGTCACTGGACGCGCAGTCGATCCCGAATGGGTTGGCGTTGTCGTGCGCGACTTCAAGATCTACCTACCGCCGGACATGGCCGGCATCGTTCCCGGACAGATCACAGGTAACTGCCTGATTGGAAGCAACGGGTTGAGCGCAGAGCTGCACGGCAACTGGTTGGACGCAGCAGGCAATCCCACCGCCGTCTTCAAAGAGGTGAAGCAACAGGACGGAACCATGAAGCGCTTTTACGAAGGCGCCGGTAGCTTTTCGTTCTTTGGGCTTCCGGGCGGTATGCGAACTCTCGAACTGGACATTGAAGACAACATTCCGATTCGAAGCGAAGTAGAGGCCGAGTTTTTGTTGCCGTTCTTTGAAGCGCCGGTCGCGGTAAATCTGGGTGTGGGTCTCGACGGTTCGATGGATCTCGAACTGCGTCCGGCCGATGACGAGACAGAAGCGCTGGTTAAAGTTCGCAGAGAAGACCTGGTTGAGT
>DATANW010000017.1:0-7526 GCA_036266055.1 Pyrinomonadaceae bacterium | reverse complement strand
CCACCTTGCCGCATGCGCGCAACAACAATGACATTTGCGCTTCCGCTATTCGCCAGCGTGTCCAGTTTGCATCTGACAGGCCCCTCTTCGAACGAACAAATGCCCTGGCTCGGAGTGACCGTATGCACCACGCTATTGGGTGGTAACTGGGCTTCAAGTCTCACACCGTTTGCACTGTCCGGCCCGGCGTTCGTGACGGTGAAAGTGTAGGTAGCATCGTTGCCGGCAACGATCTGACTTGGTGTGTGTCCGGCAGTAATCGCTATGCCTGCGTTACCAGGCGTTGGCTGTGGTGTTCCTAAGGCAGCGACGGCGAAGCCGCCAAGGACTCGGGTCCGTGCAGTGATCGTTTTGCTAATGAAGTCAGGTGCAGGTGAATCGGGAGCAAGGACAGTCCGGTCGACCCAGATCGTCTGGTTAGGTGCGAATGGATCCGTTTCGGCATGAAAGATCCGGAGACTGTCAAAAACTGCCGGATCGGTTGCGGACGGAACCGTGAATGTAATCAGATTGGGACCAGATGTCTCTGCCTCTGTTTCGACGTTGATCACGAGATTGTTAAGAACGACGTATCCAGCTGGTAGTGGCCCGACTACATTCGGATTGAACGGAGTTAATGTCGTCTCACCTTCTGCATATAAGTTTCCCACTACAACTGAGGTGAGTTCATCCACTACTAACTCGGAGTTGGCGTAAACAACTCTCCGATCCAACCCGAGTTCCTGAGGTTCCATAGGGCCATTTATTTGCACACTTTGTTGTGCGCCGCTGAAAAACAGACCAAAGCCATAAAAGATGTCGTGGCTTCGGTGCCCGGTTGACGAATACCACACCGCGATCTCATCTGGATGCGAGAACTCGTAACGATGAAGATTCGGAGTGTATATCGTATTGGACGTTCGAATTCGTTCCGAGTTGGCCAACGTCGTGAAATCGGTTGGATGCTCCTCAATATCGCGGTATTTGACTACGGCAAATGAAAAATCCTGGTTCGAACCTGGCGGCCAATTTATCAAATTGCCGTGGTTGAATTGTTCAAAGTCCGACGCGGACGCGGACCAGCGCCAATGTGAGTGCATGCACTCGGGGCATCCGGCGCCAACGAAAACGGTGTCTGGAACACACGTCAGACAAAAAACCGGTTCGCTTACGCGGTCAAACTGTGTCGTGTGAATATTGTCCCACACGCCCAGGCTCTTACCGTTAGTTACCACGTCGCCGTACCATTCATCCCATAGAGGGTTCTCCTTTCTTTCGAACCCGAAGGTGCCAGGAAGGCTGTCGGCAGGGAGTGGCACACACGGCAGAGGATCGAACTCGCAGTCTTTGAATAGGCCAGCGGAATTCTTAGCGTTCTGATCGATCTGGAAATGTCTTAACTGCGGAATATTCAGCGAGACAAGGCTCTCCCCCGATTGGCCAAAGAACCTGTAGCTGACTTTCGGTTGGAATCGGGAGCAATTGAGCGTTCCGCTGGGCTCACAGCGTCCACCCACACCTTGTCTGAAGAACTCGTATCGTTGCGTTACGAACAAACAACTGGTTGAAGCCGCGGGAATCTTATCTATCGCATAAACAGCTTCAACCACGAGTTTTTCGGAGTGTTCGAAGACGTTGTACTCGACAAGCCGGGTTCTTCTCGTTCCGTCCCCTTCAATTGAGTCCGGTTTGAGTTCGCCGCGACCCGAATAGGCACTGGTTTGAAGGTTGTAGTAAGGCACGGTGATCTTTTTTGCGAGATAGCGTTCACCCAGCATGACGTCTTTCAGCACGAGGCCATCCTGGGCGGTGACCTCCGCAATCATGGCCCAGTTTGTCCTGCTGTCAGGCCAGTGGCTTTGGACGAACTGAAGACCGGGTGATGAGATCGTGGGACAGTTGCATGGAGCGCGTGGCTTCCAGGTCGGCGCTCCAAACTGATCCATGGCGTTAAAAATGCCCGTATCGATTTTGGTTCGGGTGCCGGGATCCTCGTCTGAACTGACGTAGAGACTCCCCTTATCCGCATAAACGACACGGCTGTCATCCGGCGACCATGAATGCGGAACATGAGTGTTGTTGTAGGCTACGAAGCTCGCGCCACCGCCGGCACTGACGGTGTAAAGTTCACCGCCGACACTGGCTGAGATGCGACTGCCATCATGTGACCAAAATGGAAAATCGAAACTGGCATTCTTCACCTCATGCAGAACAGTTTGGCCTCCCCCCGATGCATCCATCACCATGAGCTGACCAAAACTTGTGTTTACGCCCTGCACGTTCCTGGTCAGCCCGCGCTGAAACGCGATCCGTGTGCCGTCGGGAGACCAGCGCGGGGGGCCTGTCCCATTACTCGCTCCGGGGGCGCCAAAGAAGGTAAGCCGCTGAATGTTACTGCCATCGGTATTCATCGTGTAAACATCGTGATTTGTATCCCCACGCCTGCTGAGAAAGGCGATCTTTGTTCCGTCTGGTGACCATTGTGGGTGTATATCCTCGAAGTTGTCGTTTGTCAGTCTCGTTAACCCGGTGCCGTCCACGTTGACAATGTAAATCTCCATAGACGGCATCCCCGGCCCATCCATAACCTGGAAGACAATTCGCTGGCTATCAGGGGACCATGACAAGGCAAGATTGCCGGTGTCCTGGCCGTTAAAGTTAAGCTGCCTTTTGTTGGTGCCGTCGGCGTTCATCACCCAAAGGTGGTCTATGAGCGTTAAGGAACTCTCAGTGGTATACGCGATCTTAGTTCCGTCCGGAGACCATGAAGGATAGTAGCCGCCTGCCAAAGCAGTTCTCCCAGTGCCGTCCGGATTGATGGTATAGATAACCGAAGCTGCGCCGTAGAGTATTTTGTCGGCTGAGGTAACGACGAAAGGTGGGGGTGGTGGTTCCGACGGCACAAGTGTAATGTCATTGGAGCTCAGGACTGTGGGAACAAATGTTATTAATGCGCAGGACAGAAGAAACACCGCGAGGTAGAACTGGTGCGTAGGGCGCATCGTTAGGCCTTTCTGATCTTAAGTGAGCGTTTAGTATGTACAGTTATATCGGGGAGATAAACAACGTAGTCTTCGTTCCCTGGGATCGTGATGGTGTAGAAAAACTGTGGCGCGGAGAGCCTAGCGAAGTGCTACCGAAGTTGTCAATAAAAATCTTTGCTCATTTACGGCCCGCGAAAGCGTCCGCTTGTGGAACTGTCTTGCCGCTTGTGCGCTTCGACCTAAGCGCAGTAAAGAGCCGTGCAGCAGTCATGACAATCAGGCCCCAGAGCATGCTGCCGATCAGGTTGTAAAGAGGATAGACAGGATGTCCGCCGAAGAACATGTGGAAGACACGATAGAGCGGGTGTGAGGGATTGAGATCGGGACCCCTCGCACTCAGCCAGTCGTGCAGTAAGGTGGTCCAGAACAACGACGGATCGAAAATCAACCACATCGAGACGTCCGGGTCGGTTAACGAACCCAACATCACAAGCAATCCCAGCGCCAACCTCACGCCAAATCCAATTACAAACCATTTAGTTGCGGTTCGCATTTGCATTAGTTTGACCACGCTCAAACCGAGGTTTTCTAAAAATGTTGGAGCTTAATCGTCGAGCGCTTGCTTATATTGACCCTGTTGTGACAGTCAAGAAAGTGTCAATAACCGCTATGCTTTGAACTTTTGCCTCAACTCCATTACAGTATCCAACCAAATTCGGATCCTGCCTGCGGAGATAAAGAACATGAAGAAGAACGATCAGAAAATCACTCTCAGTGTAAGGCGAAGCCTGTTTGCCTTTTTGTTCGTCGCAGCTGTTTTAGCTGCTGCCGCGGTCGCGCCGATCGTGAGTCGATCGCGGGCACAGAGTGTCGCGCCGGCGACCGCGTCGGCGACGGGCGTGGCCTCGTCCAAAGATCCAAAGCTTGTTTATCCCGAAAGCAAGAAAGTCGATCAGGTTGACGACTATTTCGGTACCAAAGTCGCCGATCCGTACCGCTGGCTCGAAGACGATCAGAAACCGGAAGTCCAGTCGTGGATCGAGGCGCAGAACAAGGTCACCTTCGCGTATCTCGACAGGATTCCGTATCGCGATAAACTCAAAGCTCGCCTGACTGAGCTCTACAACTATCCGCGCATCTCCGCGCCGTTCCATCGTGGCGACACCTACTTCTTCACGAAGAACGACGGACTGCAAAACCAGAGCGTCTACTACATTCAGAAAGGCGTGAACGGCAAGCCGGAACTCTTTCTCGATCCGAACAAGTTCTCCGCCGACGGCACCTCCGTCCTGAGCACGTTTTCGTTGTCGAAGGACGGCAAGTATCTCGCTTATGGCATCTCGACGGGCGGCTCTGACTGGACCACGATGAGCGTGATGGAAGTCGCCACGCGCAAGAACCTCGCTGACGAAATCAAGTGGATCAAGAACTCCGGTGTTTCCTGGAGCGGCGACGGCTTCTACTACAGCCGCTATCCGGAACCGGAAAAGGGCAGGGAACTCACGAGCAAGAACGAGTTTCAAACTGTGTACTTCCACAAAGTCGGCACGCCGCAATCAGCCGACGTCCTGGTCTACGAAGACAAAGAACATCCGCAGCGTTTCCAAGGCGTCGGCACGACGGAGGACGAACGCTACGCGATTCTTTCGATCTCCGAACGCGGCAAGGGCAAGAAAGGAAACTCGCTCTACTACAGAAATCTCAAGTCAAACGTCGCGAAATTCCAGCCCATCGTTGCCGAGATAGGCGACGACAGTTTCGGCGTGATCGACAACGTCGGCGACAAGCTGTTGGTCCGCACGAACAAGAATGCGCCGAACGGACGCGTCGTGCTCATAGATTTATGGCAGCCCGAGGAGAAGTATTGGAAAGACGTTCTGCCCGAAAGAACGGAACCGTTGCAGGGTGTCGGCACCGCCGGCGGAAAACTTTTCGCTTCGTGGCGCAAAGACGTGGCGACTCGTGCGTACGTCTTCGATCTCACAGGCAAACTTGAAAATGAGATCCGGCTACCCGGTGTTGGCAGCGCGGGCGGCTTTGGTGGACTGAGCGACGACAAGTACGTTTTCTACAGCTTCACGTCGTTCAACTTCCCGCCGACGATCTACAAGTACGACATCGCCACCAGGAAATCGAGCGTCTTCCGCACCGTCGACATTCCCGGTTTCAAACCGGACGCCTACGAAACCAAGCAGGTCTTCTACAACAGCAAAGACGGCACGCGCGTGCCGATGTTCCTGGTTTATAAAAAAGGCCTCAAGCTCGACGGCAACAATCCGACTTTGCTTTACGGTTACGGCGGCTTCAATGTTGTAACTTCGCCGGGTTTCAGTTCCACGCGCATGGCCTTGCTCGAGCAAGGCGTGGTCTATGCGTCCGCAAACATGCGCGGCGGTGGCGAGTATGGTGAGAAGTGGCACGAAGCCGGAACGAAGCTGAAGAAGCAGAACGTGTTCGACGATTTTATCGCCGCGGCTGAATGGTTGATTGCGAATAAATACACGTCACCGAGCAGACTCGCGATTCAGGGCGCGTCGAATGGCGGCTTGCTTGTCGGCGCGGTGGCGAACCAGCGTCCCGAACTGTTCCGCGCCGTGATCGAACAGGCGGGCGTGATGGACATGCTGCGCTTCCAGAAGTTCACGATCGGCTGGAACTGGATCGCCGATTACGGTTCAAGCGAGGCGAACGTCGAGGAGTTCCAGGCGCTCTATGCCTACTCGCCGATTCACAACATCAAGCAAGGCGCGAAGTATCCGGCGACCTTGATCACAACCGCCGATCACGACGATCGCGTAGTACCGGCGCATAACTACAAATATGCGGCGGCGTTGCAGGCAGGACAGGGCGGCGATGCACCGGTGTTGATTCGCATCGACACGAAGTCAGCGCACGGCGCGAGCAACACGACCAAGGCGATCGAGCAGACGCGAGATATTTATGCGTTTCTGTTTGAGAACCTGGGAGTGGATTACAAGTAGCGTAGAGCTTGGTGCTTAGAACTTTGTCTTCAAAGGATAAGTACCGTCTTACAAAGTACCAAGCACAAAGAACCTAAAGCTAGAACATCAGGCACTTGCCGTTGCCGAGGCCATCGATCGTTTCGGAAGGGATGAGCACCGACCATCCCTTTCGCTTCCAAACCGATCCGTCCGCGTATTCGATTCTGTTGATGACGACCTTGCCGTCCTTTGTCTGGCCAGTCTCAGCGTTTGCCTCAATCACCTTCACCGGATTGTATTCGCTTACCAACTGAAACTTTTTGCTTTCGTTCGGCTTCGCTTTGAACGCACAGACGTATTGTCGCAACTCGTAGTCGGTGGGCTTCGCGGAGGGCTGGTATTCCCAGACCATGCTCTTGATCACGTTCGTACCGACGTTCTTTACTTCGAGTTGAATCACATACTGATACGGTTCTTTCGGCTGCGACGCTCTGGCGGCTGCGACAGTCAAACTCAGGTCCGCACGCCGCTCGTTCATGTCTCTTCTATTCTTCGCCTCCTGCGACTCGTTTTTCGGTTCCGGAGGTTTGATTCTGACGGGCTCGTTCATCGCTGGTCCAGGATCGCTCGCACTATGGATGAGGTCGCCGTTCAGGCGGATCCTGGTCCAGTTGAACTTATTCACGACTATGTCGGGTTCTTCACGTTCCACGACGGGCTGCTGCTGTTGCTGGAGAACAGGCAGTAAAGCAAGTAGAACGGTAAGGAAGAGTGCTTTCATTTTGGGCACAGATTACACCCGAATAGGCCAGAAGGGAAAGGTGAATATCAATGGTCACGGCTACCACGTGCGGCGGATGGGATGCGCCTCGGTGTTGAAGACCACGTTCTTAAAGTCGAGCGTGTCCGGCGGCGCGAACAGCAGGTAGAAATACTTGAAGGTCTCCGCAAACAGAAAACTCTGCATCGAATCAGACTTCTCTTTACTTACCACGCTCTTCAGCGCCGCATACCCGGCGTCCGTGCGGCAGTGCTTCACGAAGTCGCGCCACATCTGTTCGCCCATGCGCAGGTACTTCGCGTCTTTCGTGTAGTGATAAAGGTAGTAAGTTGACTCGACGATCTCGGGCCGCAGCGGATAACCCGCCGCTTTCACCGTCTTCGTGCGGTAGTCAAAAACTTCCGGCTCGATGCCGTTGAGCTTCCACATCGCAAATGACGAATCCTGCAAACGCTTTGCCCGCGTCAGATCGCCGGACATCGCGAGCACCGCGGGGAAGAACGCGTCGAGCGCCCCATACGTCGAGTCACCGCGTGCGCCCGTGTTCATGTCGGCATGTCCGTACCAAAGTTCGACGCCGTTTTCAGTTTTGATCTCGTCCGCGAGGTACTTGTTAATCGCGGCGACGCTCTCGGTCCACATCCGCTTACAGTCTTGATCGCCAAACAGCACCGAGCACTTCAGCAGGTATTCGTAGTAACTGTCGATTGCGCCGCTGACGTGACTGTCGGGATTGGTCCACTGGCCCGTCTCGACGTTGATCCACTCGCCAACCAGTCCGATCTTTGAACGGCGATTGTACGTTTCGACCAGCGCGCGCTTCGCTTTGTCGTAAAAAAT
>DATANW010000016.1:0-12926 GCA_036266055.1 Pyrinomonadaceae bacterium | reverse complement strand
CCGAAAGAACAACGCCCAAAGACTACAACGGCGAAAGATTACACCTCGAAAGATTACACGCCGAAAGATACACGGCGAAAGATTACACGCCGAAAGATTACAAACCTTTACCCGCGATGTACTTGATCAGGTCCCGAACGCGGCACGAATAACCCCACTCATTGTCGTACCACGAAAGCACCTTCAACATTCGTCCCCCGATCACTTTCGTGTACTCCGCGTCGACAATCGACGAGTTTGAATTGCGTTTGAAATCCACCGAGACCAGCGGCTCTTCGCTGAAGGCCAGAATGCCGCGCAACTCTTCATTCGCCGCATCCTTGAACGCGCGGTTTACGTCTTCCGCAGTCGTCTCAGTCTCGAGGTCCATCACTACGTCGACGAGCGAAACGTTCGGCGTCGGCACACGCACCGAGATCCCGTCAAACTTGCCTTTCAGCTCCGGCAACACCAGCGCGACCGCTTTCGCGGCGCCGGTGGAAGTGGGAATCATCGACAACGCCGCGGCACGCGCGCGTCGCAGATCCTTGTGTGGCAGGTCGAGTAGCTGCTGATCGTTGGTATACGAGTGGATCGTCGTCATCTGCGCCGAGCGAATCCCAAACTTTTCATGGACCACTTTCGCCACGGGCGCGAGGCAGTTCGTCGTGCACGACGCATTCGAGATTATGTGATGTGCAGCCGGATCGTAATTCTCTTCGTTAACACCGAGCACGATCGTGATGTCTTCGTTCTTCGCCGGCGCGGAGATGATTACTTTTTTGACGCTGCCGTGCAGGTGCTTCTTCGCATCTTCTGCCTTCGTGAAAATACCTGTCGACTCGACGACGATCTCAGCGCCCACCGACTCCCAATCGATCGCGGCCGGATCGCGTTGCGAGAACACACGAAACTCGTCGTTCTCGACCTTGATTCCGTTTTCAGTTGCCGTGACGTTGTGGTCCAGATTGCCGAGTACCGAATCGTACTTCAACAGGTGCGCGAGCGTGCGTGTGTCAGTGAGATCGTTAACAGCGACGAAGTCGATATCCGGATCGCCGATAGCCGTGCGATAAATATTTCGTCCGATACGTCCGAAACCATTGATGCCAACCTTGACTGCCATGCTGAAAAATCCTCCTGCCGTTGCTAATAAACGCACGGTTGTGCCGTTTTTGGGATTAGAACTGTTGCATTTGTGGGACACAAGTCTCGCCTTTCGCTGTTGGCAGTGTCAAGCGAGGCTTCGGTTGAGTCGCAAAACGCGCGTAATCCGCTGTAAACTCGCGGGATTTTATGAAACTGCACTTCTGCTGGTAACGTAGTAGACGCTTGAAGCGGCGGACTGTAGTTTGCCAGAATGTTTTCGCAATTCCCTTCACTCAAGCATTGGGAACTGGAAGGAATCACTTTTAAGGAGCTCTTCGTTCGATGTTAACTCTTATGTCTCGTACTCTAGTCAGGGCAGTGATCCTGTCGAGTGTTCTGTTCGCGGGAACGAGCGCAGCACTCGCGCAAACACCGCAGTCCACGCCAAGACCAACTCCGGCTCCAGGCGACCCAACGCGCGCGCCGGGACAGGAACCGATTCCCGGAACAACGCCAACGTCCACAAATCCGACCGCGGCACCCGGAACACAGCAAACTAATCCGACTGCGGCTCCGGGAACCATTCCGTCGCAAACGCCGGCGCCAACACCGCCGAGCGGCGAAGTTATGGGACCAGTTCGCGAGCCAGTGATTCCGCCTTTCCAGCCGGGTGCGTTGCCGCCGATTCCCAGCCTTCAGCGTATAGGCGTCGGCACTGAAACACTTCCGCTGTCGCTGAACGACGCGATCAAGCGCGCCCTCGAAAACAACAACGACATCGAGGTCGCTCGCGACGACGTTCGCATCGCGGAAACGCAGTTGCGCGCGCTCGAGGGAATCTTCGATCCGGTTTTTGAAATCACACCGCAATACGACAAGCGCATCTCGCCAGTCCAGAGCGAATTGAGCGGCGGCGGTTCTACGGGTACGACCAGCACAACCACCTACTCGTGGAGTCCATCATTAACGAAGCAGTTTGGACGCGGCGGGGGTAACTACTTCCTCAGATTCGATAATACACACACAAATACCAGCAACAGTTTCAGCTTGCTGAATCCCTTTTACTCTTCGAACCTGTCGTTGACTTTCACCCAACCATTGCTGCGCGACCGTTCGATCGACAACAACCGTCGCCAGATTCGCATTCAACGTAAGCGCATCGATCAATCAGACGCCGACTTCCGTCAGCGCACGATCGAGATCATCACACGCGTCCAACAAGCTTACTGGGAACTCGTGTTCGCGCTGCGCGATCAGCAGAACAACCTGGCCAACCTAAACCTTTCGCGCGAGAGTTTGCGGAACATCGAAGCCCAGATCGCCGCCGGAGCGAAGGCGCCACTTGAAAGAGCGGAAGTGTTGACCGAATTGGCAAACCGCGAGACGGCGCTGCTCACCGCAGTGCAAACAGTAGCGATCGCGGAAAACAATCTGAAGGTGTTGGTGTTCAAGGATCCAAGGAGCGTTGACTGGTCGTCGCAATTAACACCGACCGATACGCCGAAGTTTGACAGCACTCCGGTCAATCTTCCTGAAGCACTGCAAGCAGCGCGAGACAACCGGCCCGAGCTGCGTCGCCTGCGCCTGCAAAATGAGATCAACGACATCGACGTTCAGTTCTTCAAGAACCAAACCAAGCCGCGCATCGACCTCGTCGGCACAGTAGCTCTGACGGGTCTCGCCGGAACGGACGTTTCTGATGCGCCGATCGTGAATCCCGGGCTGGTTCCGCTGATCATCGGTGACCCGGCGACCAGCCAGACTGCTTTCCTGTTGTCTCAGATCCGCGCCATTCAACTTGCGCAGGGTCTGCCACTCGCCGAAGTCCCGCAAGTTCAGCAGGAGCCGGACATCACAACGAGACCTAATCCAAACCTGGTCGGCGGTTACGGACGAGATCTCAGAAACCTGATCGGCGGCGACACCCGCAACGTGACCGTCGGCGTGAGGATTCAATTCCCTTTAAAGAACACGACGGCCGAAGCGAACCTGGCCGGCGCTCGTATCGCGAAAGAGCAACTCGCCGCCACGACGCGTTCGCAGGAACAGATCATCGAAGTCGACGTTCGCAATTCCGCCCAGGCCGTTGAGTCATCGCGGCAGCGAGTGCTTTCGGCTCGCGAGGCCCGATCGAACGCCGAGATGCAACTCGAAGGCGAGCAGCGGCTGTACCAGGTGGGTCGATCGACGACGTTCCTTTTGTTCCAGCGTGAAAACGCGCTGGCGAATGCGCGCGCCGCTGAGTTGCGTGCGGAGACGGACTACAACAAGGCAATCGCCGACCTGCAACGCGCCACTTCGACGACGTTGCGGGCGAATAACGTGATTGTCGAAACCACTCCGGGACCATAACTCGAAGTCCATAACAGCTTTCAAAGCTGTATAATCCGTGTTCCCCAGTCCGTGCACTGAGGAACACGGATTTTTTTTCATGCAGATCAGCGCCACGATCATCACGTTCAATGAGGAGTCGAATATCAAAGCCGCCTGTGAGTCAGTCGCATGGGCCGACGAGATCGTCGTGGTTGATTCCAACTCGACTGACAAGACCCGCGAGATCGCCGAGTCGTGCGGCGCGCGCGTGATCGTCAACGAGTGGCCCGGCTTCGGCGCCCAAAAGCAGTTTGCCGTGAACCGCGCGACGCACGATTGGATCTTCAGCCTCGATGCGGACGAACGCGTTTCGGATCGGCTCCGCACATCACTCGAAACACTCAAGCACCATCGCCGCGCAGAAGAAGCGGACGGCTACGTCGTCCCCCGCCGCACGTACTACCAGGGACGCTGGATTCGCGGCGGCGGCTGGTACCCCGATTATCAGTTGCGCTTGTTCAATAGGACCAAAGGACACTGGAAGCTGCGACACATTCACGAATCGGTGGTAATGGATTCGGGCGCGGTCGTGCGCGAGATCGGAGGCGATCTGCTGCACTACACGTCGCCGAACGCCGCGCACCATCACCGGATGATCGGCGAGCGTTATGCGCCACTGGCGGCGCAGCAGATGTTTGAAGAAGGTCGCCGCACGTCAGTGTTCGGCGTCGTTACGGCCGCGCCGGCCGCGTTTGTGCGGAGCTTGATATTGAAGGGTGGTTTTCGCGACGGCTTTGCGGGTTTTACGATTGCGAGCTTTGCCGCGCACCACGCGTTTTTGAAACACCTGATGCTTTGGGAGTTACAACAAGACAAGTAGAGCTTTGTTCTTTGTTCTTGGTACTTTGCTTTGCGTCTTAAGGCGAGAGTAGAGAACAGGAACAAAGTACAAAGGACCAAGTACAAAGCACAAAGATGCCTGATTCCAGTTTAATTCCCCCGGTCGTCGGTTACGTTCTTGCCGGAATTTTCGGCGCAATCATCGGCAGCTTCCTCAACGTCGTAATTCATCGCGTTCCAAACGATGAATCGATCGTTTTTCCCAACTCGCGCTGTCCTTCATGCGGGTCGGTGATCGCGTTCTACGACAACATTCCAATTCTTAGTTACATCGCCCTCGGAGCGAAATGCAGGAAGTGTAAGGAGCACATTTCGATTCGTTATCCGGCGGTCGAGTTTTTGACCGCCGCGTTGTTCGTTGTCGTCGCGTGGCATGACGGCATGGGTGTGAGACTGCCGTTCGATCTGGTTTTTGTTTCGGCGCTGCTGGCGCTCGTCTTCATCGACGCCGAGCACATGATTCTACCGAACGTCATCACATATCCCGGGATCGTCTTTGCTGTCGTCGCGCGACTCGCGATTCCGTTTCTGACGCGAACGCCGCATTTCGACGACTTGCCTTCGCTGATCAATGGTCCATTTGCAGGCATGCCGATCTGGGTTGCGTCGGTCGGCGGCGCGGTGATTGGCGCGCTGGCCGGTGGTGGATCGCTGTGGTTGATGGGCTGGATCTGGGAAAAGCTGCGCGGCGTCGAGGCGATGGGACTGGGCGACGTGAAGATGATGTTCATGGTCGGCGCCTATCTTGGTTGGCGACTCACGATCTTGACGATCTTTGTTGGCGTGCTGACCGGATCGATCGCCGGCGTGTTGTTGATGGCGCGGCAGCGTGAACGAAACATGCAGATGCTGTTGCCGTTCGGGATCTTTCTTGGCATTGGCGCGATCGGGTCGCTGCTGTTTGGTTCGCAGATCGTTAATTGGTACGCGGGGCAGTTCAGGTAACACGGATCAGTGGCACGCAATCGTTTTTAATCCGCCTTGAGGCCGCGCGGAAAGTACTCCTGCCAGCGTCGATCAACCAGTTCGCGAACATCATCACGCACGACCAACTCATCGGGAAAGCCGGGTTTCGTCCGCGCATCCATCACAACCGGCGACTTGTAGACCAGGTGATGTCGCTGAACGGTCGTTTGCGCGCTGTAAATATCCGCGGCCGGTTCGAAGCGCGTCCACGTAGCCCACAAAAAATCCGGCGACAAACGCGCGACACTCGCATCGTCGTGTAAAACGATCAGCGGCCACTCCGCAAACGACGGATCACTCGCTACCCGCATCGCCAACGATTCGTCTTCCGCGAACGACGGTCCTTGCAAAACCAGACAGCCCGCGCAAAACACTTCCGCCCGCGAAACAAAGCCCGGCAACGTACCACGAAACTCACGCGGCAACTCACGAACTGCATCACCCAACCCAAGCATGATCGCCTTGCTGCCTTCGTTTACTTTGCCGCTCGTGTAGTCGAGCGTGTCCATCGACACGTTTGAGAAAACAAACAGGTCTGTCTCCGGACGAAAACGCGCCAGCACGTGCTCCAGCAATCGCGGAAAATTCTGCAAGTCTTGCGGCGTGTCGGTCAGTATCAGAAACTTCGTCAGCGAAAGCTGACCTTCGCCGAGAATGCGAAAGCCGGAGACGAGCGCCTCGCGTCCGTAACGCTCACGCACCACCGCCGCGCACAGCGAGTGAAATCCCGTCTCGCCATACGTCCAAAGATCACGCACCGACGGCATCACCAACGGAAACAGCGGCGACAACAGCTTCTGCAAATAATCGCCGATGAAAAAATCTTCCTGCCGCGGTTTGCCGACCACAGTCGCCGGATAGATCGCGTCGCGTCGATGGTACACAGCGTCGAGTTTGAAGACTGGATAATCGTGCAGCAACGAGTAGTAACCGTAGTGATCGCCAAACGGTCCTTCCAGCCGTCGCTCGTTGGGCGGTGCATGTCCGACCAGCGCGAACTCGGCTTCCGCCGCCAAACGATGCCCGTTTCCAACCGTCGTCTTCGTCAGCTTCAACTTCTGTCCGGCAAGCAACGATGCGAGCACCAGCTCCGGAACATCTTCCGGCAACGGCGCGATCGCCGCCAGCATAAGCGCCGGTGGACCACCAAGAAACACCGTCACCGGCAGCGATTGATTTAGTCTTTCAGCCTCGTTGTAATGAAATCCGCCGCCTTTCTGAATTTGCCAATGCAGGCCGGTCGTGTGCGCGTCGTACACCTGCATGCGATAGATCCCGAGGTTGTGTTTCTTCGTGATCGGGTTTTCGGTGTAGACGAGCGGCAGCGTGATGAATGGTCCACCGTCTTCCTGCCACGTCGTCAGCACCGGCAACTCATCAAGGCGCGCAGGACTATCGACGACCTGCGTGACGGGCGTGCGTCCCGTCTTCGTCGTCCCGAGTTTCAGAAAGTCCCACGCGATCGAACGACTCTTCCACAACTCGGCGGCCTTGGGCGGCAGTATCGACTCCGCAATGTGAACAAACTCGCGCACCATCGCTTCCGGCTTTGGACCAAACGCCAGGCCCAACCTTCGCTCTGTCCCGAAGAGATTGGTGACCACGGGATACCGGCTTCCCTTCACTCGCGCGAACAAAAGCGCCGGTCCACCCTCGTCGATCACACGACGATGTACTTCCGCGAGCTCGAGGTACGGATCGACCTCGGCTTTGATGGTGATGATTTCGTTTTCTCTGTGGAGTAGATCGAGAAAGGTGCGCAGGTTTGGGTGCATGCTCTCTTAGTGCTTTGTTCTTTGTCCTTTGTTCATTGTTGCTATTCTCGCTTGCTCAATCATATTGGCCTTTCAAATGGCGAACAAAGTACAAAGCACCAAGCACAAAGATCTACTAAGGCCGGTCACCCGTTGTGCTCACAGTGCGGGGTCGCGCTCGCGCCGGCGTTGTCGGTTCAGCCAATCGTTTTTCGATCTCGTCGTGCGCGATCTCAGCGGCTTCGGCGACGTACGGCTCCTGCGACTCACGATACGGCTTCACGACTTCCAGCGTATGCTCGTCGCCGATTCGCGCGAGCGATTTCAACAATCCGGCCGTCACTCGGGGCTTGTTCTTCTCTTTATTGAGAAACGGATAAAGCACATCCGGCGCCTCTAACTGCGAAAGATAACCGATTGCCTGATCCTGCCGTCCGGAATCCAAATCGGAGACGACGCGATAAAGCGCTTCCGATCGGCCCATGCGATACAACGCCCAATCCAGCGCGAGCCGCACTTCCTTGTTCTTCTCCTGAAGCTGATAACCCTCGACCAGCTTTCGCTGCTCGGTGGCTGCCAACTGCGCCAGCGCCTCGGCGCTGCGAAGACGAACGTGCGCATCCGTGCTGCCAAGTTGTTTGGCAAAGTCCGTGGAGTTGGAACGTGCGTCGACGCCGTCGATCGGTTGTTGTTGCGCGTACGACGCACTACCAGACAACATCAGCACACCAATCAGTAAAGCACTTCGCATATTACTCTCCCGCCTGTTGCTTCTTCCGCAGCAGCGCTGTGTTCAGGTCCAGATCCGCCACCGGAATCACTTCCACGTTCGGATACTTCTTCTGCAGTTCAGGGAGAAACGCCTTCGCGTTGCCGACGATGATGATATTACTCGTTTTCGCGTCGAGTCGCGTGCCGGCAAACTTCTGGATGTCGGCCGTCGTGATCGCCTGCACGTTGTTGATGTAACGGTTGATCTCGTCGAGGCCCATGCCGTAGAGCGCCAGCGATCCGACCTGGCCCACCAGACCGCTCGCCGTTTCCAGGTTGCGCGAAAAGCCACCGATTAAAACAGCCTTCCGCGGCGTCAACTCAACGTCGGCCGGCGGCGCGGACGACAACCGTCCAATCTCGCCCAACAACAAATCCGCCACGACAGCGCCCGACTCATTCTTCGTCTGCGCAGATGCCGTGAATGGTCCAACGTCGCGACGCGCGTCCAACGACGATCCGGCGCCATAACTCAAGCCACGCTTGATGCGAATCTCCTGGTTCAAACGACCCGAATAACCACTCAACACGGAATTCGCGACGATGCCGCGGAAATAGTCCGTGTCTTTGCGATTGATGCCCGTGCGCGCGAGATACACCGCAGCCTGACCCGCATCAGGCTTGTCGATCACGACGATGCGTCCGGCCTTGCTTGCAGCATCGCTCATCGACGCGCTAATCGACGGCAGCGGCGTGCTCGGGTTCTGCCAATCGCCAAAATATTTTTTGCTGAGCTCGAGTCCATCTTTGGCGCTGATGTCGCCGCCGATCACGAGAATCGCGTTGTCAGGACGATAGTAACGCGAATGGAGTTTGACGATGTCGGCGGCCGTGATGCGCGTCAGCGATTCGCTGGTCCCGCTAATCGGATGCCCGTACGGACTGTCGCCAAACACAACTCGCGCCGCCACGAATCGCGCGATGCTGCCCGGATCGCCGAGCGCGAGCGTAACGTTGTCGAGGTACTGCTGTCGCAGTCTTTCAACTTCTTCACTGTTGAACGTCGGACGTCGCACAACGTCGGCGAGAATCTCCATCGCCGGCGCAATCTTCGACGACATCACGCTGACGTTCGCGAACGAAGAATCCCAACGTGCGCCCGAGTCGAGCGAACCGCCGAGGCTTTCGATCTCCTGCGCGATGCGCGTGGCGTCACGGCTCTGCGTACCTTTGGTCAACAGGTTCGCGGTCATGTCGGCGATTCCGGCGAGTTCCGCCGGATCCACTTCGCCGCCGTTCTTGATCAGCAACTGCGCGGACACGAGTGGTGACTCGCTGCGTTGAATAACGATCACCCGCAAGCCGTTCGGCAGTGTCTCTTCAACCGGTTTTGGAAATGTTCCCGAACGCGGCGCAGCGGGCGGTGGTGGCGTGGCTTGCGGAGTCTGCGCATAGACAACGATCGACGATGAGAGCAGGACGAACAACAGCGATAGACGTTTCATTGTGTTCACGTTAATTGCCCTCCTTTTTCGCCGGCTTCGATGCCTCAGGAAGGTAATACAAGACCATGCGATTGTTGTCCGCGAAGTATTTCTTCATCACGCGTTGCACGTCCGCTGCGGTGACCGCTTGCAAGCGCGCAAGATCCGTATTCACTCGCGCCGGATCGCCCAACAACACCGCCGCCTCACCCAACGAGAGCGCTTTGCCATTGCTGGTTTCACGTTGTCGCAACTGGTTCGTGATCAGCTGGTTCTTGGCCTTCTCCAACTCCGCGGCCGATACCGGCGCGTCCTGTAACTTCTTTATCTCGGCCAGCAGCGACTTCTCCGCGTCCTCCGGTTTCTTGCCTTCGGACAACACGGCGGTCAGGACGAACAGACTCACATCTTCACGGGCTTCCAAAGACGAGTTTACTTCCGCCGCCAGTTGCTGGGTATAGACGAGGGAGTTGTACAACCGCGATGACTCGCCGGCCGAAAGAATCGCATCGACGACGTAAAGCGCCGCCGAGTCGGGATCCGCCTGGCGCGGCGCGAGGTAGGTCAAACCCACCGCCGGAAGATCGTTAGTACCGTAATCGGTAAATCGCATCTCGGCTTTGCGTTCGGGTTCTTTCACCGACACTCGCGGCAGCGGCCGGTCTGGCTTGGCGATCGGCGCGAAGTATTTGTCGACCCAGGCGTCAAACTGCTTCTGATCGAAGTCGCCGACAACTACGAGCGTCGCGTTGTCGGGCCGGTAATAAGTGGTATGAAAATCCTGCACGTCTTTCAACGACGCGGCGTCGAGATCTTCAATGCTGCCGATTCCGGGTCGCTTGTACGGATGTTCGACAAAAGACTTCTCCTGCATCAGGTATTCGAAACGCCCGTACGGCGGCGCCAACACGCCCTGGCGAAACTCTTCCTTCACCACGTCGCGTTCCGACTTGAAGTTCGGATCGTCGACATTCAGACCCGAGAGTCGATCCGCTTCCGCCCACAGCAACGTCTCGAGGTAGTTCGACGGCACCACTTCGAAGTAGACGGTTACGTCGTCAGCCGTGAACGCGTTGTTGAAGCCACCGACGTCTTCGGTCAGACGGTCCATCATTTCCGACTTCATGTTCTTCGTGCTCTTGAACATGATGTGTTCGAAGAGATGCGCGAAGCCGCTGCGTTTCTGCGGATCGTCTTTCGAACCGACGTGATACCAGACCTGAATCGCCACGGTCGGGCTCGACGAATCGGCAACACTCAACACCCGCATGCCGTTCGGGAGCGTGCGGTCGGTGAATTTCATCTGCGGCATCCGCGTCTGCGCGAGCACGCCGAGCTGGCCGGCGGCAAGCACACAAACCATCGCCAGAAAACGCGTTGATTTACGAACCATTAACGTTGTGCTCCAACTTTTATTTGGGAGAATCTGCGCGAATCTAATCAATGTCCATCGGATTGTGATACGGCTTGTCTTTGTCTTTCTCCGCGCGCTTCATTGCTTCCTGAAACTTTTCCTCGAGAATGCGATCGCGGTTCTTCATGGAACTCAGCTCCTGCGCGAAGATCTGTTCCCGCAGCTGCTTCTGTTTGTCGAGACCCTTCACCATCTCGTCGAACGACGCGACGGGTTTCGCTTTCTCTTCATGCGAGATTATGACGCCCGTTTCGGCGTCGACTGTTAACGTCGCATCGCAACAGGGACAAAGAATCGTAAACCGCGACATGTCTGCCATTGAACCGCCTCCTTGCAAGGCCAGTAGTATAACAAAAGGGCAGCCGCTATCGACTGCCCTTTCCGCGAATCAAGATCGCTCCGGATCTGTGAAAATCCGGCTCTGTTCAGTAAAGATCCGAGTTACGGAACTACTTTCTTCACGGCCTTCTTGGTAGTTTCACCGACCTTCTTCGCGCCCTCTACAGTCTTTTCCCCGACTTTCTTGCTCACGTCGACAGTCTTTTCGCCAACGTTCTTGCTGGCATCAACGGTCTTTTCGCCGACTTTCTTCGCCTTATCGCCGACGTCTTCAGCCTTGTCCGCTACTTCGGTGCCTGCTTTCTTGGCTTCACCGGGTACGTCTTCAGCTTTGTCCGCTACCCAGCCGGCGGATGCGGCGATCGCGTCGCCCGTCGCTTCCAGCACGTTCTTGTCGGTATTTACTTCACGCTCCTCACCCTTCGGAGAATAGACTTTGACGGTTCTCTTTCCGTCTCGGGTGGTGACTACAACCTTTGAAACGTGTGGGTTATTTTTGAATGTTCTGGTTTCAGTTTTGGTTCCGTTCGCGTCAGTAGTTGTAGTGATCTCGGAATTGTCGGGCGCCGGCACCGGGCTGGCGCTGGCAGTGGCCGGGTTCTGCGCTTCATTATGTGCACAGCCTGCGGCGAGTGCCACAAGCAATAAGATTGTCAACAAGCAGATATTTTTCGTCACGCTTCTCTCCTCCTAACCTGGGTGAGCTCGCCTTTGAAGTTGGCAAGCAACGTGCCATCAAGTTTTTCGTATGGAGCTATTGTTACGCCGTCATCGTGAATAGACAAGCACGCGAGGATCGCAAAGTGAGACGGTGTGAGCGTTGGAGCGTCCAATTACGATACGCGTGTATTGAGAACTCCACCTGATTTTTCATTGACTTTCGACCTGAATTCCTTTAGAAGCACACTACGCTGCCGGTAGACTTCATCAAGGCTTTCACTTTTTGAGACGAAACAATCACCATCCCCAAGGAGCCCTTTTCATGCGCAGACTGCTTATTCTTGCGATAGGCACTTTCCTTCTTGCCGTAACGCTGCTCCCGATGCAGCCGCGATTCGTAGTGAGCGCGGTGTCGGACGGCGAACGCCTGGCGATGTTCAGCAAACCGGCAGTCGTTCGTATCATCGACGGCGCCGCCGGCCAGTTCCGGCTGGACCTCCCGGGTTACCAGCCGCAAACCTACAACGTGTCGCTGATCGCGTCCGGATCGGGCTTCTTCATCAGTTCCAACGGCTACATCGCAACGAACGCGCACGTCGTATCGACCACGCGCGAAGGCGAAGAGAAGACCAAGCAGGCACTGTTCTGGCAGATGGTCCAACAGATCGGGCAACAGCTCAACCGCGATCCCCGCACGCTGGATCACGCGCTGATCGAGCGGTACACCACCCTGGTGAGCTTTCAGAAGGTGCACCATGTGTTCACGCCCGACGGCAGCAACTTTCCTTTCGAGATCAAACAGTATGGCGCGCCGACTGGCGAAAGCACCGACCAGGGCAAAGACGTCGCGATTGTGAAGATCGAAATTAAGAACGCTCCGATTCTGAAAGTCGGCGACTCGGATAAGGTTCAACTTCAGGACCACGTCACGGTGATCGGTTATCCCGCCGCGGCTGACACATTTCAATCAGGGATGCTCAGTGGGAAGTCGGCGTTTGAAGCGAGTATTACAGACGGCAAGGTCTCCGCGCGCAAAACGGCGTCCAGCGGCGCTCCAATACTGCAAGTAAGCGCGAATGCCACTCACGGCAACTCCGGCGGTCCAGTGATAAACGACGCCAACGAAGTCATCGGGCTGCTGACATTTCGCGGCGACACTGTGAACGGGCAGGAAGTGTCGGGTTTCGCCTTCGTCGTTCCGTCCAACACCGTGATGGAGTATGTGAAGAGCGCCGGCGCGTCTAACGTAGAAGGACCTACCGATACGACGTTCCGTGAAGGACTCGACTACTATTGGGACGCTCAATATTCCTCGGC
>DATANW010000015.1:0-4147 GCA_036266055.1 Pyrinomonadaceae bacterium | reverse complement strand
TGCGCTGCCACCTACTTTCCGGAAGCGAACGTTTTAGTGCCCGTGCGAAACGTTGCGGAGAAGAGCAACACACCTGTTTCCAAATCCGTGGTCATCAGTATCAGACCCACATCTGAATGAACCTACAATGAGCAAAACACTGACCCGCAAGAAACCGGCGCAAGCAGCGAAGAAGCCCGCCAGGAAAGCCGCGAAAAAACCAGTCGCGCGCCAATCCCCTAAACAAAAACTGTACGCGAGCCTCGTCGTGCAGTTGCTGAGCTTGCTGAAGGGCGAGCACGATCTGGTCGCGAACGCCGCGAACTTCAGCGCGCTGCTGTTCAATTCGCTGCCGAACGTCAACTGGGCCGGGTTCTACTTCCTGCGCGAAGACGAACTGGTGCTCGGACCGTTTCAGGGTAATCCTGCGTGCGTGCGCATACCGATGGGCACGGGCGTGTGTGGTGTTGCGGCGCAGCAGTGTGAGACGATCATCGTGCCAAATGTGCACGAGTTTCCGGGACACATTGCGTGCGATGTTGCGTCGAACTCCGAAATCGTCGTGCCGTTGTTTGATGGCGAAAGATTGCTCGGTGTGTTGGACCTCGACAGTCCAAGCATCGGCAGGTTTGACGACCAGGACGCTGAGGGTTTGAACGAGCTCGTCACGGTATTCGTGGCGCACGAGGAGGGCCTGGGAATCTAGGTTGCAGGTTTTTGGGCTTTGGTCTTAGGTCTCTTGCTTTAGTTGACCAAAGGCCGAAGACCAAAGACCAAAGACCAAAGACCAAAGGCCAAAAGTAATGATTACGCTGCGGCAATCAAGGGAACGCGGGCATTTCGATCATGGGTGGCTCAATACGTATCACACGTTCTCATTCGATCAGTATTACGATCCACGTTACACGGGCTTTCGGCAGTTGCGTGTGATTAATGAAGACTTCGTCGCGCCCGGGCGCGGGTTTCCGACGCACGGACATCGCGACATGGAGATCATCACTTACATACTCGAGGGCGCGCTGCAACACGAAGACAGCATGGGCAACGGATCGGTAATTCGTCCCGGCGACGTGCAGCGCATGACGGCTGGCACCGGTGTCAGGCACAGTGAGAAGAACGCGTCTGCGTCAGAGTCGGTGCACTTGCTGCAAATCTGGATACTGCCGGAGACGGTTGGTCTCGAACCGAGTTACGAGCAGAAGGCGTTTGCGGAAGATGAACGGCGCGGTCAGTTGCGGTTGATTGCTTCGGGTGATGGGCGCGATGGATCGGTCACGGTGCACCAGGATGTCAGTGTGTTTGCCTCTATACTCGGTGCGGGTGAGAGCATCAGGCGCGAGATGGACCAGACGCGCTACGGTTGGATTCAGGTCGCGCGCGGCGAGATCAAGGTGAATGGGCAACTGGCTGGGCAGGGTGATGGCGCGATTGCAATGGGTGAGAGTTCGTTGGAGATCGTCGCTGAAAAATCCGCGGAAATCTTGTTATTTGATCTTGCCTAACACGAAATAAAAAATCTGTGGCCCAGACACCCGGACGGTGGCGCGCACTAACACTACTCGCGGCAGCAGAACTGCTGTGCATGGCGCTTTGGTTCAGCGGCTCCGCAGTCGTCCCGGCACTCGGAAAAGAATGGACGCTTTCGCCTTCGCAGGTCAGTTGGATCGCCAACGCGGTCCAACTCGGCTTCGTCGCCGGAACACTACTTTCGGCCACTCTCAATCTTCCTGACATCATCACTACCCGGCATCTCTTCGCAGTCTCAGCCTTCGCAGGCGCGGCAACCAACGCCTTCTTCGGGTTGTATGTGCACGATGCTTCGACTGCGATCCTGCTGCGCTTTCTGACCGGCGTCTGTCTCGCAGGCGTGTACCCGCCGGGGATGAAGATCATGGCGACGTGGTTCCGCGAACGACGCGGGATGGCGCTCGGCGTCCTGGTCGGTGCGTTGACGATGGGTAAAGCGACGCCGTATCTCGTCAACGCACTCGGCAGCGGCAACTGGCGCACCAACGTGTTGTTCGTTTCTTTGTTGTCAGTGCTTGGCGGACTGATCGTTTTGTTCTTCGTGTCTGATGGTCCACATGCGTTGCCGCCGGCGCGATTTGATATCACGCAGGTCGTGCGGGTGTTTGGTAACCGCGGCGTCAGGCTGGCGAGTTTCGGGTACTTCGGTCACATGTGGGAACTGTACGGCATGTGGATCTGGGCGCCGGTGATGATTCGCGCGAGCCTGGCGCTTCATGGTGGCGATCCGAAACTCGCGGAACTGGGTTCGTTTCTCGTGATTGGATCAGGCGCGGTCGGGTGTGTGATCGCGGGGCTGATGGCGGATCGCGTCGGACGGACGATCGTTACCTCCGGGGCCATGGCGATCAGCGGCACGTGTTGTTTGGCCATCGGGCTTCTCTACGGCGGAAATCCGTGGCTACTGTTGCTCGTCGCGACGATCTGGGGCGCGACTGTCGTCGCCGATTCGGCGCAGTTTTCTTCCTGCGTAACGGAGCTCGGGGATCCGCAGTACATCGGCACCGCGTTGACGATTCAGATGTGCATCGGGTTTTTGCTGACCACGATCTCGATCGAGTTGGTCCCTAAAGTGGGCGACTGGCGCTATGCGTTCATGATTCTTGCGCCGGGTCCGTTCCTCGGCGTGTTGGCGATGCTGCGACTACGAGGATTACCCGAAGCGACCAAGATTGCTCACGGAAAACGGTAACACGGATCAAATCAATCCTTGCGAAATCAAGAATCTTCCGTTAGGCTGCACAGCACAGGTGATTTGATGAAATATCTTCTGTTCCTCATCGATCGACGCCGGGCTTAAGTTAGTGGCCGTCTTTGCCCGTTAGACTCAGGTCATCGCGCTCGAAGTGTATTTGGGCGCCATTGGGCGACTGACCACTTCTCCTTTTTCAATCAACAACAATTCAAAGGTTTCGGTTTTTCGTGGTCGCGTTTTTTCGTGCGACCACTCGTGAGGTGATCATGCAGCAACCAGCTATTCAGGTGCGCAATCTGCGTAAAAGTTTCCGCAAACGCACGGGATTTCGAAAGCATTCGCAGCTTTGGGCGGTCGATAACGTCTCGTTCAGCGTTGCGGAAGGCGAGACGTACGGACTGCTTGGCCCGAACGGGTCAGGCAAGTCGAGTTTGATCCGGATTCTGTCCACGTTGTTGATTGCCGACAGCGGCGAGGTCAACTTGCTCGGCCATCCGTTGCCGGAGCAACAGGACGAAGTGCGCCGGATCATCGGGCGCGTCAGCGTTGACGCGGCGTTCTACAAGAAGCTTTCAGCGCGCGAGAACCTGCTGTACACGGCGCTGCTCTACGGGCAAAAGGCCCGCGAGGCCGAGGTTCGCGTGATGGAGATTCTCGAGGAGTTGGGGATGGAGAACGCGAAGTTCTCGACCCCGCTCGAGGAGATGAGTCGCGGTATGCAGCAGAAGATCAGCATCGCTCGAGCGTTGATGATCAACCCGCCGCTGTTGCTGTTGGACGAGCCGACGACGGGACTCGATCCGAAGAGCCGGCGCGATGTGCAGTCGTTTCTTGAAAGACTGCGCGAACGAGAAGGCACGACGATTCTGTTGACGACGCACGACATGGCTGAAGCCGAGCGTCTGTGCGCGCGGATCGGTTTTCTCGCGCAGGGAAAACTCGTCGCGGAAGGTACGGCGCGCGATCTGATGAGGCGTGCCGGCGCTGACAATCTCGACGACGCGTTCATAGCGTTAACAGGTGAAGACCTCGTCGCAGATGAAGAACTCGCCACCGTGGGCGATTAAAAAACACACGGATCGAAAGGATTGGAAAACGTCATGGAAACAGCAATGCGCCAAACGTGGGCGTTCCTATTTCGCGGTTACCACATCACGCGCCGGTACATCGGCTGGGTGGTCGTGTTCAACTTTTACGCCCTGGTAACGTCGGCCACCGTCGCCTTGATCGGCGTGGCGGCGAAAGACTATCAAATGACGCTGACCCTCGTCGTCGGGGCGTTACTGTGGAACTATCTCTCGTGGCTCTACAACGAGATCGCCATGTCGATAGCCTACGAGCGCTGGGAAGGCACGCTCGAGTACACGTTCATGGCGCCCGTCCGCCGATCGACCCACCTGCTGGGCGCGGTGGCATACGCCATGGTCTACGGCCTCATCCACACCG
>DATANW010000014.1:0-25065 GCA_036266055.1 Pyrinomonadaceae bacterium | reverse complement strand
TGGATCGATGCGTCTGCTGAGAGGCTTATTCATCAGGCTGTTGGACAACTGGCTAAAGAGCTTTCCTATTGCGACCATCCAGAAGATCTAACCAGCCATGAGGTTCTCGAATTATTTGAACGATCACACCAAAAGTGGCCATCGCTATTGGTTTTAGATAATGTCCTGACACCCGAAATAGCGTTAAGTAGTGTCCCCCGCTCACCGGATTTTCATCTCTTAATTACATCGCGCAATCCTCTTTGGTTAGGCACGGCTCAAATGATTGAAGTGTTGCCGCTCCAACAAGAAACGTCCATTGATTTTTTGATTGCCCGTTCAGGAGATAATGACAGGACGGCCGCTACTGAGCTTTGTAAACAACTCGGCAATCTGCCGATCGCGCTGGAACAAGCAGGACGATACATAGAGAGGACGGCGTGCGGAATAAAGCACTACTCTACTGAGTTTGAGGAACGCCGCCGGCGCGCCGAGAAGTTTGACGACGAGAGCGAACGGGCGATTGCTGCTGTCTGGTCCTTATCGATGCGACGGCTTCTTTATGAGAATCCATTCGCCTCGACTGTATTACGTGCATTGTCATACTGGGGACCTCACCGAATCCCGCGAGAATTCCTGTTACTCGACGCAATGCAGTTGCCGCTCGCAATGAGAATACTCTCCTCCACGCTGCTGCGTGCTATGCGATTCATGGCCCGTTGGGTTAAAGGACTTGAAGACCTCGACGAAAGCTTCGACGTCGATATCTTTGACCTCAACAGAACCCTGGAATCGTTGCGCAGATATGGGCTGCTGGAAGTAAACCCGGATGATGTCTGTCTTCATCCTCTGGTGCGATCGGTAGTTCGCTGTCAAATTGCCGTTTTGCAGCGCCCATTCATCATCCGGGTCTCGGTCTTGCTATTGAAAAGTTCGCTAACCAAAGTGCGTCGAGTGGATGAGAAGTCAAAACTGTGGTGTCTACACGTCGTTGACATTGGACAGTCGGTAGAAGAAGAGCTAATAACGCAAAAAGATTTAGTTCCCCTTCTTATCCAAGCCGCGCAGTTAACTGCCGCCGGGTCCGAAGAAAAAAAGGAGATCATTACCGAGACTCTTGAACGCGCCTTGAGGTGTTGCACAGCGCTTCGAGAGAAAAAACGAAATAACTGGGACATCACGTGCTTGTTACAACTTGCGGCGCACTCGCGCGATAACGATGAGTATAAGAAGGCGGCCGAGTATCTGTGTCAGGCAATTGACCGGCTTGATGAAATCAAAGATCGGGTCAGCTTGTTACCCGAAGTAATGTCTGAATACGCTGAGATCCTGCTGTCGGAATATGAAACTCATTATGCCGGCAGGTTTTGTGAAGCCGCGATGGCCATTGAACGAAAAAGGACGAACGGTAGTCCGACGTTAATCAGATTACTTGCTGAATACTCGGAAATCCTTCGCGTAGCCGGCGAGTACGATGCGGCCGAAGCTGCTGCGCTTGAAGGACTCGCGCTCGCGCAGACTGTGTCGCGTGAGAACACCTTCGAGGTTGCGCGGCTTAAATTCCTTATCGGGAAAATTCAGAGTTGCAAAGGCGACTCCGAAACTGCTCGCCGGCATTTGGAAGTTGCCTTCTCGAGTATTGAGCAGGATTTCGGTGCAGAATCTCCGTATCTCAAGAGCATAGGCTCGGAACTTGAATTCCTAAACAACCTCGAGTTGCGACAGGCAGCAGCCCAAATCTTTCAGACTCCTCGAACTGATGAATCCGAATCCTGGGCGAAGGAAGTTCAATCATTCTCAGTTCGCGAACCTTTTGTCGACGCTTACGAGCTTGCGTGCGAGGCTGCTTTTGAGCATTTGCAGCATATAGCCATGCCAGCACTGATCCGAGCTGGATTGGCAGATGCACGGAGCGAAGATTTATCACTATACCCGGCTCTCGAAGCATCAGTTGCTTCAAAAGCCGAGTTGGGAAAGGTCCTTTCGAGCGTGATAGTTCCCATCTATAAGGCCATTGCAGATGATCCACTTTGGACCGAGGGTGGCCAGTTGTTTGATATTTTTCGCGAGGAAATATTAACTCAATATAGCGTAAGCTTTCGGATGCGCATGTTTTGGCACCTGCCAACAGACGGAAACTGGGGGGAGTTTCTAGACACATCTCCCTCATTCGAAGATTACATTTCCTTGTTTGAGAATAACGTCTCAAACTTTTTTGAGATGGTCCCCGAGTGTCTCATCAGCTTTGAAAAAGACTTGCTGGCGGGGGAATTAAGTGGATGCCGCGCGGGCGTTTATGGGGCCACTCTCCGGTTCGACGCCGGGTTTTATCTGAATCGATTCTTACGGTACGCAGATCTAGATGGGTCGGCGTGATCTTGCCTGGCTCGATTCCGCACAGTTCGCCAGTCTGGCTAGCTGGCCCAACCTCCTGGCCCGCTGGTCCTTTCCTCTCACTTTTTGCGCGTTATGCTTGGGAACAGGTATTTTCACGATTAAATGCAGACCACCGAACGCCTCGCATCAGCAAATTTATTGGAAGTGCAACAGTGTTTGTGCTATAAACCCTGCCCCCGACCGACACTTCCCCCTTCAAGATCTTAATTAAAGGAGTTGACCCTCAATGCTAAGAAAGTTTTGTGCCTCGCTTTTCGCACTATGCCTCGTTTTTCTTGCAACACCTTTACCCTCCTCCGCCCAAGTCGCCGGTACCGTTGGCGGCACGTACAAATTCATCATGGACGATGAGATATCGAAGTATCTCGAGTTCAACGCGACCTCAACCGAGCGTGGTGGGGCCACCGGCTACATGATCTTTACTGATGACACGAAAGTCGTCGTTTGGGACCCGGATGGCGATCCGCCGAAAGACGAAGGCGTCCCGTTTACGATGAAAGCCGATTTCGACGCGATGACGATCGAGAAGAACCGCGCCCTTATGAGCGGAGTCATAAGCGACTCCAGTGTTCGCGAATACATCGGTAGATGGGTGCAGTTAGTGATCGAAGACAATGATGGTGTCGAAACCCCCGATAAATTTGTCTGGCAGTTTTGCGAGCCGGAGCCGGGCGGATGGATTCCGGCGGACGCCGAGTGGAAAGACGATCAAGGCGCATTCATGAGTTGGTGGTCCACTGATGCGGAACGCAAAGACGACGTGGGAATACCGTCACCGAGTTTGATCCCGGGCAGTCTCAAAGCGTGCAAGGCGCATTCACTTCAGAGTTACACGTTTGCCGAGATTCTTAAAGGCGACGGGGCGATTACGATCAGGCAGTAGTTTTGAGGCTTTAAATTACGGAGGTGATCAGGGTTTCTCGATAGCGACCTCGATCACCTCCGACTTTCCTACCGCCCCATCCTCATCCGTTGTGATTGCGTGAAGTTTGTATTTGCCGGGTGACGGGCGCCAAACGCAGTTGTAGTCATGCCAATAGCGGTTGGCTTCGTCGATTGTGCAGACAAGCGCGTTGTCGACAAAGATCTCGGTCTTGACGATTTCCGCCTCGTTGAAACTGTCGTCGTGGGCTCCTGACGCATGCAGCCGGAGTTCATCAGTCATCTTCAACGTCTGGCCGCGCTCAATCTCGTGTATGTACTCCCCGTCATACCAATAGAGTGTCACTGCCGGAATGGACCTTATCGTGAATTCCACGTACTCGGACAGCGACTGAACTCCGTTATCGTCGATCGCGATTGCTTGCAAACGGCATTTACGCAGACAGCTTTTCACCTTCACCACATAAGTGTCATTGCCAACCGCTTTTGCGTCGGAATTCCAGATGTCGAGCGACACTTTCTTTATCGACGAAGACGGACTCGACGCACGAATCGTAACCGTAATCTCACCATCCTCGCGATTAAGCATGCTTCCCGTTTTGGGACTGGTGATTTCAACCTTCGCTGGGCCATTGACGAAAAACTCCGGCGTCTGCTCGGTAGCGACTCGTCCCAGATTGTCAGTGGCGATGATCGCGGCCCAATGGCGACCAAAACCGGCGTCTTTGTAGATCAGTTCGTACTGCCCCTCGGACTGAAGCGTGGGTTCACCCAACGACTTACCTGTCTGCGTGTCAAACACTTCGACTTTCTTGATGAAGCCGTCGGGGTCTGAAGCTTTGAAACGAATCGGCACGGACGCGCCCGGTCCGTTAAATAGTTGGAACTGCGTGGGACTCTGAATTTCAATCACTGGTCCCTTGTTCTGATCCGGATAAATTTCCGTTTGCAGGTCCAGGTGATTGTTCTCAACATTGGTATCTCGTTCGATCGAACCAACGCTGATGTCTTTGACGACTATCGGTCTGGGGTTGTCTCCTGCGGTAAGACCATTATACGAGGTGCGATTCCACTCGCAGCGCTCAACGATCTTTATCTTCACGCTTTGATCCTTTTCCAAACTCGAGATCTTGCAGTAGACATTTTGGCCCGACATTCTGCATTTTCCCTTACTCGCATCAACGGAGACGAAAGGAAAACTGGGAGCTGCGTGCAGACGAATGCCAGTTGCCGTCTCGGGCCCAGCGTTTGTGATCTTCAGTTCATAAGTGACCTCTTGCCCTTCCGTCACTTGTTCAGGCCCGGTGCCAGTAAGTTCGAGATCCGCACTCAACTTGTTACGCACCTTGGTGGGATCTCTCAAGGCTACGACGAAAGCAAGAGGGGTAGACTGGGTGAAGCCGTGTAGCGTTCGCGACTTGAAATCCGATAGACGCTGTTTGATGGCCGTTTCGGTTAGCTCTCGTTGTGCCTCTTCCGAATCATTGTCGACTGTTATGTCGGTCCACTGGGGGACTTTTGGTTCCGCGTAATCGAGTTCGGGATAAAGGATGCGCAGTTGCGCAAAAGTTTCTTTAGTGCGGGCCGAAGGAATGTTGAAAGTAATGTCGCTATATCCCGCGAACTGGATATCTGTTTCTACGACGTAGACCAGATTGTTAAATAGGCTGTAGCCGTAGGGGAGCTCGATTTTGAACTGGACCTCCTCCGGCTTGAGCAGGCGTACACTCATCTTGCCGCGTTGGTAGATCTCGTCGTTCTTGTAAGAGGTGATTCCTTCGCCCGTCGCGCTCAGAGTCGGTTTTCCGCCGTTCATCGTGAGGAGCTCAATGCGCGGCCCTGAAGATTTTTCCGGCTCCTGCGCTGGCGAGACGCCGACGGACCAGAGAAGTAAGACGCCGAGTAGGAAGAAGCGGGGGAACATGGCGGTTACATTGTATACGATGCGCGACGTGTTCTGGTTCAGGAAGGGCCCATGAACAGTTCCGCGAGGATCGTTTCGTTTTCGGGCCGGCATGATTGGCCGCTCTCGTACTGCTTCAGGCCCGCCCGAAGCTTGACCAGTAGATTCGCGTTCTTGTTCTGGTCCTGCTCAGCGGCGGCGATCATGCGGCGTTGCCAGTCGGCTGCTTCACTGCAACGGCCGAGTTCGGCGAGAGCTAAGGCTACGAGTGCGCCGTACTGTGGCGTGCTGCTGGTAGCGAAGACGCGTTGGGCCAGATCCAAAGCGCGCGTGCCATTGCGTAAGTCAGTCTGCGGGGAGGCGGCAAGGAGGTAGGCAAGCAGCACGACGGTTTGGCCGCGTTGCGGATATTGCTCGTGGCTCTTTTCGAGAGCGTCGAGCGACTGCTTGAATTGGCCCTCGCGAAAAAGAAGTTTCACGTGTTCGAGCAACGCTCTCTCGTTACCGGGGTTCGACTGCACCACGCGTGCGTATTCGCTTAACGCTTCTTCGGCGTTTCCTGATTTGTTTAGTTGCTGGGCCAGCAGAAAGCGAGCGGTCGTGTCGTTTGGTTCAATGCTCAAAGCGGAACGCAGGTGAGCGATCGCCTGTTCGGGCTTGTTTTCGACTGCGCGGATGATCCCCAGGTTGTAGTGCGCGATAGCTTTTCCGGGCTCTAAACGAAGTACTTCCTCAAACTGCTCGGCCGCGTGCTTCAGATCGCCGATTTGCGACAGTGCCGCCCCAAGATTCACCCGTGCAATAACGCTGTCGGGCTTTATTGCTACAGCCTTGCGAAACTCGTTGGCCGCTTCAGCGTACCGCTGTGCCTCGAACGCGATCTTGCCGCGACTGAGGTACACGCGCTCGCCGGTGATCAGGTCCTGCAAACCGTCGACGAGCGGATCTGAGACGCGCACGCCAACCGTTCCCTGCTGGGCCAGGTGCGTTTTTACTTTTTCGGCGTTGCCGAGTTCGCGATACGCCATCGCCAACGAATAATGCACGCGATTGGCGGCGGGCACTTGCGCGAGTGTCTGTTCGAAGTACCGCACGGCTTCGGCGTATTTACGATTCGAGGCTGACACCTGTCCCATGCCGTAGAGCGCCGCCGGATTGTTTTTCTCGATCTCGAGCGCTTTAGCGAAAGCGCTCTCGGCGTCTGACAGACGGTTGAGTTCGAGGAAGATGTTGCCGAGGTTAACTGAGACGGCGACGTAATCAGGACGCAAGCTCCGGGCGCGTGAGAAACGGCCGATCGCGTCGTCGAAATGGCCCTCCTCTCGATCTAACTCTGCGGTCAGGTAGATCCAGCGAAAGTCGTTCGGCGCGAGGGTCATGGCGTTGAGATAACATTCGCGGGCCGGGGCGGTCAGAGAGTAAGCGTGACACACCTGACCGAGTTTGCCGTACGCTTCGCTCAGGGTCGCATTTGAAATTGCCGGATTTTTCAGCGCCGCCGCCAGTGAGTTCTGCTCGGCTGTTAGCTGTTCGCGCACACCCTCTTCGAGCGTCGACAGGTCAGGCAGATGCACGGCGACGAGATCTTTTCGTGACGGCTGAAGAACGCGATCAGCCGGCGCGGTTTGCGCACCGACGACCATTGACGTCGCAAACAGGCAAACGCAGACAAGGATCGAGCTTCGCAGAACCGGTAGATTCATCCTGTGTTCTTACGGCGGCGCACTGCCCGCGCCTTCATTCAACGTTGTGTATCGATCTACGGCCACATTCTTCCATTCTTCGATCGTGCCGTTGGGCCAACGCACACGCACGGACTTAACCTGTTTCGCTACCCCCAACCCGACAAGCAACCGCGGATCGTTTGCGCTCAAGTAACTGCCGTCAGTCCGCACGCGCCGCCGCAAGACACTGCCGCTCGCAGTCACAACGTCGACTCGCGCACCCAACGAGTCGCGCCCGTTCTTGCCGACGACGTGCAAGCCCAGCCAGTGATTGCGATTTCCCACCTGGTTGAGCAGCAGACGTGCGGGACCGTTGTTGTTTGTAACAAGCACATCGGTGTCACCGTCGTTGTCGACGTCGCCGAAGACCGCACCCCGGCTTACTTCCAAAAGCTGCAACTCAGCTCCCGCCTCTGCGGCGTCGATCTCGACAAAGCTTCCCTTGCCCGTGTTGCGAAAGATCTGGTTCGGCTGGCCCAGCGGAAACGGATCCTTCTGCCGCACGAGCGGCGCCAACAGTTGCACTGCTCCATTCGCGACAAACAGATCAAGCCAGCCATCGTTGTCGTAATCGAAAAAGAACGTTCCGAAACCGGTGAAACGACGACCCGGCATTCCGAGTCCGGCCTCGCGCGTGCGATCTTCGAAAAGCGCCTGGCCCAGGTTCACGTAAAGCGTGTTCGTTTCGTCCATCAGGTGCGTAATGAAGACGTCTTCCGTGCCGTTGCCGTCAAAATCTGCGGCGTCGACACCCATGCCTGCCTCGGCTTGTCCATTTCTATTCACCGCCGCACCGGCGAGGAGCGCATCGTTAACAAACGTGCCGTTCTTCTGGTTGATCCAAAGTTGATTGGGATCGCCGTCGTTCGCGACGTAGATGTCAGGCCAACCATCGTCGTTGAAATCCGCCGTCACGACTCCCAGTCCGTGACCAAACTCTTTATCGACACGCGCCGACACGGTCGCGTCTTCAAACGTGCCGTTACCTTTGTTGTGAAAAAGCCGGTTGCCGGGAGCACGAAACACGCGCGGCGTGCAGTAATCGCGTGCGGTGGTCGCCGAGTAGCAGTTCGGACTATTGCTAACGGAAAAATCGGCGTAGTTGACGATCATTAGATCGAGCCAACCATCCCGATCGTAGTCGACGAAGGAAGCACTCGTGGTCCAGCGCGGATCGTCAGTCCCACTTTCCTTCGTGACGTCGACAAACTTCCCGCCGCCTTTGTTGAGGTACATCTGATTCGAGCCGAGATTCGTCAAGTAAAGATCGGGCAGACCGTCGTTGTTGATGTCACCGACCGCTGCGCCCATTCCGTAGCCGGTGGCCACTATGCCGCTGGCGTCGGTTGCATCGGTGAACGAAAGCGTACGCTGAGCAGCACCGGAAGTAAGGAGTTCGTTGCGAAAGAGTCTTCCGCGCGGTGGGTTCTGATTGCGCCAGGGAAACATCGTGTCGGCGGGCGTCGTGTTTGGTTCCAGCGTGGTGCCTTGAACGAGATACACATCGAGGTCGCCGTCGTTATCGAAGTCGAACAGCGCGCCGCCGCTGCCCGTGATCTCCGGCAGATAAAACTTTCCCGTCATGCCGTTGTAATGCTGAAACTTGAGCCCGCTCTGCTGGGCGACGTCTTTGAAGATTGGTAATGGTGATTTTGAATTAGTTTTTTGCTGAGCAGGCAGAACAAACGGCAGGCAACAGTTAACGATGAGGAAAATGGCTGCTGTTAGCCTCACTTCTTGAACAGCTTTGCGAACGCTGCGCGGGCGTCTGTCGGAGCGCCGGAGGAAGTTTGTTTTTCAACCACGATTCGGGCCGTGAATAGCTCGCAAGTGTTGCGCGCGTTTTTATTAACGATGCGCACGGTGATTGGTTTACTACATTCGAAGCGCGCACCCGGATCGAAATAGGTGCATTGACGACACGTATGCAACTCGGCTTTGCAGGTCAAACAAGCGCTTTCGCCGCCAATCGCCGTCGCAACCTTCGCGCCGCACGACGCGCACTTCACGGTTTCGCCGTACGCCATCATCTTCGGGGATCGTGGTCCTTCGCGTTCGGCAGGTTTTGACTGTGGCTGTGACTTCGGGCGCTGCGGCTCACGATCATTGTCCATGTAGCCCCGATGGCGGTATTTGCGATCGCTCATGCCGCGAATTATACATTCCGTCGATCCGTGTTTCCTAACATCTGCCTCACCTTCCGACGATCGAAATACCTGTTTTGCGAAACACATGTAAAAGAGAATGGCCCCGGGAGAAGGAGTCGAACCTTCAATTTCGGGTTCAAAGCCCGACGTGTTGCCAGTTACACCATCCCGGAAAACTGCGATGCAGTACCCCTTACCCACCCTCACCGGATCGATAGATCAGCACGCGGTAGTTACATTGCATCCTGCCCTGTACCCCTGTGACTTTGCTGGGACGTCATTTGTTATGTGGGATTCGAACCCACTGACGCGGCCCCTCGCATCACCAATACTGCGTCAAGCGCAGCTGGACCCAACTTACCCGGCTGGGTCACGGGTTGTGCTCGCCTCTATCTTTCCGACTACCGACTGCATCGCTTAATCCACCAGCTCCGTCTCCCAGTTCAGTTGCTGAATACGCGTGTCGAGATCGCGATAGTTCTTGGCTAGCTCGTCAGCGCGCTTCTGCATCTCGGCGACGTTAATCGTCGAAACATACTTGACTTCAGATTTCGAGTAGCGGTCGTGCGAAATTGCAGCGGTGTTCGCGACGTCGAGATAAACAGCGCGCTGTACCGCAAGCACGTCACGCTCCGCCAGTGCGTCTGAGATCGTGGTTGTTCCGGCGAAAGCTGTGGCTGAGTTTGTTCTGTTGATGCGCTTGATCAGATCGAGTAGCTCGGTCGAAACGCGACCAAGTTCCGCGATCAGATCCTGCGGTGTTTCGGCAGGTGAGTCGCCTTCCTGCACCTTGGCATTCGTACTCAGTCTCGACTTCAGTTGACCAATTCTCTTTTGAGAATCAGCGCGTAGAATTAGTGCTTCAGCTAGTTTCATGTTGGTTACCTCCTTTCGGTCGATTGCTTAAAAATAGAATGGTCGCGGCGGCAGGAGTTGAACCTGCGTCTCTCGATTATCAATCGAGTGCTCTGTCGTTGAGCTACACCGCGCAGTGGTTGATCCGACGGGGCTCAAACCCGCACCTCACGGCTTAAAAGGCCGCTGCTCTGTCGCTCGAGCTCCGGATCAAAAGACTGGCTGTGGCGGAAGGACTCGAACCTTCGATAACCGGATTAACAATCCGGTGCCTTACCAGCTTGGCTACGCCACAAGAAAACTGGATGCGGCGACGAGAGTTGAACTCGCATCATCTCGTTTACAAGACGAGCGCTCTGGTGCCAATTGAGCTACGCCGCAATTTGGTGGACTGGGAGGGATTCAAACCCTCACAAGAAGTTTGCAGGACTTCGATGCTGTCAGTTACATCACCCCGTTTTGATTTTGGTGGCTATGGGTGGATTCGAACCACCAACCTCGCGCTTATGAGACGCTTGCTCTGATCCGTTTGAGCTACACAGCCGAATATTTGGAAGCCCGCGGAGGAATTGAACCTCGTGCCTTTCCGCCCGACGCTTGAAGGTTCGGTTTAGAAGACCGATGCCGGGAACGCGGGCCAGGCTAAAAAAAATGGTGCCCAAGGAAGGACTTAAACCTTCAACCTCTGGTTTGTAGGACCAGCGCTCCATCAATTGAGCTACTCGGGCAGGGGTTTTGGTGGTCGGAGTTGGAATCGAACCAACCTTTCGGGTTTTTCAAACCCGCGCTAATCCATCTCAGCTATCCGACCGTTTCTGGGGCTCCTGGCAGGATTCGAACCCGCAGCTTCGACGTTCGAAGCGTCGCACTCTTCCAGTTGAGTTACAGGAGCATGAATTGGAACGCGCGGTGAGACTCGAACTCACGATACCGGATTTGCAATCCGGCGCCTTAGCCGCTTGGCGACGCGCGCAAGTTGGAACGGAAGGAGAGATTCGAACTCTCGAGTCGAGTTTGGAAGACTCGCATGTTTCCAGCTACATCACTTCCGCATGATCTGTGTAATCCGTGTTTTGACAACACGGATGAAACTAATAAGTGGTCGGGGAGGACAGAGTCGAACTGTCGCCACGAGTTCCCAAGACTCGGATGCTAACGCTACACCACACCCCGAAATGTTGGTGCGCCAGGTGAGACTCGAACTCACAATCCCCTGCTTAAGAGGCAGGTGCCTTGATCCGATTTGGCTACTGACGCATGGCGGAACTGAACGGACTCGAACCGTCATCGGCTTGGTTGACAACCAAGTGCCTCACCTCTCGGCCACAGTTCCGCAAAAGTTTTGGGTGGGTCGAAGGGACTTGAACCCTCACCGGCCGCAGTCACAGTGCGGTGCTCTGCGAATTGAGCTACGACCCACATAAATGCGGGCGACAAGTGTTGGCAGGGACGACGAGACTCGAACTCGCAAATCAACTGATTGAAGGTCAGTCCGCTTTCCATTTCGCGTTCGTCCCCATGAAGTGGTACCGGCGGTGGGATTTGAACCCACACTAACTAGTTTCTAAGACTAGTGCCTCATGCCAATTGGGCTACGCCGGTATTTGATCTGTGTCATCTGTGTTCTCAAAGCCAACAACAACACGGATTCAAGAACAGTTAGCCTACGCCCCTCTGCAAATCAATTTCTGATCTCAAATCCTCAAACAACGATTTCAGATCAAGGATCGATTCATGCTAAAAAACGGATGAAGGCAGAGAGGAACAAGCCTGCGAACACACTTCGAGGCACACTTCTCCTGAGGATGGCGAACTCACGGACTCTCGCAAAGCACCGAGTTCATCATCCCGAAGGCTCCCTGCCTTCATCCCTCGCAAATAGGTACTTCGATTGTCAAAAAACTAAAGGAGCGGGCTTTAAACTTCCCAGGGAAGCTGCCCGCTCCTTCAATTCTCGTGAATTTGCTTTTGAGATTTGGGAGCGGGAGTCCGCTCCCGCTGATTAATGCTTGGTATGACGCCGATTTATGGGCGTTTCCTGGCCGAGTCTACCGCCAAAAATATCGGTCGCTGACGAGGTCAGGCCTAACGAACAGACGACGTCGCACATGGCGGCGGCGCACGTTGCGGCGCTCGGCTGCCAGGGCATCGTATGTTCGTATTGTTTCCTACTCGTCATCATCGAAATCTTCTTCTCACCAACGCTTGCGCTGATGCGCAAGGACTGTGTTGTATAAAGTATCAATACCACTCGTGTCAAGAATTTTTATTCTCAAAGCTTAGTTGCTGAAATGTATTTGCCGAGATGCTCATTACATAGTAGAGCACGAATTTTTTGTGCAACGGGATCAGGCTCTCACGAATCTCACTGGAGGTTCCGAAAACGGACCCCGACCCCGATAGACAATCAACCCTTCATTGGTTTTGAGGAGTTTTTAGATGAAGTTAAGCAGAAGAATTTCGCCCCTTTTTATTGCGTTACCAACCCTCATTCTGGCGCTCTCAGTCGCTTCTTTCGCACAGCAAAACGAGAAGAGTTTCAGCCAAATCAAGATCAAGAATTTTGGCCAGATGGACGACCGGTTCTATCGCGGCGCGCGTCCCAAGGATCGCGATCTGAAAAACCTCGCAGATATGGGAGTCAAAACCATCATCGACTTAACCGACAACTCGCGGGAGTACGAACAACCCGCTGTCGAAGCCGCCGGACTGCGCTACATCAACATTCCGATGGTCGATAAAAGCTCGCCCAGCATGGACCAGATCAACGAGTTTCTGAAAGTCGCGAATGATCCGGAAACCGGTAAGTTCTTTGTACATTGCGCGGGTGGCCGCCATCGCACCGGCGTCGTCGGTGCGGTCTATCGTTTCAATGTCGACGGCTGGAACCTCGAGCAGGCGCTCGCGGAAATGGATCGCTACGAATTCAACTCCGGTTATGGCCACAGCAAGCAGAAAGACTTCGTGAAGGAGTACTACCAGCAGTTCCAGACTGCGCAGGCGAAAGCCGCCGGCGCTCCTCGCTGAAACACTAATTCAAGAAAGATTAGACAAAGGTCGCTCCTTATGAGCGGCCTTTTTCTGTTTATGCCGTTGACGATTTAGTAAAATTCTCTTCGTCATGTCCACACAAATGAATTCCGAAATGCCCAGGCGACGGCTTGGACGCACGGGAGTCGAAGTGTCGCTGATCGGTCTTGGCGGTTGGCACCTGGGCTTCAACTACATCGACGAGCAGTTGGCCATACGCATCATTCGCACCGCGATCGACAGCGGCATCAACTTCATGGACAACTGCTGGGACTACAACGACGGCGCCAGCGAGATCCGCATGGGTAAAGCGCTCCGCGACGGCTATCGCGAACGCGCGTTTCTGATGACGAAGATCGACGGCCGCACCAAGCATGACGCCGCCAAACAATTGGACGAATCTCTCGAGCGCCTGGAAGTGGACCACATCGATCTGGTCCAGCATCACGAGATACTGCGGTACGAAGATCCGCATCGTATCTTCGACGAGCACGGCGCAAACGCCGCGCTGCTTGAAGCGCGCGACGCGGGTAAGATCAGTTACATCGGTTTTACCGGACACAAGGATCCACGCATTCATCTCTACATGCTCGAAGTCGCGGCCCAATACGGATTCACGTTCGACACCGTGCAGATGCCGTTGAACGTGATGGATGCGCATTATCGAAGCTTCGAGAAGATGGTCCTGCCCGAACTCGTCAAACAAGACATTGGCGTGCTGGCGATGAAGACGATGGCGAACGGGTTGATCCTGGAGTCGAATACCGTGAGCGCGATCGAATGTCTTCACTACGCGATGAACCTGCCGACCTCTGTCGTGATCACCGGCTGCGAAAGTATGGAAAATCTGGAGCAGGCCCTGACCGCCGCGCGCACTTTCCAACCGATGTCGGAAGCGCAAGTGAAAAACCTGCTCGGCAAAACAGCACAAGCCGCAGCTCGCGGCGAGTACGAACTGTTCAAGACCACGTCCGTCTACGACGGCACCGCCACGCATCCCGAGTGGTTGGGTGAAGAACCGCCCGAAGTGAAGCGCGTAATGCAGACGTGATTGGCGATCTCAACCGGTCAGTTGAAACACGGATTTCTTAAACCCGATGAGTTCGTCTCTCTCAAGCGAAGCGGAATCGCTAAACCGACTTGCGGTCCAACTTCAGGCGCAAGGACGTAGTCGCGAATCACTCGACGCCTTTCAGCGGGCGACTAAGTTGTATCAAGCTGCTGGCGATCGCGTTGGCGCGGGACGTTGTCTGAACGGAGTTGGCGCACTCTTCAAAGATCTCGGCGAGCCGCAAGAAGCAAAGGATTATCTCGAACGAGCCCTCGTCCTGCGCCGTCAAACAGGCGATCGCCTGGGAGAGGCAATCACGCTGATCACGCTGGGTCCGGTCTATCAGAGATTGGCCCAACTCGAACGTGGTCGTGAGTGTCTCGTCGAAGCGCTGCGTCTCACGCGCGAACTTGGCCACAGAGAGCGAGAAGGTGAGGCGCTTTTCAACCTCGGCGAAGTGACTTCTGATTCGGGAAGACCCGCTCATGCCTACGCTCTCTTTCAGCAAGCGCTGGCAATCGCCCAGGAAGCGGGCAATCTGATCGAAGGAAATAAGTGTCTGAACGCGCTATCCATTGTTTGCCAGAAGCTTGGGAAACAGCGTGAGGCGAGAGCTTACGCTTTTCAGACCCTCAAGATCGCTCAAACCACGGGTAACCCGCGCATGTTGTCGGGCGCTTACCACAATCTGGGCGTGTTGCTGGCAGGAACTAATCAGAACGACATTGCCCTCAAGTGTTTCGAACAGGCTGTCGACATCGATCTGAAGACCGGTGCGTCCGGTCAGGCAGCAAGATCGATGCTTTATGTCGCGGGATCCTATGTTCGCGTCGACGTCGAGAAGGCCCGCGGCTTCGCGAATCAGGCACTGGAGATCGCAAGGCAGCTCGGCGACGAAAGCCTCACCGCGTGCGCCCTCACTTCGTTAGGCATGAGTTTCGTCTGGGGCGAAGAGCCAGACGCGGCGTTGCCGGTGCTCGCCGAATCCTTAAACCTCGTCCAGCGTCTCGGCGAGCAGGATGGTGAGGGCAACGTGATCTACGCGATGGCACTTGCTCACGACGCGTTGGGCGAGTGTGAAACTGCTTTTGTAGAGTTCGAACAAGCCATCGCACTTTTCGAGCAACACTACACGGAAATTGACTCTCGTGACTTGAGACTGTCGTACTTCAATGCCTTCAGCATTCAAAACATATACCTCGTCTACACGTCACGTCTAATCAAGTATTCGCAACAAACCAACGATCGATCGTACGCGGCGCGAGCGTTTCACATTTGTGAGCGAAGACATGCCCGTGACCTGCGCGAATTCCTTAAGGTACAACGGGACCCCGACCACGAAATCACTGCTCCGTTGACAAGCATCACGCCTCCAACCCTCGCCCAGGTGCAACAAACACTGCTCGATTCGGACACAGTTCTGCTGCAGTACTCGGTGCACGATCAAGTGACGTTTGCGTGGGTGATTACCTGTGACGATTATGCTGTGGTTGCTCTTGAAGACGATAGTTTGCTCGTAAGCGAGAAAGTTGAAAAATTCCGCCAGGCTTTAGCTGCGTGTTCCGAATCGCACGTTGCACTTGGCCACGAGCTCTATCAAACTCTGATTGGACCAGTGGAACGATACCTGGAGTCGAAACGCCACCTGTTGATCGTGCCGGATCTCTCGCTTCATCTTTTACCATTCCAAACGCTGCTTACCGAAACTGGCTCGCCTGGTTCGGAACTTCCCTACCTGATCCGAAAGTACACAGTCGCCTACGCACCATCGGCCGCAATCTTCGATCTGCTTCAAACCGCGAAACCACGAATGACGGCGGAACGACGTGAACTTATCGCGTTTGCCCCCGTTGATTTTCCCGGCGAGTCGTCTGACACGCGTCTGGCTTCCCTTCCCGGAACAATCAACGAGGTCCAGAGCATCGCGGCTTTGTTCGATTCCGGGCGCACGACTCTCAAGATGTTCGCGGCAGCCACAAAGCAGACCGTATTGACCGAACAGTTGGACCAGTTTCGCTTCCTGCATTTTGCAACGCACGGCTTTGTGAACCCGGAAGACCTGGACGCTTGCTCGATCGTTCTGCGAGGTAATAGCGAGTCAGACCCGATTTTGCGAACCAGCGACATTGCGAATTTGAAGCTCGATGCCGACCTCGTCGTGTTGAGCGCCTGCGAGACCGCACTCGGCGAAGTCAAATATGGTGAAGGCATCCTCGGGCTCGCGCGTGCTTTCTACTGCGCCGGCGCCCGGGCCGTTTGTGCGAGCATGTGGAAGGTAAACGATGCGGCCACTGCTTTATTAATGATCCGATTCTATGAGGAAATCGTGAAAAATGGTCGTTCAAAGACGGAGGCATTGCGCTCAGCACAGTTATCTTTGCTTGACAGTGGCAAGTGGTCGGCTCCTCATTTCTGGGCGGCGTTCGTGCTGTCGGGCGCGTGGAATTAGATGATAAACTTCCTACCCGAATCGCCCCAACTAACTCAAGAGGCCCGATGGAAGAATCGTTCCCCGATCTTAATCCTGGGCGTTACCACATACTCTCCCGGATCGGCGCAGGTGGCATGGGTGAGGTCCACCTGGCCCAGGACACGACGCTCGATCGTCGCGTCGCGCTGAAGATTCTCTCCGAAGAGTTCTCGCTCGACACCGAACGGATGCGCCGGTTCGTTCAGGAAGCAAAAGCAGCTTCCGCGCTGAACCATCCCAACATCATTACGATCTACGAGATCGGCAAGACGGGCAACAGACCGTTTATCGCTGCCGAGTACATCGACGGCGAGACGCTGCACGCGCATTTGCACCGTGGACCAATGTCGCTGAACGCCGTTCTCGACGCTGCGATCCAGATCGCCTCTGCATTGCACGCGGCGCACGATGCGAAGATCATTCACCGCGACATCAAACCCGAGAACGTGATGATCCGTCCCGATGGTCTGGTGAAACTGCTCGACTTCGGTATCGCCAAAATCATCGAACCGATCCCGACCTGGAACCATGAAGCGGAAATTGCCACGACGCTCCGCGGCGGCACCAGTCCCGGCATGATCATCGGCACCGCCGCCTACATGTCACCCGAACAAGCAAGAGGAAAAACGATCGACGGCCGCACTGACATCTTCAGTCTGGGCGTGTTGCTTTACGAAATGCTGACCGGCCGCAAGCCTTTCGACGGCGAAACACCGATGGACATCATCGGCGCGATTCTGAACAAAGAGCCGGAGCCGATTCGCGATCTACTCGACGACGTCCCGCCCGACATCGAACGCATTGTCAACAAGCTGCTCAGAAAAGATCGCGACGAACGTTATCAAACGATCAAAGATGTCCTGATCGACCTCAAAGACGTGAGAAAGGAGATGGAGTTTCAAGATAAGTTCAAGCTCACGCCTGGTCGAACGAAGTCCATCAAGACACAAACAGCCGCAACCTCACAAGCAAAAGCGCAAACAACTTCGAGCGCAGAATACATCGTCCGCGAAATCGGCAAACGCAAAGCCGGTTTGGCGATCGGTTTCGCCGTGCTGCTCGTTGCGGCGGCAGCAGTTTTTTATTGGACCAACAACCGTCGCCCTGCGAATACAACGAACGAGGAGCCAATCGACTCGATCGCCGTGCTGCCGTTTCAGAACAAGCGTGACGACGCGGAAACGGAGTATTTGTCTGAAGGGCTGGCGGAGTCGCTGATCTTTGGTCTGTCTCAATTGCCGAATCTGAAGGTCAGCCCATCGAGTCTGGTGTTTCGTTACAAGAACAAAGAGATCGATCCGATGAAGATCGGCAGCGAACTCGGCGTGAGTGCCGTGATGACCGGACGCTTCGACCAACACGGCGACAATCTGACGCTCAGCGTCGAACTAGTCGACGTCCGTAACAACAAACTTCTTTGGGGTAAACATTACGATCACAAAATGGCGGATCTCATGACGACGCAACGTGACATCGCTACCGAGATCACGCAGAACCTCAGATTAAAACTCTCCGGCGACGAGCAGCGCATGAAGTATTACACCAGGGACCCGGAGGCGTATCAGCTATATCTGAAGGGCCACTATTACGCGTCGCGTTACACCAAAGACGGTTTCAATAAAGGCATCGACTATTTCGAGCAGGCGATCACGAAAGACCCGAACTTCGCGAGGGCCTACAGCGGTCTGGCTTTCTGTTATCTGAACCAGATTGATTGGGTCTTCGCACCGAAAGAATCTCTTCCCAAGGTCAGGCAAGCGGTCGAAAGCGCGCTGAAGCTGGATGAAACACTCGCCGAAGCTCACACGATGCAGGCGATGTTGCTGCTGCAGTACGACTGGAACTGGGCCGCGGCCGAACGCGAGTTCAGACGCGCGATCGAGATCGATCCAAATTACGCGCTCGGCCGTTCCTTTCTGGCGTGGTACCTCGCAGCCATGGGACGTTTCGACGAGAGCATCGCCGAAGACAAACGCGCACTGGATCTCGATCCGTTATCGGCCGCCGTAAACGCGGATCTCGGTTGGGATCTTTACATGGCGCGCCGTTTTGACGAAGCGATCGAGCAACTGCGCAAAGGAATCGATCTTGAACCGAACTACTGGGTGTCCCACGTGTTGCTCGGACGTTGTTACGAACAGCAGGGCAAGCTGCGTGAAGCAGTCGAGGAGTTTGAAAAAGCACGGGAGATCGAAAGCTCGATTCCGGAAGTGATGGCTGCGCTCGGTCATGGCTACGCAATGTCCGGTCGCAGGACCGAAGCGTTGCAGATCATTCACGAGTTGCAGGAGCGATCGAAGAAGGATTTTGTCCCGTCGTTCAGCATCGCCACGGTTTATCTGGGACTCGGCATGAAGGAAGAAGCGATCCAGCACATCGTCAAGTCGTACCAGGAAGGTTCTTACTACATGATCTATCTCAAGGTGGATCCGTTACTCGACAGCATCCGCGCCGATCCGCGTTTTATCGACGTGATGCGACGGGTTGGTCATCCGGTATAGGCTGAACACGCGCACGCAAAGTTAATCAATCACGTCCTCTTTCACGCGCTCGCGGCGAGCGAGCCAGGTGAACGGAATCGCAAAGACCTGGAAAGCTGCGCACAACTGGTAAGAAACCGGATAACCCCAAACGTCTGCTGCCTTGCCGAGCACCGGTTGGATGACGACGCCGCCAGTCGAGCCAAACAACGAATCGAACGACAGCACTGTCGCACGCTGTTGCGACGGGATCAGCGCATTGAGAAACGCCTGACGAATCGGGGTCACGGCGGCGAACATCAGTCCCCACAGCACGAGCAGAATTACAGCCACCCAGAAGTTTGCCACCAAACCGATGACGGCCAACACCGCAACGCTGATCGTCTCACACACGATCAAAACCGTCGTCCGCCGCTGAAAGACTCGCGCGACGTAAGGCACGAGCAAACCGCCGAGGATTTGTGCGCCCGCAACGATCGCGGCCGCCAGTCCGGCAATCCCGTACGCTGCGCTATTGCCATACAACTGCAAGAGGTAAGGTTGCATAGCGTAAAAAGCGTAGATCGTAACGCCGCCGGTAAACGGCGCGGCAAACATGATCCACCTCACCGGACGATTCCCCAGCCCGTACGTGATCGACTCGCGTAACAGCGACTTGATTTCTTCACCAGCGCGTTTGCCCTGCGACGGCGTGAAACCGACGTCGTGCATTAGCAGGAACGCAAAGATCAGGTTGAGCACAAGCAGCACCGCGCGAATCACGTAAGGCACGCCCAGGTTCGTTTTTTGCGCAATCACTCCGCCCGCAACCGATCCGATGAGCATCGCTGCTCCCTGAACGATCTGCCCTTTGGCAAGGACCGACTCCAACTTCTCCTTGTAACCGGAGTGCTCGAGCGCATCCGCCAGCCACGCTTCAAAGGCGCCCGAAATGAACGTAAACCCGAGACCGAGAAACAACGACGAGAGCGCCCAGGCCCAGAACGGCGCACGCACGTACCACAAGTAGAGATAAAAGAAGGTCGAGATCGCGAGCGTCAGCAAGCCGAGCAGATACGACGTTCTTCTGCCGCGCAGATCGGCAACAACCCCCGTCGGAATCTCAAACAGCACGAACCCCGCGGTAAAGAACGCGTTTGCCGCGAACGCTTCGAGATTGTTCAAGCCGGCGTCGAGCAGAAAGAGTGTGTTGATGCCCCAGATCAACGACGCCGCGAGCGTGTTGAAGAGTTCGAGCGTGAGGTAAGTCCGTTGAACTTTGCGGGCAGCCTGGTTCATGCTGCGTCCACTAGCTAGCCGGAGTTAACCATCGCGCCGCATTACGGACGTAGGTTTTGATGTCGTTGAGTCTCTGCGGATCGCGCTTGATCTCATCGCCGGGAGCTTCGACCAGGAAACTCGGACAGCCTTTCGACGTGTCCCAGTTGTAATCCACGAAGTGATGAAAGCTCGACTCCGCAATCGCCCGGCCCGATGGACCACGTTCAGGATGGTCCTCCTCGTCGAGAGCTACGATGAGATTGAAATCGCGCCCGGTCGTTTTGCTGAGTCCGGTCGCGATCACGCGTGCGTTGTCGTCACCTTCGAGTACGCCCACGGCGCCTTCGTGCGGATGTGCCGGAAAATACTCGATCGTGCCGGAAGCGTTCGCTTCGTTTCGCAGCAGTTCGTGAACAGGTTCGACGGGCGTGATCTTTTGATAGTCGCCGTTGTTGCCCGAGTGATAGTTGGGCCAGTCGATGGTCGTGGTATCGCGATCGTCGCGCACGTGACGCGACTCGTCCGGATCGAGGTGGTTACTGTGAAAGAAATGGGCGCGGCCGATTCCACCCAGCGTGCACAACGAGGCGCCAAGGTCCTGATGATCGCGAGTCGTCAGCAGACCTCCGCCTCGTTGATAGAAAAGCGTGATTCCCCGGCAGTCCGCTTCCGTCAACCCGTCACCCACCTCGACCGCGAAAAGCCAGAGTTGATCAAAGTGGCTGGTATCGAGCGTGCTCAGGACGGCGTCGTCACCTTGCGCGTTCGTCTCTCGATTCCGCGCCGTTACCTCATATATCCGGGCGCCATTCTCATCTTTTAAGGACGCCAGGTATTCGGCCAGCAGTGAAAACCTGTCGATCGTCCAGTCGTCGTCGACAGTCGGAATCGTCGTTTGCAGCAGGATCTGAATCGGTTTGGACATTGCCCGCACATGATAACAACAACCATCGCCTGCAGATTAATGCGCTCAGCCTGCGGTCGCTGCGTGTGCCAGGACGGCAGCCGCGGCTTGTCCGATAATGCGCGCGACGACGGCCGGTTGTGACGCGAAAGGCACGTGACTCGATCTTACTTCCTCGGTCGTCGCCTTCATTCGCTCCGCAAATACACGCTGCAGCGTAGGATTGATCGCCTGATCCTCGGTCGCAACCAGATACCAGTTTGGAATGTCTTTCCACGCGGCAGCTTCGTATTTTTGCGCGAAGATCGTCGAGTGGATCGGTTTCTGCGCGGCGTTCATGACGCTTCGCAGGCGATCCGGAACGTCCGCCGCAAACACTTCCTTGAACTTGGATCGATCGATGTACAGGAAACCAGCGGCGTCAGGCGCCAGCGCGGCTCCGATCTTCGAAGGATACTTCTCGAGCAGCGCCTGCAAGTTGTCGCCAGTGTCGGGAGCAAACGCGGCAACATAGACCAGCGCCTTGACGTTCGTCGCGCCAACCGCGGCTCCCGTGATCACCGCGCCTCCATACGAATGGCCCACAAGCACAACCGGTTTCGTTTGGGCGTCGACGACGCGGCGAGTAGTCGCCACATCGTCGGCATACGAAGTAAGCGGGTTCTGCACGGCGATGACTTCGTAACCTTCGTCTTCGAGCAGTGGAATTACGTCGCCCCAACCCGAACCGTCGGCAAAAGCGCCGTGAACAAGAATGATGGTAGTGTTCTTCATCTATCTCTCCTTATGAGTTTCCTGGAAACTATTAAGCACTCGCTGCTTTTTCACCTTTGATAAAGGCAAGCAGGTCCTGGTTGATCTGATCTTTGTGCGTCTGGCACATGCCGTGGGGGAGGCCCGGATAGACCTTCAGCGTCGCGTCTTTGACGATCTTCGACGAGAGCATTGCCGACGCGCCGATCGGAACGATCTGATCGTCGTCACCGTGCAGGATCAAAGTCGGCACGTCAAACTTCTTGAGATCTTCGGTCAGGTCGGTTTCGGAGAAGGCTTTGATGCAGAAGTAAGCTGCCGGAAATCCACACAACATCCCTTGCAACCAGAACGAGTCGCGCAGGCCTTGCGACACTTGCGCGCCCGGCCGGTTCGCGCCGTAGAACGGCGCGGTCAGGTCTTTGAAGAACTGCGATCGATCGGCCTGAACACCCGCACGCAGTCCATCAAACACTTCGATCGGCAGACCGCCCGGATTCGCCGGAGTCTTCAACATCAACGGCGGCACGGCGCCGATGAGCACTGCTTTCGCGACGCGCTTCGTTCCATGTCGTCCGATGTAACGGGCGACTTCGCCGCCGCCGGTGGAATGACCGATGTGGATCGCGTCTTTCAAATCGAGCGCTGCGACGAGCTCGGCGAGATCGTCTGCGTAAGTATCCATGTCGTTGCCGTTCCAGGGCTGACTCGACCGTCCATGCCCGCGGCGGTCGTGTGCGATGCAGCGATAGCCGTGCGACGCGAGAAAGAACATCTGGTCCTCGAACGCATCGGCTGAGAGCGGCCAACCATGGCTGAAAACAACCGGTTGGCCCGTGCCCCAGTCGTTGTAGAAGATCTGCGTTCCGTTTTTCGTTGAGATCGTGCTCATTACTGCTCCTTTTTTTTAAAACTTTGCACTATCATTGTTCCCGCTCCAGACAATTCGTGCATCACTAGAAGTGAGTCTTTTTAACTACCACGATGGTGGTACGCTTCCCTGCGAATCTCTGTGCGACTGTTCAGAATCAGTTTAGGACTGCTGATCATTGTGCTGTTGAGCGGCTGCACCGCTCGCCGAATACCTGTCGAACCGTTTATCGAATTCACCAAAGTTCCGAGAGCTGACAAAGGCGGTGTAACAGAACAGGATAAGATCACCGGCCGCGCGCCCGGCGCTCGCAGCGACCAGCGGATCGTTTTGTACGCGCGCAGCGGAGCATGGTACGTGCAACCGTACGCCGACCAGCCGTTCACGAACATTGGGCCAAACTCGACCTGGACCAACTCAACGCACCTCGGCACCGAGTACGCCGCGCTGCTGGTAGAACCGGGTTACGTTCCCGCCACGTCGACATTTGAGCTGCCCGGTGAAGGCAACGGAGTGATTGCGATCGCGGTGGTTGACGGTACGCCGCCGTTTTACCGTACCTGGTGGTTCCGCATCTCGCTCGTGTTGGCCGGTGTCGTCGTGCTGTTCGCGCTCTATCGTTTTCATCTGCACCAGGTGCGGACGCAACTCAACCTGCGTTTCGAAGAACGACTCGCGGAACGCACTCGCATTGCCCAGGATCTGCACGACACGCTGCTGCAAGGCGTTGTGAGTGCGTCAATGCAGCTTCACGTGGCGAATGAACACCTGCCGGTCGACTCGCCTGCGAAGCCCGTTGTCGCGCGCGTGATGGAGTTGATGGGCCAGGTCGTGGACGACGGGCGCGATGCCGTTCGCGGGCTGCGTTCGACGACTGAGAATGCCGACGATCTCGAGACGTCGTTTGCGGAAGTTGGAAAACAGTTTACGACGAATGGACCACTCGATTATCGCGTTATCGTCGACGGCACCCAGCGGCAGTTGCGCCCGATCATTCGCGACGAAGTCTACCGCATCGGACGGGAAGCGTTGGTGAATGCGTTTCGTCACTCGCAAGCAAACAAGATCGAAGTGGAACTGGAATACTCGACGAAACACTTACGTGTTTTGGTCCGCGACGACGGCGCCGGGATCGATCAGAACGTGCTGGACTCAGGACGCGACGGCCACTGGGGACTGGCAGGAATGCGCGAACGCGCGGAAAGCATCGGCGCGCGGTTGCGCGTCTGGAGTCGCGCGCGTGCAGGGACCGAAGTGGAGTTGTCGATCCCGAGCCACATCGCGTTTGTGTCCGCGCCGCCGTCTGGTTGGCTCAGTCGTTTTCGACACGGACTGCGGACCGGTAAATATCCTTCAAGAGGCGAGAAATGAGCGATCAAATACGAGTGTTCAGCGTCGACGATCATCCGCTACTGCGTGAAGGCATTGCCGCGCTCGTCAACAATCAACCCGACATGACGCTCGTCGCGGAAGCGGCGACGGGCGCGGAAGCCCTCGAGCGTTTCAAGCAGCACGTGCCGGACGTTACGCTGATGGATCTGAGGCTGCCGGACATGAGCGGGATCGACATCCTGATCGCAATTCGCACCGAGTTCCCCGAAGCACGAATTATCATGCTGACGACGTTTGAAGGCGACGTGGAGATTCATCGTGCGTTGCAGGCGGGCGCGCGAGGTTATGTGCTCAAGAACATGCCGCCATCGCAGTTGCTCGACGTGATCCGTCAGGTCCATGCCGGCAAGAAACGAATTCCGCCGGAGATCGCGTCGCAACTCGCGGAGCACATGACTGACGAGAGTCTCACGGAGCGAGAAGTCGAGGTGCTGCGGCAGGTTGCGGATGGCAATCGCAACCGCGATATCGCAAAGAATCTCTTCATCTCAGAAGAAACTGTCAAGGTCCACATCAAGCACATCATGGAGAAGCTGGGCGCCACGGATCGCACTCAGGCAGTCGCGATCGGCGTCCGCCGCGGGATCATCCAACTCTAGTCTCAACCTGGGCCTATAACTCCAAAGAGTTATCGAAAGTTACCTTTATCGCAGGATTCGTCTGCCTCTTAGAACGGATACAGTAGAAATACGGATCGGAAGATCTGCGATAAAGGAGAACGATTCTGCAAAAACTGTTTCCAGCCTTCCCGACCGGCTGGCCCGGCTTCGGGCTGCTGCTATTGCGTGCGCTGGTCGCGGGAATTTTGATCACGCAAGCGGCCGTATTGTCCAGTTGGGTGATTAAGATGCTCGTCCTCGCGGGCGCCACGCTCTTGTTGTTGGGGTTCATGACTCCCATCGTTGCCGTAGTGACGGGATTAATAAGCCTTGCGGTGGCATTCTCGAATTTCGAGCACCTTGAACTC
>DATANW010000013.1:0-7182 GCA_036266055.1 Pyrinomonadaceae bacterium | reverse complement strand
GTTAACGTAGTCCGCACGACCCATAGTGCGCGTACTTCATCCGTCGCCGGGACGTCCGCAAATGCAGGAACTGCCAGTAGCGTGCAATAAAGCACGAACGCTGTCGCTAATTGCCACGTGCGCTTTCCTAATCTCATTAATCAGAACTGGTAGCGCGCCGAAACTTGAATGTTTCGCGGCTGGTACAAAGTGGCTAAGCTCGTGATGGCGCCAAAGTTTGTATTGGTAATCACAGAGCTTGGAAATCCGTACTGCACATGGTTCAAAGAGTTGAACATGTCCGCGCGCACGGTGAGCTTATGACCTTCCCACGGCATGGAGAAAATTTTCGTCAATCCGAAATCGAGCGTCTTCGTGCCATCAAGGAAGAAGGTGTTGCGACCCAGTATTGGCGTATTGAAGTCGGCGGTCGTGAGCGCACGAAAAGCAGTACGCGGCAGGACGTCGCGCGAATTCGCAGGATGGTTAACGTTGGCGCCGAGTACCGAAGTATCGAGTAACACCGGCCTGCTCTCGCTAAAGCCGTCGAAGTTCAAATCGAGGGCCGTCGTCGTTACCGTAAACGGCGTTCCTTTTGCGAATTTCATGACCGCGGAAAACTGCCAGCCGCCAAAACCCTGGCCGAGAAAACCTTTGTCTCCACTGAAGAACGGCAGTCGATAAGTGCCGTACGCCGTGAAACGATGAGGCGTGTGGAAACGTGAAAGACTACGCGCATCACGGGCGTTGTTTCCGTTTTGGTTACTGTCTCCCGTGCCGACGAACGTTGCTTCCGACGTCGTATCGATCGCCTTGCTCCAGGTGTACGTAGCCTGGAAATTGAGATTGCTGCTCAAACGCTTGACCCATTCGAGCTGCATCGCGTGGTAGTAACTCCAGGCCGCATTGGCTACGGCGACGTTCGTCGTGTAAAGACCGTTCGGGCGGCGCTCGTTTGTGCGGGGAACGCGAAAGCTGTATTCGAATTCGCCAATCGGCACGACGACCGGACACTGCGCGGTAAGGGTGCTTGCGGTTGTGCCGGCACACAGAAAATCGCTTGCGAGCCGGATCGTCTTACCCCGCAGGTTCGCAGGGTTGTTCGGATGGTTCGCCACCAATACGCCGTTAACGGGATCGTGCAGCGGCAGATTGTCGAGCGAATACTTCAACAGTCCGATGCCGCGGTTGCCGGTGTAGCTGGCGCGGAACGCTGACGCAAAAGGTAGTTGCCGTTCAATCGTAAAGTTCCACTGTTCCGTGTACGGCATTTCCAATCCGGGATCGATTGCCGTGATCGTATGGCGCGCCGTTTGTGGTCCAGGTACAAAAACAAAGCCATTGGTCGGATCGGCCAGATTGACCGGGTTGAAGCTCGAGGTTGCGACTCCCGACTGGTTGTAGAAAAACGCGTTCGGCGGGTTGAATCTTACTGTCGCACCACCTTGCGAAAAGACGGACTGGAAGATGCGTCCGTGATAGAGGCCAAAGCCGCCGCGGAAAGAAGAATCGCCCGCGCTACCGAACATGCGATGCAGAAAGCCGGTCTGATAATTCGGACTCCACGCAAACCCAAGACGCGGCTCCCAGTTGTCTTTGTCGGCACTGATGCCATATTCGATTCTGCCCGCGGCTTCCTTGGGCGCCGAAACGTACTCATATCTCAGCCCGAGATTGAGCGTCAGAGTGGGGCTGATTTTCCAGTTGTCTTCGCCGTAGAAATTCGCCTCGTTGATGCGGTTCTCGAGGAAGAACGGTCCATACCCCTTCTGGTAATTAGGCGTGCAACCGTTGATGAGCTGGTTAAAACCGTTGACGTAATTGATGCCGTTACAAGTGGCGACGGTGCTGCTGTAGAAGCCGCGCGAGAAATTGTCCGCGAGGTCGTCGAGACGCTGACGCCGTACGTCGGTGCCCAACTTGAGATAATGCCGGCTGAAAAGCGTAGTGAAGTTGTAAACAAACTGGTTGTCCGTTTGATATCGCTGAATCGGAAAGTTGCCCGCACTGCCGATGCTCGACTGCGTCGTGATCGGGCTGGGATTGAAGAAGCGGACGATCGGAGTGTCGTTGCCGGCAGCGATATTGACGAGAGTAGTTCTCAACCCGAGACCGTAACGAAATTCGCCGACGGTCTTAGCTGAGAACAGACGCGTCCACGTCACACCCAGGTTCTGCTGCTTATGATTCTGATCGGCGCGTTCACCGGGAATGATGTCGTCGGCGACGAACCGTTGCCGGGTGTACTGCCACCGCGCAGTAAAATTATCTTTCTCCCACGGGTTCCAATCGAGTCGACCTGAATAGTCGCGCGCGGGAAAATCAAACCCCTGCTGTCCGCGAAACACTCTGGGGCCAGCCGCGGGATCGTTGGGAACAGCGTTGGCGAAGCGATCGATGATGCTCTTTACGAAGGCGCGGTTCGCCGGCGTGTCGTTCGCGGGCGTCGTTTTGAACCAGTTGGCCGGATCGCGCTCCGCCAGAGTGAACACATCGCGGTTGAAATTGTTCGCGCCCGTGTTCTCCGTGTGGTCCAGACTCACGAAACCGAAGAGCCGGTCCTTGAACACGGGAAAGCCTGAGGTGAACCCAAATTGATTACGACGAGTAACTCCTTTTTTGACTCCGGGGGCAAAGACGTTGTTCGTAGAATTCAACGCGCTGTCGTTGTGATAGAAGTAGACGTCGCCGTGAATATTGTTTGTTCCCGACTTGGTCTGGACCAAAACCACTGCGCCATAACCGCGCCCGAATTCGGCGGTGAAGTTGTTCGTGATCACCTGGAATTCTTTGATCGTAGATAACGAGGCGCCCTGGCGGTTCTGGTTCTCGGAAGAGTCGTCGTTATTTACACCGTTGATTTGGAAAGTCGCGCCGCGCGTGCCCGTGCCGTTGAAGTTTATCGACGAACCGGAAGACGCCGTCGGATTGTTCTGTCCTGACGTTGGGTTCTCCTGGTAGCCGGCGAAGGTTTCTGCCAACGAGAGAAAGCTGCCCTGATTAAAAGTCGGCTTTTCGAGGATCTCCTGGGCATTCAGTGATCCTTTTATCTCGGCGTTCGTGGTGTTGATTGGCGCCGCGTCGGAGGTGACGACCACGGCCTCAGTGACCGAACTTGGATTCAACGTGAAATTGATCACGCGGGTCTGGTTCAAAGTGATCTCGATGTTCTCTTGCGAGACTTTGGTGAACCCTGTGCTGGACGCAGTGACCGTATAACGGCCCAGCGGTAGAAACGAGGCGATGTACGCGCCCTCACCATTTGTTTGCAGCGTACGCTCCTGTCCCGTCTCCATGTTGCGAATGACCACCTGCGCGCCCTGGACGACCGCGCCTTTTGCGTCGCTGACTGTGCCCTGCATCGTGCCGGTGACTGTTTGTGCACGGGCCAGCGCCGGGAGCAAAAGCAACGCGGCGCAAATGAGAGTGAGAATTAAGAATTGACGATCGGACTTAGAGTGCAACATGGGGGTGCCTCCTCATTTCATCGATTCGAAATCTTTCGGTTGTCGGTTTGCGCATATCCGGGACCTCGCAAGCCCACGCCCGGACGCGCCTCAGTCAATTGATTGTTCGCCAACACGACTGCGCCATTTACCAGCACATAACTGATGCCTAGCGGAAACTGGTGCGGCTTGTCGTAGGTCGCCTGATCGACGATCGTTTTTTCGTCGAAGATGACGAGGTCAGCGGCGAAACCTTCGCGGATCATGCCGCGGTCGCGAAAGCCGAAAGTTTGCGCCGGAAGCGACGTCATTTTTCGAATCGCGTCTTCGAGCGAGATCAGTTTCAAGTCGCGCACGTAGTGTCCGAGAACGCGCACGTTGTTGCCGTAGCCGCGCGGGTGCGGAACACTGTCGTCGACCTGACGGACGCCGGCGTCGGACGCGATCATCGTGAATGGTTCCTGCATGATCCGCTTCACGTCGTCTTCATTCATGCCGTGGTAGATCATGCTCGCGCCGCCCGCTTCATACATCGCGAGCATCTGTTCGATCTGGCTCGTCACGTCGGTCTTGTTACGGACCTGTTTGGTGATCTCGGCGATCGATTTTCCGTTGAAAGACTTGTCAGGACCGTAAGAGGCGACAACGGCGAACGAATAGTCTTTGAAGCCACTGCGTTTGAGCGCGTCTTTCGTGTCGTTGATCGCGCGCTCGCGCGTTGCTTTGTCCGCGAGCCGTTTCTTTGCTTCCTCGAAACCACCGGCTTGCAACCAGCTCGGCAGACGAGAAGAAAGCGAAGTCGAACTGGCGGTGTAAGCGTATTGATCGACCGTGACGCTCAGCCCTCGCGCCCGGGCCTCACGTACGAGGCCGAGCGTCATCGGTGTTTGACCCCAGAGTTTCTTGTTGCTGATCTTGAAGTGGGAGATCTCAACCGGAAGACCCGCCTGTTCTCCGATCGAAATACTCTCGCGAATCGCGTCGGCAACTTTGTCGCCTTCATTTCGCATGTGCGTCGCGTACAAGCCACCGTAACGGCTGACGATGCGGGCCAGGTCAACGATCTCGTCAGTCTTCGCATACGTTCCCGGAACGTAGATCAGTCCCGTCGACAGCCCGACAGCGCCGTCTTTCATTGCCTGTTCGACGAGCGCTTCCATCTTCTTGAGTTCATCGGGCGTGGGAGCACGATCCTCCGCGCCCATCGCGTCGCGACGAACAGAACCATGACCGATCAGTGTCGCCAGATTTACCGCCAGTGGCTTTTCCTGCAGGCGGCCGAGAAACTGGCCGACGTTTGTTGTCGACGAGCCGCAGTTTCCGGTGACGAGTGAAGTCACGCCCATGCGGACGAAGTTGTCGGCCGTGGGCGTGCTGTAGATCGACTCGACGTGCGTGTGGACGTCGATAAACCCAGGCGCAAGTATCTGGCCCTTCGCGTCGATCGTCTTCGCCGCAGTTTCGGGCGCGATGCGACCGATGCGCGCGATGCGTCCGTCTTTAATTGCGACGTCGCCGCGAAACCATGGATTACCGCTGCCGTCGACGATGCGCGCGTTGACGATCACGAGATCGTAGGTGGGCGCCTGCGCACGCGCAGGTTGATCCACGTGCCCGCAGAGCAGACACCCAAGCGCCAGCGCAATCAAACCCAACAGGGCAGACTTGAAGAGACTCGTCTTCACTTTTTGTAAAAATGAAATCGCGAAACCCGAAGCTCGTAAGATTAAGACGAACGGAAGAAGCGGGATTATAGGCCAAGACGCTGGAATAATAATAGCTAAATGTTCTTATTCAATTGATAAAAATGGCTGATGACCCCCCGAAGGAAAAACTTTAAAAACCTTGACGCCGGATAGCAGAGGAATATACTGCCGCGCATTGCAAACTGATAGTGCTTTCCGGCGTTTGCGGTAATCCCTGACCGCGGCCTTCCAACGCCGCCAATCAAGCGGTATCCATCGGGCTTTCGTGCGCCGCTGCGCAAACAAAAACAGGAGGTTGACATGTCACTTCGCAAACTATCGGTTCTCGTAGTTGCCCTGGTGGCTGCGATGCCGATTGTAGCAGTCGCCCAAACCAGCACGTCGCGAATCACTGGCCGCGTCGTCGATAGCAAACAGGCTTCGATCGCGGGTGCCAGTGTCACCGTCACCCATGAAGCCACCGGAGTCTCACAAACACAAACGACGACCGAAGTAGGTGTCTACGCGTTTGAAGCCCTGCCGGTCGGCAACTATACCGTCGCGGTCGAACAGACCGGTTTTAAAAAGTTTCTGAAGACGGGAAATCACCTTGAAGTTAACAATCCTTTGACTGTCGACATCGTGATGGAAGTCGGTCAGGTGTCGGAGGTCGTAACGGTCCAGGGTGGGCCGGAACAACTGCAAACCGCAAACGCCACACTTGGCAATGTCGTCGAACAGAAAGCGATCGAAACGTTGCCGTTGAACGGTCGTAATCCGCTGACGCTGTTGCTGCTGGAACCAGGCGTGGTCCAACGCTCTTTCGGCGGCGCCGGATCAGGCGTGCACGTCAACGGCTCTCGCGATCGTGCTTACAACGTTACGATTGACGGGATCGAGGCTAACGAATCGAGTGTTCCCAACCCGGTCTCTAACCTCTATCGCATCAATCCCGACAACGTGCAGGAATTCAAAGTCACAACCAACAACGCCACCGCCGAGGAAGGACGAAATAGCGGCGCGTCGATCTCGATTGCCACTCGAGCCGGCACTAGCGAATTCCACGGCACCGGCTTTTACTTTCTGCGTAACGAAGCACTGAACGCCAACGAATGGTATGCAAACGCGCAGAACGCGCCCAAGCCGTTGATCCGTTTGGGCCAGTTTGGTTTTGAAATGGGTGGACCAGTCATGAAGAACAAGACGTTCTTCTTCGGCAGTTATCAGTACAACCGGGTCGACTTCACCCAGCCGATCGATCAAACGTTTGGCTTCCCGGTGGTCTACACAGCCGAAGCGCGCGCCGGCATCTTCCGTTACTTCGTTCCCGATCCGGCAAACCCGCTCGTGATTGGCGGCACCACGATCACGCGCAACTCGACGCTGCTGGTCAATCCGACCACCGGCGGGCTGCTCGTTCCTTTGTGCGCGACGCCGACGTCGCTCCGCTGCATTCGCACTTACAACGTGAACGCGGGAGGCAACAACACGACCGGCAGACCGCTCGACAGCGTGACTGCGGGTCTGCTACAGGCGTACCCGTTGCCAAACAACTTCGCCGCCGCGGGCGACGGGCTGAACACAGGGACGTTTCTTTGGAACCCGCCGACGGGCATAAGAGGTCCATCGATCAATGCCCGTGTCGATCATAACTTCAACGAAAACAACAGCATGTTCGTCAGGTATCTCTGGTCCGACTACAACACGCTGCAAGGCGACCCGCTCAACGGCCGGCCGCAGGTATATCCCAACAATCCGCCGCTCGGCGAAGTATTCCGTCGTACCTCAAATCTCGCGATTGGATGGAGGCGCGTGTTCTCGCCGCGCGTCGTAAACGAATTCACCGCGGGATTTGGCCGTTTTGGTTTTCTCTTCACGCAGGGCGAGGCGAATCCCGCGTGGCCCGATGTACCGCCGTTCGACTTCAACAGCATCAGCGAACCTTACATCAACACTCCGCGCACGGCGCGCTGGGTTACGACGCCCCAAGTGCTCGACAATTTGAGCATGGTTCGGGGTGCGCACGTTTTCCGACTGGGGATGAACCTTCGTTTCTATCGTCATGTGGACCA
>DATANW010000012.1:0-5863 GCA_036266055.1 Pyrinomonadaceae bacterium | reverse complement strand
AACTTTTTGACAAACTGTAGTTAGGGCCTCGACCTCAAGGTGCGGTTAATCGCGGAGGGTCGTGGCACTATTACACAGAATTTTTTTACTCATTTCGCAGGAGGAATGCGATGAGACTCGCAACTAGGGCGCTTATAGCCGCGCTCGTTTCGTTGGTGCTGTGTGCCGCAGTATCAGCACAGACTTTGAGGTCGCCTAACGACCCACGCAATCAGTCTCCGGCAGTTGGTACCGGTGGTCCAGAAGGTGGACCAACCGGTCTTTTTACTATTTACGACGGTTCAACTCTGCGTCGGGGTGAATTCACGTTCAGCATCGCCTATAGCAATTATGACCGTGATCCAGGTAACGCAGATTTCGTGGACGTCCCGTTGAGCTTCAACGTAGGCATCAACGACCACATCGAGGTTTTCTTCAAAACGAATGGCTACCGCGGAGTCAAGATAAACAGTCCGCAGAACCTGTCCGGTTTCTATCTGCCGAACTCGCAGCTCTTCTGCGGCACCACGCTGTGCAGCGGACCAGCAATCGTGCTTGCGCCATCTGGTCCACTCGTGGGCACGCTGGCCAACACCGCTGTGTTCCGTCCTACGAACAATCAACCGTTCGTGCAGTTTCCGTTCAGCGGCGGCTCGGCAGGCACGTTCGGTTTGACTCCCGGCCAGATCGGCCAGCAGTTTGGCTTCCCGGGTTTCAACGCGCAGCTTGGACCACCAGTGGTCCAGCCGAACAGCGGCACCTTCGGTTCTGCTGACAACTTCCCGGGTATCGGCTCGCCGGTCGGAAGCATTCTGCCTGGCGTTGTGCTCGCAACCACGGTTCTTCCGGCAACCGCTTTGACGCTGCCGATTCGTATACCGCTCACGTTCACCGTGGCGCCGACGTACCTGGCTGATGCGCCGTTCATCAACCGCCTGTACGGCGAGAGTAGCTTCAACAACTTCGTAGCGGGCGCGAAGATCCGGTTCACCGGTCCAAACAATCCGCTTGGAGTAGCTTTGATTCCGTTCTATCGCTGGTATCCGGACAAGGCTGACGATTTCTCCGGCTTCAATCAAATGCAGCGCGGCGCGGGCCCGGGCGGCGACATCGGCGACTTTGGTCTTATCGGTGTTGTCGACGGACGTCTTGGCAAGCACGTCAACCTTTCGGCAAACGTCGGTTACATCTATAACAGCAATCCGAAGGGCGCGGGCGGCGATTTCGTGTTGTTGGATCGCCCGGATGAGTTGATCGCCGGTGTCGGTTTCGACTTCCCGGTCAATGAGCATTTCCAACCGGTGTTCGAAGTTCGCTCGACGCAGTACATGGGCGGCCGCACGCCGAACGCGTTCAATAACAACCCGGTCGAAGGACTCGCCGGCGTCAAGATCTATCCGCGTCGTTGGTTTGGTTTCGGCTTTGCATGGCGCCGTCACTTGAACCAGCAGGATCAGGATCACTTTGAACCCGCTGACTTCAACATCCCGATTCAACAAATCACGAACGTGAACGTTGTGGGACGAGGTCTGGTGGTTGTTCCGGGCACTTCCCGCGCAGTTACTTCGCAGGGATTTCCGATCGGGTTCACCTTCTCTGAAGAGCCGAACGGGTTCATCGCTCAATTCTTTATCGGACGGCGCAACGCCAGAACAGAGCCGGTCCGCAATCAACCACCTACCGTAACCGGCGTCTCAACGTCCATGAGCTCGATTCTGCGGCCTTGCCCGCCGAACACGAGAACGACTTGTACGCCGACTGGTAATGAAGTTCAGCTAACCGCGAACGCCACGGATCCGGATAACGACCAGCTGCTCTACACCTGGTCAGTTACCGGCGGCAAATTGAGTGGCGAAGGTAAAATGGTGACCTGGGATCTCACGGGCGTGGCGAATGGAACGTACACCGCTACCGTTGAGGTCAACGACGGCAATCAACACACGGCCAATGGCTCGGCTACCGTCACGGTTGCTGACTGCTCGCCTTGCGAACAGCCGCCGCCGCCGTGCCCGACCGTTTCCGTAAGCTGTCCGGATGCAGTTGACCTTGGTCAGCCCATCACGTTCACGGCTTCGGTGGCTGGCGGACCGGAAGGCTTCGCACCGACCTACAACTGGTCAGTGTCGGCCGGAACGATCTCCAGTGGTCAGGGAACCTCGACCATCACAGTCGATACTGCCGGACTGGGCGGACAGACAGTAACTGCTACTGTCAGCATCGGTGGCGCAGATCCTTCGTGCTCGAACACGAACTCCTGCACCACTTCGGTGAGACCGCCGGCGCCAGTCGCGAAGAGATTTGACGAGTATGGCAACATCCGCTTCAACGATGAGAAGGCCAGACTCGACAACTTCGCAATCCAGCTCCAAAACGAGCCGGGTTCGACAGCGACCATCATTGCCTACGGTACTTGCTCCGGTGAGGGACAAACCCGCGGCGACCGTGCTAAGGACTACCTCGTGAACACTCGCGGAATTGAAGCGAGCCGTATCACAGTCGTCGACGGCGGATGCCGTGCAGACCTGACGGTGCAGTTGTGGGTCGTGCCCCAAGGCGCAGCCCAGCCTGAGGTTGATACCGCAGGCGCCATCTCGCCCTGTCCGGATTGCAAGCGCGGAAACAAGAAGCCAAGACCGCCACGCGGCCGAGGCGATGAATAACAACTAACGGTTTTGGTTAAACCAAAACCTACAAACACACGGGCGACGCTGTTTCCAGCGTCGCCCGTTGTCTTTTTAGTCAACTTGACTACACTTGCCGCCGCACGGGTTGAATTTGTGCAACTGCTCCAGATTTCCCCGGCATCCTATCTCCGCCCCCAGCTTTTAAGATACAAAGCGAGGAATCTGTAATAAACTGTCGCCAAGGTGAGCGACCCTGCTCCGGATGTTTTAACCCTGGATGAAATAACGATGAGAATATTTGCTACGCGTCTCCCCCTGCTGTTTGTCACTCTGCTCTGTCTGAGTTTGGCGACCAACGTTGCTGTGATGTCCGCAGCCGGCGATTCGGCTGATCCTGCTCTCTATTCAAACGACTGGCGTACCACCGGACCTCCGGGAGGTGACGTTCGAGCACTCGTAGTAGATCCTTCTAATCCCGATCGCTTTTATTTCGGCACTCTTGACGGTCAGATTTACACCTCCGACGATGCGGGCAAGCACTGGCAATTGCTGTACAACCTCGGCAGGCCCCGTCTCTTCGTCGATAACATCATCGTCGATCCGCGAAATCCGAAAGTCTTGTATGTCGGTACCCACCGTCACGATCTACCCGGTGGTTTCTTCAAATCGACTGACGGCGGCCTGAGCTGGCGCGAGAGCACGCAGCTCAAGAACGAATCGATTCATTCACTCGCGCAGTCGGAAGCAAATCCCGACATCTTGCTCGCCGGTACTTTCAACACGATCTTTCGTTCGGACGATGCAGGGGAAACCTGGAAACAGTTGCCGACTTCGCCAGTCCAGGGCTTACATCACGTCGAATCACTGGCGTTTGATCCGCGCACGAGCAACACGATTTACGCCGGCACCTGGTACTTACCGTACAAGTCTCTTGACGGCGGTCAGACATGGAAGATCATTCGCGAAGGAATGATCGACGATTCAGACGTTTTTGCAATCGACATCGATCCGCGCGACCCAAATCACGTGTTCATGTCGGCGTGCAGCGGCATCTACGAAAGCAAGAATGGCGGCGATAACTGGCGCAAGGTGCAGGGCATCCCGTCGCAGTCGCGTCGCACGCGCACGATCCTTCAGCATCCGTCAGTCGCTGGTTTGATTCTCGCCGGCACCACTGAAGGGTTCTGGCGATCGGACAAGAGCGGCGATCCCGACTCCTGGATGGTGACAACTTCGCGCCAGCTCGAGATCAACTCGATCGCGGTCCATCCGTCGCGTCCCGACGTCATCTACATCGGCACCAACAACTATGGTGTGATGGTTTCAACCGACGGCGCGAAATCGTTCACTCCAACTAACGGTGGTTTCAGCGGCCGCTTCGCCAATGCGATTCTCGCGGACCGCGAAACGCCGAACCGCATCTACGCGTCGACGATCAATACCGCCACTGGCGGCGGCTTCTTCTTCGTGAGTAATGATAACGGCGAGAGCTGGCGTCCTTCGATGCGCAGCATGCCTTCGCGTTTGATCACCTACGCGATCGTGCAGGACACGCGCGATGCGAACCTGATCTATCTCGGCACGAATCTCGGCGTCTATCGCTCGACCGATCGCGGCACTTCATGGGCGCCGGTGTGGGCGCCAAGCACTCCCGGTAAGAAGAAAGCTGCGGCGGCCAAGTCTTCTACAAAGCAAGTTGCGAAGTCGGCAGCTGCGCCCGTGGCGAGACGTAGAACTCCGGGTGTGACGAAACCTGACGACACAATTCTCCACGCCCAGGAAGCGCTCGCTGCTCTTGGTTACAATCTCGGTATACCGGACGGAAAAGCCGGCGCCGGTACGACGTCAGCCGTCAAACGCTTTCAGACCGATCGCCACCTGCCGGTCACAGGCAAGCTCGATGCGATTACGCTCGCGGCACTCGGCGTCAGCAAAGGCACTGGTCCAACGGCAACCGAACAAGCAGATTTGATTCTTGCGGACGCGGTGCACACGCTGGTCCATACGGTCGACGCTGAAACGGGGCAGCCCGGATTTCTCGCGGCGACCAACAGCGGTCTCTATCGCAGTCTCGACCCCTCCAAGGGTTGGCAGAAACTCTCTTACGGTACGAGCGATCCGCGAACCACCTGCATCGCGACTACTCCGCGCCAGCCCGAGACCATTTGGGTCGGGACACCGCAATCCGGCGTGCTGGTTTCGCGCGATAGCGGCAAGACATGGCGGCCCGTTGAAGGCGTTCCGCGCGATGTTCCAATCAATGTGATCGCGCAGGATCCGCAGCGGCCCGATCGTGTGTTCGTCGGCACCAAGCAGGCGTTGTTCATGTCGCAAGACGGCGGGTCAGCGTGGAGTCGTCGGGGCGGAAATCTTCCATTCGGCGATTTCACCAGCATCCTGATCAACCCGCGCAACGGCGACGAGGTGTTCGTCGGCAACGCATATCAGACGAGCGAAAAGGGTGGCGGCGTGTTTCGCACGACTGACGGCGGCATGACGTGGGCGCGCATCGATCCGAAGGACAGGCGTTTGCCGAGTCAGCGGATCTGGGCGTTGGCGTTCGACGCGCACGATCAGAATGTGCTGTTCGTTGGGTCTCATTCGGCGGGTGTGTATGTTGTTCCGCGCACTCCCGACACGGTTTCGTCCGCTCAATAATTGCATCTCCAAAACATTTTCGTTTCTGTGACTCTGAAGCGCACTCAGAGTCACAGAAACCTCTTCTGTTGCCTTGACATAGCGGAGGCTGCCGTGTACATTGCCGCCCTACCCGGTAAAGAAGGCGGCGGGTGTTTGTCGGACCAAGCGGGGTAACTACGGCAGGGCGGTAATCGAAACACATTAGCTCGACATTTCAAATCCAAACGGCTCGCTTCCTCGCCAGCCTTCAATTCCCGACAACGCCAAGGACATTCCAGCTAAAGGCCGCTGTACACTGTCTGACAGTCAGCGAACACCTGCGCTGATTGTTCGGCTTAGTGAAGCGCGATAAGATCTTCCACGCGCTGAGAGTCACCGGGACTACAGGAGTATCAATGTCTAGTGAACAACCCAAGCTGAATAACAGCGAGGTCAACAACAACTCAACCTCCGGCGAGTCAGAGACTGCGCCGCAGCAACTAAACGTCATGTCATCTCAATCTGCACAGGCAGCACCAGCACACGCAACTGAACCCGACGAGTCAGACGATTCCCGCTCCGGCGGAGACGTCGACTTCGGGCAACTACTCGATCAGTTCGAACAGGAACAGGCCACGCTC
>DATANW010000011.1:0-12711 GCA_036266055.1 Pyrinomonadaceae bacterium | reverse complement strand
ACTTCACAGAAACGACGGGCACGGCCGCGACTCGTTGGGCCGGCAGGATGTACACCGGCCGGACGCTCATCTACGAAGACTGCCGTCGCGACATCGAAGTGGAGATTGGAATTAACTTCGTCGAAGAGTTGTCGCGACCGCTCGTGCTGCTGTTGCAAAGCGCACGCTGGTTCACTCACGAAGCGGGTGTCAGATTCCGCCGTGCGTTTCGCGAGATCTACGAACAGCTGGCGGTCAACTCGGGAAGCCGCACGATCGACGCTGCCATCTTTCGCATGGAAGTGCAGGGGGCGTTGTTCAGCGGCAGCGGCGCCGGCATATTCGAAGAAGTGCAGGAGGAGTTTCGACGCAAGTGGGAAACGGTGCTGGCGGTTTCAGCAGAACAGCGACGCGTGAACTATCGTTACGAAGATCTGCGTCCGACAGTCGAAGCAGCGTTTGCCGCGCCGCGTGCCGGTTGGAAAGCCGCGTTGCACCACAGCCCCGATCTGATGATTGCGGCCGACAGCCTGGAGGCAATTCGTCGCGGCGAGTACGAAATCATTTTAGGTGAGCTGCATCTCTCGACCATCACGATCAATGGCTCCGTCTTTTACGAGCAACACCCGTCGAAACTCGAACTGCTGCGCGCGAAGGAAGCCGACCTGCCCGAGCCGCAATCCGTCCCCGTTATTCCGAACAATTGGACCGCGACCCGCGCCTTCAACTCGCTCAATTCGGCGAAGGACTACTACATCGAATTCACGCCCGAGTCGTTTGTTCCCCAGCGCGAGCGCGCCGTTCTCATCGCCGATGTCGTCGTCGAAGAGCAAGACGGTGAATTAGTTGCGCGCACGCGCGACGGGCGTGTGTGTTTCGAGATCCTCGAAATGTTTGGCCGGACGTTCTCCGATTTCATCACTGAATCGTTTCGCATGTTCGGCCACCTGAGTCACACGCCGCGCCTGAGCATCGACCGTGTGACGGTGATGCGGGAAACGTGGCGCTGTGTGGCCAGCGATCTCGAGTTCGCTCAGGTCAAAGACGAAGCCGAGCGCTTTCTTGCCACCCGACGATGGGCGCGTTCACTCGGCATGCCTCGCCAGGTGTTCGTAAAAGTCCCGATCGAGACGAAGCCTTGCTATGTGGATTTTGACAGCCCTGTTTACGTGAACCTGCTGGGCAAATTGATGCGGAGCACGGCGGAGAAGGGCGGCAAAGAGATGCAGGCGGTGTTCACCGAGATGCTGCCGGGTGTCGAACAGAGTTGGTTACCCGACGCCGAGGGCCGGCGTTACACCTGCGAACTGCGAATGACCGCGCTGGATCAGTTGCGCTGAGCTGAGGAGGTTGTCTTGTCGCATACGGGAATCACGACGCGAGAGGGAACGGGTTTGGGCGTAATGCAAGCGAAGCCCGAGCCCACTACACCAAGTCATTTGGTCGAGCTGCCAGGCGGTGAGTGGTCCATGTGGCGTTGCGTGGCTGTGCGTAGCGCGGGGTTCCCGTCCGAGAGGGTCCTGGATTTGAACGCACCGGCCGCTGCCTCGGCCGCCGAAGCCGTGCTTGCCGTCGAAGCTCGGTTGCAACACGAACGGGCCGCTACCACTTCGGTCTTCGACTCCGAGCTCAAGCGACTGAAACAGGAAGGACGTTGGGAAGCCGCCAAGAAATATCGTCTGTGGCTCATCTACGCCATGCGCTCGATGCGGTATGGCAAGCCGCCCGATTCGGACGAACCTGAAGGTATTCGCGACCAGGAGCCTTCGGCGGCTGAGATGGCGAATGCGTTGGCGCGAGTGGTCGCGGCTGAGGCGGAGTTGGCCACGGCGCTTGCCGAATACGAGCGCGAGTTTGCATCAGGGACAAGTATTGTTTCCGAAGCACTCAGGACCATTGCGACGAACGATCGTTTCCGCGAAGCCGTTGCGTGGCAGAACCGGCATGCGCTACACGGCAGCATCGCATCGATGCTCAGGCTGTCAGCCGAAGAGGGAAAACAAGGCGGTCGCCGCAAGTACGAGGAGGTGGTGGCGAGCTACTGGCAGCGCTACTGCGTGAAGAACGACACGATCGGATTCTTCGGCCCCGTCGGGTGGGCCCGCATTGTGGACCAACCCGAGACATTCGCCATGCGGCCCGGTCCATCGTTGCTCGCTTCGCGCACGGTCTTTCTCGAACATTGGGGTATAGACGAACTCGCCAGGACCCTCGCGAAAAACAAGGCCTACCGCATCTGGATGTCGCCGCGTCGTCCGCCGCACATACGGATCGAGAACGGAACCGTGCTCCACCCTTTGACGGGCGTCGTAAAAATGCCGCGTGAAATGGTGACGGTGCTTGCCGCCTGCGATGGTGTCCAGACTGCGAAAGAGGTGGCCGCGAAACTCATCGCCGATCCGTCGAACCGGTTGAAGACCGAGGAGCAAGTTAAAGGCATCCTCGACGTGCTGCTGTCGCGCGGCATGATCATCTGGGAGTTTCAAATCCCATTCGGATTTCATCCCGAAGAGACCTTACGCCGTCACCTCAATCGCATTGAAGATGACGAGCTGCGTAAACCTGCGCTGGAATGTCTCGACCAGATCGAGCGTGCGCGCGACGGCCTTGTCGACGCGGCCGGCGACGCGGACAGAGTGGACCAGGCGATGGGCGCACTCGAATCTCTTTTCACTACACTTACCGGCGCCTCGGCCACGCGATCCGAAGGAAAGATTTATGCCGGCCGCACGCTTGCCTACGAAGATTGCCGCCGCGACCTCGACGCGGAAATCGGCACGGACTTTCTCGATGTCCTGGCCCCGCCTGTCTCGCTGCTGGTAGCGAGCGGACGTTGGTTTACGCACGAATTCGCCAAACTCTGCCGGCAGATTTTCAAAGACATTTATGACGGCCTTGTGCGCCAGACGGGTTCGACGGATATCGATGGCTCAGTTTTCTGGTTGCGTGCTCAGCCGATAGTCGACGACGAACAGTCGACCGCCGATCAAATTCTGCCGGAGTTTCAGAAACGCTGGCGCGACATTCTGGCGCTGCCTCCGAACACACGCCGCGTCAACCTGTCGAGCGAAGCCCTGCGCCCACTCGTTAACGACGCGTTCGACGCGCCCGCACCCGGCTGGATCGGTGCGCGCTATCACTGTCCCGACGTGATGATCGATGCAGCTAGCGTCGAGGCCATTCGACGCGGCGATTACCAACTCGTCATGGGTGAGTTGCACATCGCGACAAACACCCTTGCGGGCCCTGTCTTTCTTTCGCAGCATCCCGCACCCGAAGAGCTTTTCGCAGCGGTCGAGTCGGACATACCCGTCAGGCGAGCGGTCCCGGTAACGCCGAAAGCATGGCTCACCTCGCGGACGAACTACATGCTCATATCTCCGCGCGACTACCGCATCGAGTTTGATCGCGACTCTTTTGTTTTACCGCGCCAGCAAACAGTCGCCGTCGCGGATCTCATCGTCAAAGAGATCGACGGCGAGGTGCGAGTCTGTACCCGTGACGGACAGATACAGTTCGACATCGTCGAGATCTTCGGCCACGCGCTGTCAGGCGTGGTCGTCAATCATCTGAAGATTTTCGGCGCGGAGGCGCATACGCCGCGCATTACGATCGACCGCCTGGTTATCGCGCGTGAGACGTGGCGCTTGCCGGCAGCTGAAGCGACATTCGCCTTCGAAAAAGAAGGTTCGGCGCGCTTCCTGGGGGCGCGACGTTGGGCAACGGCACGGGAGCTCCCGCGCCGCATCTTTATCAAAGTTCCAGTTGAATCGAAGCCTTTGTACGTCGATTTCGACAGCCCTGTTTTGGTCGGCTTGTTAGCGAAACTCGCACGGCGCTGCGTGGAGGCGGACGCGGAGTCGCTGATCACCGTAACTGAGATGTTGCCTTCAATCGAACACACGTGGCTAACGGACCGCGAAGGTAATCGTTACACGTGCGAGTTGCGATCGGTCGTGGTTGACCGTCGCGCACCCGCGTAGACGTCTAATAGCTCGCCTTCGTACGGCTTTGACTGAAAAGTGGGTTTTCAACAGGTCTCACGGTGGGTAATTCAAGGCACGGCTCCGCCGCCGGATGTGCGGCGTGGCTATGCCTCGCCGGTGACCGCTGAAATAAGAATGGGCTGTGCCCCTCGTACGGCCTTTGGCCCATAGACTGAGGGCCAAGCCCGAACCGAGGGCGAAGCCCATCGCTGATGGCGAGCGGACGGCGAGGCATAGCCTCGCCGCACATCCGGCGGCAGAGCCGCGGCCAAAGAACTTTTGAGTCAAAGCTCCTTCGTCCCAAAACATTTCTCTGAAACCTGCGAGGCTCCATCGTGTCAACAGATCAAATCCTCTTATTAAAAGGTAACGAGATCGGGGCGGCGCTGAAGGGGCGCGAGCACGACATCCTCAATGTTGTCGCTCGCGCCTACGAGGCACACGCTTCCGGCAACAGCTCACTTCCGCACTCGACGTTTCTGCGGTTTCCCGACGACGAGAAGAACCGCATCATCGCGCTGCCTGCTTATCTCGGCGACGGATTCGGAGTGGCGGGTATCAAGTGGGTCTCGTCCTTTACTGCGAACCTGAACAAAGGTCTCGACCGCGCATCAGCGGTACTCATCCTGAACTCGACCGACACGGGCCGTCCGGAAGCGATCATCGAAGGCTCGATTATCAGCGCGAAACGCACCGCCGCGAGCGCCGCGCTTGCAGCTAAACATCTTCTTAACGGCGTGCGACCGGATTCCGTGGGCCTCATCGGCTGCGGCTTGATCGGGTTCGAGATCATCGGATTTCTACTCGCGGTTTGTCCGGAGTTGAAGAAGTTAGTTCTGTTCGACCTCGACCCGGTCCACGCAGAAGTGTTCAAACGAGAGTGTCGCGATCGGTTTGCCGGCGTCGAAATCGCGGCCAACTCTCGCGAGGTGCTGGCCCAATGTTCGCTCGTCGTTCTCGCCACTACGGCCGGCACGCCGCATATTTCAGATCTCTCAGTTTGTGAACCGGGCAGCACCATCCTGCACGTTTCACTGCGCGACATCGCAGCGGAGGCAATTGTCGCTTGCGACAACGTCGTCGACGACGTGGACCATGTGAGCCGTGCGCAAACGTCGATTCACCTCGCCGAGCAACTGACGGGATCGCGAGACTTCATCAGATGCACGCTCGGTGAAATTCTGCTTGGTCGTGCTGCTCCCAGGCGCGACGCTCAGTCTATCTCCGTGTTCAGCCCGTTCGGTCTCGGCGTGCTCGACATCGCGCTTGGGAAGTACGCCTGCGAAATCGGACTCGAGTCGAACATGGGAACGGTTATCGGCTCTTTCCTACCGACGCCCTGGGCAGCCGGTAGAGCTTGAGCTCCATTAAGTGGCAAGCGCGCCTTCCACGCACTAGCCGCAAGGAGTATCGAAATGAGTGACCCAGAACCCGTTGAATCACCGCTCAAAGGATTAGGAATAATCAGACGCAAAGCGTTCGGCCTGACGGAGCATGGGCTCGTCCGCACCGAACATTTTGCGACTGACAAAAAACTCCCGCTCGTCGTCGAACCGGTTGTGAAAGGCGTCGGACTGGTCGAGTGGGCCAGAGGCAATCGCGAATTCATCGACAAGAACTTGTCTGAGTTTGGCGGCATCCTGTTTCGCGGTTTTAACCTCAGCGGTGTCGGCGACTTTCAAGGCTTCGTTCGCACGGTGTCTGACGGAGACCTGCTTGAATATCGCGAACGCTCGTCGCCACGCAGTCACGTTGCCGGGAACGTCTACACGTCCACGGATTACCCGGCCGACCAACCGATCTTTTTGCACAACGAGAACTCGTACCAGCACACGTGGCCGCTAAAGATCTTCTTCTTCTGTGTGATGGCAGCCGATCGCGGCGGTGAGACGCCGATCGCTGACGTGCGCCGGATCTACCAGCGCATTGACCCGCAGATCAGGGCACGGTTTGCGGAAAAGAAGTGGATGTACGTGCGCAACTTCGACGATCGCTTCGGTTTGCCGTGGCAGACAGTGTTTCAAACTACCGACAAGCAGGCAGTCGAAGACTACTGCCATCGTAATCACATCATCGCCGAGTGGAGAGACCGCGATCGTCTGCGCACGCGCGCCGTGCGTGAAGCAGCCGCCAAACACCCGCGCACTGGAGAAGACGTTTGGTTCAATCACGCGACATTCTTTCATGTCACGACGCTCGAACCGATCATTCGCGACGCGTTCATGCTCGAGTTCAAAGAAGAAGATCTGCCGAACAATACTTATTACGGTGATGGGTCGTCTATTGAGCCCGAAGTGCTCGAAGAGTTGCGCGCAGCATATCGCGCCGAGACGGTCTCTTTTCCGTGGCAGGAAGGCGACATCCTCATGGTCGACAACATGCTCGCCGCGCACGGTCGCGCTCCGTACTCCGGCCAACGCAAAATTCTCGTCGCCATGACCGAACCGTTCAGCCGCGAGAGCCTCAGTTCAGTCGCCACCGCGTAAGTAATAAAACCATGACCGTTCCTCAATCCGTGTTTCCATCGGCTGCGGCGGCCTCCACGCTCGTTGAGCTTCTGCGCCGGCGCGCACTCGACGCACCAACGCAGCGCGCCTACACGTTTCTGGTTGACGGAGACGCGCAAGAACTACACCTCACCTACGGCGAGTTAGATAATCGCGCGCGCCGAATCGCGGCGGTGCTTCAGCAGGTAAGTAAACCTGGCGATAGAGTGTTGCTGCTTTACCCGCCGGGTCTCGGTTACGTCGCTGCGTTCTTCGGCTGTCTTTACGCGCAGCTGATTGCTGTCCCTGCCTATCCGCCCGATCCGTCGCGCTTTAGTCGCAGCCTGCCGCGTCTGCGCGCCATCATTGAAGACTCGCGTTCGACGATCGCGCTCACGACTGACCCGATCCTCAATCGTGCGCGGCTACTCTTCGACGAGTCACCCTTGCTGAAGTCAATGAACTGGATGTCTGTCGATGCAGTGGAAGAAAGCGTTGCGGACGATTGGCGCGAACTGCCGGTCTCCGCGGAAGCGCTTGCGTTTCTGCAATACACTTCCGGTTCGACCGGCAAACCAAAAGGCGTGATGCTGACGCATCGAAACCTGTTACATAACGCCGGTCTCGTTTATCACGGCGTCGAGCACAAACCCACCGACTCCTACGTCTCCTGGCTGCCGACCTTCCACGACATGGGCTTCATGGCCGGCATCCTGCAACCACTCTATGCCGGCATTCCCGTTGTCTCGATGTCGCCCGTCGCGTTCCTGCAACAGCCCTTTCTGTGGCTGCAAACTATCTCGCGTTATCGAGCGACGACGAGCGGTGGTCCTAATTTCGCTTACGACTTGTGCGCGCACAAGATCACACCGGAACAGCGCGCGACACTCGATCTGAGTAGTTGGACCGTCGCATTCAACGGAGCGGAACCGATTCGTCACGACACGCTGAAGCGCTTCGCCATGGCGTTTGCGTCGTGCGGTTTCCGTCCCGAAGCTTTTTACCCATGCTACGGGCTGGCTGAGGCGACGCTGATCGTGACGGGGAGCAGAAAGAACGCGCCGCCGGTTGTGAAGAGATTCGATGCCCGCGCACTCGAGAACAATTCGATCGTCGAAGCCGCGCTCGACGACAAGAGTGCGCGTCCACTCGTCGGTTGCGGTCATGTGCTGCTCGAGCAAAAGGTAGTCGTCGTCAATCCGGAAACGTTGCAGCGCTGCTCGGACAATGAAGTGGGCGAGATCTGGATCGCCGGCGACAGCGTGGCGCAGGGCTACTGGTCCAACCCTGATGAAACAGAGTCGACGTTCAAGGCGCGGGTAGCGGGCACCGGCGAAGGTCCGTTTCTGCGCACGGGCGATCTCGGTTGTCTGACCGGTGGCGAACTCTATATCACCGGACGGCTTAAAGATCTGATCATCATTCGCGGACGTAATCACTACCCGCAAGACATCGAGCTGACCGCAGAGCGCAGCGATCGCTCTCTTCGGCCGGGTTGCGGCGCTGCTTTCAGCGTAGACGTCGGCGGCGCCGAGCGCCTGGTGATTGTGCAGGAGATCAATTATCGCGAGGAACCAAATGTCAGCGAGGTGATTGGAAAGATTCGCGAGGCCGTGGCCGCGCAACACGAACTCGAAACGGCGGCGGTCGTGCTTATTAAGCCAGGGCGCATTCCGAAGACGACGAGCGGCAAGATTCAGCGTCGCGCGTGTCGTGCAGCGTTTCTTGAAGGCACGTTCGAAGTGGTTGGGGAATGGCGCGCGCGAGCGGTTTCGGCGGCTCAAGAGGTCGCGACACACGACTCGAACACGGTAATCGACCCTGATGACGTGCAAGGTTGGTTGGCATTGCAGATCGCTGCGCGCGTAAGCGTCGAGGTGCAGTCAATTGATTTGACGCAGCCGATCGCGCGCTACGGACTCGATTCGCTCGCGGCCATCGAGTTGGCCCACGCGATCGAGAAAGAGTTCGCGACGATGCTGCCGTTGTCGAGTCTGCTCGACGGCAGTATCTCCGAACTGGCAACGCAAATCCGTGAGAGCAAAACCACAGCCTCCGCCACAGATTTTGCCACTGATTCTGCGCGTGACTCGGTTGCGTCGCTGTCGCCGGCAGCGTTTCCCCTCTCGAGTGGTCAGCAAGCGCTCTGGTTCCTTTCGCAACTCGCGCCGGAGAGTCCCGTCTATCACATCAGCTCCGCCGCGCGCATATCGTCAGCGCTGGACACGAATGCTCTCCGTCGCGCGTTCCAGTCACTTGTCGATCGTCATGCATCTTTGCGGACGTCGTTTCATGTCGTCGACGGCGAGCCGTCCCAGATGGTCCACGAGTCCTGCATTCTACCGTTCAAGGAGGAGAACGCGGCTGCGTGGAGCGAAGAGCAGTTGAACGAACGTCTGGTTGTGGACTCAAACGAGCCTTTCGATCTCGAAGTCGCGCCGCTGTTGCGAGTGTGCGTCTACAGGCGTACGGCAGAGGAGCACGTGCTGCTGATCGTGGTCCATCACCTGGTTGCAGACTTCTGGTCGCTGGCAGTGTTGATGAGTGAACTTGGCGTGCTCTACACGCAGGAAAGCGGCGGACCGCGCGCGGCCCTGGCCGAATCCAGCGGTGATTACGCTGGTTACGTACGACGCCAAAGGGAATTGCTTGCGGGTGCGGAAGGCGAACGACTTTGGACCTACTGGCAAAACCAACTCTCGGGCGACGTGCAGCCGTTGAACTTGCCGATGCGCGCGACCCGCCCCGCAGTTCAGACTTACACGGGCGACTCTGTTTCCTTCCGGCTCGATCACGAACTGACGTCGCGCCTGAACCAACTGGGCCGCTCGCACGATGCGACGCTCTTCATGACGCTGCTGTCAGCTTTCGAACTTCTCTTGCAGCGATACGCGAACCAGGATGAGTTCTTCGTTGGCTCACCCACAGCAGGCCGCGACTACGCCGGCTCCGCGGGTCTCGTGGGTTATTTCGTTAACCCCATCGTCCTGCGCGCGAATCTTTCCGGCGAGCTCACCTTCGCAGAGCACCTGCTGCACGTGCGACAAACAGTGCTGGCAGCGTTGGACCATCAGCATTACCCGTTTCCGCTGCTGGTTGAGCATCTTCAGCCGGAACGAGACGCGAGCCGCTCGCCAATCTTTCAGGTGATGTGCGCGTTGCAGAAATCGCATTCCGCCGGCGAAGAAGCTCTTGGGCCATTCGCCCTGGGCGACGCGGGCGCGCGCCTCGAGCTCGGTGAACTGCAACTGGAATCGATCGCTTTGCCGGAGAGGAGCGTCCAGTTCGATCTGACGCTGATGATGTCGGAGGTGAGCGGACAGATCTCGGGCGCGCTGCAATTCAACTCCGATCTCTTCGACCGCGAAACGGTCGAGCGGATGGCGGCCCATTTTCGCATGCTCCTCGAAAGGATCGTCGTCGATCCGCAGCAGCGGCTGTCTGCACTGTCGCTCTTGAGCGCGGATGAAATGCAACGCGTGCTCGTCGACTGGAACGACACCGCGTTTGGTGATCCGGCCGACGAGGCCTGCGTGCAGCGCGCCTTCGAAGCGCAGGTCGAGATTGTTCCTGACGCGCCTGCGGTTGTTTGCGGCAGCGCGCAGATCACGTATCGCGAGTTGAACGATCGGTCTAACCAGCTCGCGCGGTACCTACAAAGGCACGGCGTTGGGCCGGAAACGATGGTTGGCGTTTTATTGGAGCGCTCGACCGAGATGGTCGTCTCGCTGCTCGGCATTCTCAAGGCGGGTGGCGCGTATGTTCCGCTCGATCCTTTGTACCCGCAGGAACGTCTCGCCTTTATGTTGCGCGACTGCGGCGCGGCCGTGCTAATCACCAACCACGCATTGAAAGAAAGATTCCCGGACCAGGATATTCACGTAGTGAGTGTCGAGGATTCCTCGTTATTCTCGAGTGAAGATACTGCGAACCTGCAGGTCGAGGTGGACCGTGACAACCTCGCTTACCTGATCTACACGTCTGGTTCGACCGGGGAGCCCAAAGGCGTCGAGATTCAGCACGGTGGACTGAACAACCTCGTCAGATGGCACCAGCGAGCGTATGGCATTACTTCCGGCGATCGCGCAACGCTGCTCGCCGGTCCCGCTTTCGACGCTTCTGTCTGGGAGCTATGGCCTTACCTGACCACCGGTGCAAGCGTCCACGTTGTCGACGATGAAACGCGCACATCAGCACCCGCACTGCTGCAATGGCTCGCAACTCAGGCCATCACGATCTGTTTTCTGCCGACGCCATTGGCCCAACTGGTTATCGCCGAGCCTCCACCGGCGGAGCTTTCGTTGCGTGCCGTGCTGACTGGCGGCGACTTGCTCCATCGTGGACCAGGGTCTCCGCTGCCGTTCGTGTTGGTGAATCACTATGGACCATCGGAGAGCACGGTGGTTACGACGCGTGCCGTTGTCGCTCCGACGCCTGAATTGAACATACCGCCGCCGCCGCCAATTGGTCGGCCCATCGACAACACGCAAACATATCTACTCGATTCGCATCTGCAACCAGTGCCGCCAGGCGTTGCGGGACAACTGTATGTCGGCGGCGCCGGTCTCGCGCGCGGCTATCGCTTCAGACGATCGTTGACGGCCGAGAAGTTTGTGCCGAACCCGTTCAGCCTCGAGCCGGGAACGCGGCTGTACGCGACCGGCGATCTCGCGCGTTACCTCGCCGATGGCCAGCTCGAATTTCTCGGGCGCATTGACCAGCAGGTGAAGGTCCGCGGTTATCGCGTTGAGCTGGGCGAGATCGAAGCGGTGCTGTGTGAGCATTCGCAAGTGAGAGAAGCGACTGTCATTGCGTGGGAAGAAACAGCGGGCAACGTGCAACTCGCCGCGTACTTTGTAGCGCTCGACGGCAACGCTCCTGCAGGCGCCGAGCTGCGGGAATTCTTGCAGGCCAAGCTGCCGGACTACATGGTGCCGTCGGTCTTTGTCGCGCTGCAACGGACCCCGCTCACCCCCAACGGCAAAATCGATCGTAAGGCCCTGCCATCACCCGCCGAAGCGCTGCGTGCCGACAACGCTTCGGTTAAGCCGCGTACGCCGTTTGAGGAACTCCTCGTACAGATCTATAGCGATGTGCTGGGAGTCAGGCACGTTGGCATTCACGACAACTTCTTCGAGATGGGCGGACACTCGTTGCTGGCCACGCAAGTAATGTCGCGTGTGCGACAGATCTTCGGCGTTGACGTGCCACTGCGGGAGCTCTTTATGTCGCCGACGGTGGCTAATCTCGCGGCGCACGTCGAAGAAGCAGCGCGTGGTGATCTTCAAGCTGAGAGCGTTCCGCTTGTCCCTGTCTTGCGCGATGCGGAGTTGCCGTTGTCTTTCGCGCAACAGCGACTCTGGTTTCTGAGTCAGCTCGAACCCGACAGTCCTTTTTACAACATTCCCGCGGCGCTACGTCTGCGCGGACAGCTCGATGTCGCGGTGCTGGAGCAGAGTCTGAATGAAATTGTGCGGCGGCATGAGAGTCTGCGCACCAACTTCAAGGATGACAAAGGCGAGCCGGTCCAGATCATTGCACCGTTTCAACCGCTTACTTTGGAGTGTGAGGACTTGAGCGGTGTGGAAAGCGATCGGCTTTCGGAGTTGGCTGCGCAGGAAGCGCGTCGATCGTTCGACCTCGCGTCTGACTCGTTGTTGCGCGTGCGGTTGGTGAAGTTGGCTGATGAGGAGCACGTGCTGTTGTTGACGATGCACCACATCATCAGCGATGGCTGGTCGGTGCGGGTGCTGGTGCGAGAGTTGTCGGAGCTGTATGGCGCTTTCACGCGCGGGGAGTCATCGCCGCTGGCTGAGCTGACGCTGCAGTATGCCGACTACGGAGTGTGGCAGCGGCAGCAGTTGCAGGGCGCGCGGTTGGACCAGGAGCTGGGCTACTGGCGCGAGCAGCTGGCGGGAGCGCCGCAGGTGCTGGAGTTACCGGTGGACCAGGCGCGTCCGGCGGTGCAGAGCTATCGCGGGGCGCAGTGTTCGCTGGAGTTGGGGGCGGAGTTGGTGAGTGCACTGCGGGGGTTGAGCCGGCGCGAGGGTGTGACGCGTTACATGGTGCTGCTGGCGGGGTTCTTCGCGCTGCTGTCGCGCTACACGGGCCAGCGCGATTTGCTGGTGGGGACGCCGGTGGCGAATCGCACGCGGGTGGAGACGGAACCGCTGGTGGGCTTGTTTGCGAACACGCTGGTGGTGCGGGCGCGACTGGATGATGGGCCAAGCTTCGGAGAGTTGCTGAAGCGAGTGCGGGAG
>DATANW010000010.1:0-6208 GCA_036266055.1 Pyrinomonadaceae bacterium | reverse complement strand
CCAAGGAGCAGGGAGGAATCGTGAGTTTCAGACGGCTAATCGACACCAATGCGCCACGTTCGGTGATACTTATTCGAATCGTGGTCGGCTGGGTGTTCCTTTCGGAAGGAATTCAGAAGTTTCTGTACGCGGCGGAAAACGGCGCCGGCAGGTTCGCCAAAATCGGAATTCCTTACGCGGACGTGATGGGACCGTTTGTAGCCGTCGTCGAGATCGTGTGCGGCACCTTGATCGTGTTTGGACTGCTGACGCGACTCGCCACGATTCCGCTGATCATCGACATGATCGTCGCGATTGTGTCGACGAAGATTCCCATACTGCTGGGCCACGGATTTTGGGGATTCAGTTTGCGCACTCTTCCGTACGCCGGTTTCTGGGGCATGTTTCACGAAGCCCGTACGGACTTCGCGATGTTGCTGGGTTCGATTTTTCTGTTGATCGTCGGCGGCGGGCTTTGGTCCTTCGATGCGAATCTTTCGTCAGATCGATCGCGAGCACTGCGCAGGTGAACAATCAAGGACGGCGTTTGAGACTATCGAAATTAGGTCGTCAATGAGATCCAGTGCCGGGCGTTCTCTTCAACACCAGAAACACGCCTTCCCAAAGCATCAGCATCTCTTCCTTGTTGTTGTCTTTTATGAGCAGGCTCCGTGGCGGCTCCCAACCGCTTCCTTCGCACTTCACGTCGATCGCCCTCGCGTCTTCAGGTCTGACGCCAATCGATTTCCAATCGATTCCGAGTTGGCGCAACGCCTCGTCGCGCATCGCGTCCTTGTCTTGAAACGATGGAGAACGACAAACGTCATTAGCCACTTGCGCGCGGTCCAGATCAAGGTGCACGCCGGCGCCGACGAGTCTGTCGAGTTGCCGCGTCATGGTTTCTTTCGCATCGTTCTCGGCGAATCGGTAGTCGATGACTTTCCAGTCGCCGAGCGGCGTCAACGAACACGCGGCGATGAAGAGTCGTTCGGTAACTCCGCCGGGCTTAAAGGTTCTCCAATCTTCGGATCCTTCCGCTGTTTTTGTTTGGATGAGTTTGCCGGCGGGATCCAGCAAACTGATTTCCAGGAATCGATACTGGCGATCGGTCAGTCGGAAGTCGATCTTTTCAACGCGCGTTTTGTATTTCGCGGTGGGATTGCCACCGGTGCTTTCGGGTTGCGTAAGAACGGTACGGAATTCAGCTCGCAAAATATCGCCGGCTTCGAATCTCAAGCTGGCGGTGTTGAGCTCGATTATCGAGTCAGCGCCCGTGTACACACGTTGCCACTGCTCCCTGGCCTCGGAGTGAAACCAGATTGGTCCAGCCGAGACACACAGGATGAGTGTCGCGCTAGCCAGCAGGATCCGGATGGAATGCTTCATTCGTAGTAACGGATGAATCGTTTAGGTGGCCCGGCCAAAATCGACTGGGCCAGTTTTAAATGCGCCATCAACCGTATTTCCGGACGCTCGAATTGCGAAGCCAAACTTACGGCCCGATCAAAATCGCACCAGGCAAAACTCCCCGCTTGCTGTGATAACAGCGTCAGGATCTCTCCGGTGGCGCCGTTCGCAGACATGTTCCACTCGCCGTCTCGCAGATAGCTCGTTTCATAGCCATCCAGTTTCACTGAAACGTCGACCAGTTCATTCAGTTTCGGCAGCAGCGACTCCATGATCGCGAATCCGCGGTCACTTTTCTCCGTAGCATACACTGACGCGAGGATGAGGCGTCTTAGAGTTTGGTCCTTTCCGGGCGGCATCGTTTCGATGATGTCGGACGCCTGGTTCAGCAACTTCCAAGTGACGTTTCGATCCGTCTGGGCGAATATACTCGCATGAGCCATCAAGAAATCGATTCGTTGCCGAATGTTCGTCATCTCCTGAAGATCCTTCTGAATTACAGCCAGCTTCTCCTCGGTTACCGTGGAGCCTTTCTCAAAGTACTCAACAATATCGAGTAGCTCTTGTCGTACCTGGGGCTCGTCCCGGAAAAGCTCGATGAATTTTCGCGCTCGAACCAGGTCTCCATTCATGATCGACGAATCAATTGCGCGCTTGTAAATGGTCGATTGCACGTCGGGATGCTTCAACGCGACCTCCTCAACCTGGTCGTACGCGCGTTCGTTCAACAGCTCGTCCACTTCATTGAAAGTGAAAGAGAATCTTTGCGAGTCGTAGCCTTCGGTGACCCACTGCTTGATTCTGGTGGCGCGAGCATCATACCTCTCGGCGCCGCTGATAGTGGTCGCGAGCCAGCGGCAGAATTCGATTTTGTCAGCCTCTTCCTCTGAAAAGTTCTGCGCACACCCGTGCGCGAGCGCCTTTGAAACTAAAACACCGATCAGATCTCGATACATCGATTCATCTGTGTCTGGTGGCACGAACGCCTGGACAACCGCCTGCGCCATGGTCCTCGCGTTCCAATCGTCGAAATCAGTTTCGCGAAATTTGTCGACGATGTCTTTGTAGAGGAGCTGGCCCTGAGCTTTATGCTTGCGGTTGAGCTTCTCGAGCAGGGCCAGAATGTCCATTGAATAGCTCTGTTTCAATGCCTGCCGGCCGAGCTTGAGTGCGGCGTCCGGATTGTTATTGGCGATTTGCCGGGCCAGTCGCATTTCAAGCGCGCGTTCAGGCTCGCGAAACAGGTAAGGCTCCTGGCCTTGTGCGAAGGCCGGCTTCGTAGCCATGAGAAATTCGAGCGCTGCTTCGCCGTCGAGCTTCGAGAGCCTGTCGATCGTGTCGAGTCGCAGTTTTAGAAAAACACTAAATCTGCCCTGCGCCTCATCGACGTTAGTCAGATGGTCGCGCTTTTGCAGTTCTGTCCTGATGTCCTCCTGGACCACGCGCAACAAGGAACGCGCTCGTTGTTCGTCGTGCTTCCAAAGCGACTCCACGAGGTTCGAGCCGATGCGCGTCCGGTTCTCTGACGATTGTAGAGTGGTGAGCTGTCCGGCTACCGAGTCGAGCAGCTTGTAAGCCTTTTCGCGTAAGGCAGCGATTTCTTCTTTCTCTGGAGCGCCCTTCTCTTGCTGAGCGTATGCATGACCTGCGGTGAGAAGAACAACGCCGAAAATGAAGGCAAATAAGGAGCGGTGAGCGTTGATCATGGCCGTAATAATAACGCGAAATTAGAACGAGAGTTCCGAAACACTCGCATTTAGCGGATGCGAGTTGGTCTGTTATAGTGACGGTTCAATGAAAAAGCTCTCGCGCGTAATGAGTTCTCCTGTGATGTCGCCCGTTTTGTCGGCCGTCATCCTTATCGCGTTGTGCTTTTCAGTTGGCGAAGGACTTCGTCTGACACCGTTTCCGGTTTCAAATTTCGCTCAAAACGAGAGAACGAAGGTTGCCGTTGCCAGCGAGACCTCGGTGTCGCAGTATGGGCCACTCAACGTTCCGGCGCAAAATCAGAAACGCGGCAAGCGCCAGGCGCTCGATCTGGCCGGGCCCACTGCGGTTGGAGCGCGACACGCTGCACCCGAGTTGTCCGCCGTATTAGACTCCGCGCCAACAAATTCGATTTCTGTTCTTTCCGTCACACGTCCCGCTGGACGCGCCCCGCCTTCCCTGTCCTGATCGCACGAAATCGCTAATCAAGCACCCGCTCAAACTGCGCAGAAGAATTTCTGCTGTCGCAGAAGTCTATTCAGAAAGGACTACCATTCAATGGCTACTATTCGAGAAACAGCCCTGCCCGGTGTCGGTCGCAAATTCCAATTTGAAACTGCGAACGGCGACCGTCTCGTTATCGTGATCCATGACGACGGCACTCGCGAGCTGTATCACTTCACGCGCAAGAACCCGGATCGCGTCGCTTCCGTCGTCACCCTCGCCGACAGCGAAGCAAGACAGATCGCGGGCATCATCGGCGGTCTCACTTACGTTCCCAAAGCCCTGCCATCTGCGGAGATCGTGCTCGATGACCTGCTGCTCGAGTGGTACACGATCGAGGCCCGCTCGGCGTGCATCGGTCAGACGATTCGCGATCTGCAAATAAGGAGCGTGACCGGTGCGTCGATCGTTTCGATCATCGAACCGGATCGCGTCAAACGCATCAACCCCGAAGCCGATACGGTGCTGCACGAAGGCGCCACGCTCATTCTGGCCGGTGATCGGCGGACCATCACAGCCCTGAAACAACTACTGGTGACCGGGAAGGCGGGTGGGTGATGGACCATGTCGTGCTGGAATTCGGTCTCGCGTTGGCACTCATCGGCGTCGCAGTGTCAGTTGCCGCGAAGCTTCGCTTGTCCAACGTTCCTTTTCTAATCCTGATCGGCATGGCAGTCGGGCCGCACGCGCCGCACTTCGGCGTGTTCGATTTCCGTTTCATCAACAGCGCCCCGTTGATCGAGTTTATGGGTCACGTCGGCATTTTGTTCTTACTCTTCTATCTCGGTCTCGAGTCCAGCGTCAGCCGTTTGATCAAGGCGGGAAAATCGATTTTCATCGGCGGCACGATCTACATCTCGCTAAACTTCATCCTGGGCGTCGCCTATGGCTACTTCACCGGGTTCTCGCCGACGGAGATGCTGATCGTTGCGGGTATCACTACGATCTCGTCCAGCGCAATCGTCGCCAAAATTCTCTTCGACTACCGGCGAACAGCGAATCCGGAAACAGAACTCATCCTCGGAGTAACGATGTATGAAGACGTGTTTCTGGCGGTTTACTTGTCGTTACTTTCGGGCATCGTGTTGAGCGGAGCGACGTCGTTCGGCGGCATCATGTCGTCAGCGGGACTGGCGCTCGGTTTTATCGTTGGACTGATCGTGCTCGGCCGATGGGTGACGCCGTTGCTGAACTGGCTGCTGCGCATCTCGTCGAATGAAGTGTTCATCATCGTAGTCTTCGCCTCCCTGTTCATCTTCGCGGGACTCGGCGAGACCATTCACGTCGCGGAAGCAATCGGCGCGCTCTTGTTGGGACTGATCCTCGGCGAGACGGAACACAGTGGACGACTGGAGCGACTCGTCATTCCATTTCGTGATTTCTTCGGCGCGATCTTCTTTTTTGGTTTTGGTTTGACGGTCGATCCGTTTGGTTTGGGTGGTGCGGTGTGGTTGGCGATCGGCGCGGCAGTGTTGTCGCTGCTCGGCGTGCTCGTTGCCGGACAGTTGGCCGGACGAGCCGCTGGGCATTCAGGCGCGACGTCGCTCAACGTTGGCCTGACGCTGCTCGGACGCGGCGAGTTTTCGATCATCGTCGCGAAGCTCGCGCAGGCGGGCGGCCTGGCGGCGTTGATCCAACCCTTCGCCGCACTGTACGTGTTGATACTGGCGACCTTCGCGCCGTTGCTGGCGAAAGAGTCAGAACACATTTACTCGTTGTTCGCGAGAATTCTTAAAATCGGTGTTCCGCGCGTGGCCGAAAATACAGATCTCAGGTCCAAGCCAGAGTCTTGAGTGCCCAGATGCTATCGGGATACTTGTCTCTGAACATGCCCGGCAGCTCACCCAGGATCGTGTGATCGTTGGTCGCTTTGTAATGACTGACGCCTTTCCAGTAGAGCGCTTCCGGTGCGGCTTTCGAATCGGGATAACGCTCGAGTAAAGACGCGTAGCGACGCTCCGCATCGGCCCAGTTCTTGTTCATGAACGAGACGCTCGCCAGACCTAACTCCAACTGCGCGCGGAATTCGTCTTTTGGCAGGTAACCGTCAAGGCGAAATCGCTCCACTCCATTCCAATCGAGGATGAGCACCGACGGCGTCCATACGGCGTCGAAACGATGGAAATAGACGGGGTGCTCTTTGATATGCGCCGAGAGGGGCACGAAGTTTTCATTGATGAATGAGGCGATTTCGTCGTCGCTGTATGATTCGGCTTCCAGCCGAACACAAGCTCCTCAGGCAGGCGCGGCGCTGAAGTCGATCAGCACGGGTTTCTTCTGCTCTTTCGCTTCGGCGAGTGCGCCGTCAGCGTCTTTTCTCCAGTTTATTTTCATCCACGGGTCCTCCTAATCTTTCGTTCGCGGGTCAGTGCGCACATACGTTCGTAACTCAGCGTACAAAAGTTGCTTGTAATCTTATACTGAGGTTCTGCAAACTACGAAGACCAGCATGTCCAAGGCCGCAAAACGTTACGAGCGTGAAACAAATGCCTTCCTGTCGATGCGCCAACTCGCCGACCAGGCTTTTTCACGCGCGGCCGGCGCGCCGCTCGTTCCCGGCAACAACGTGCGGCTCTTGATCGACGCCAAAGAGAACTATCCTGCATGGCTC
>DATANW010000009.1:0-6676 GCA_036266055.1 Pyrinomonadaceae bacterium | reverse complement strand
ACGGCCAGCGCCTCGCGCACGGCCTCCAGGTTGGCCCCACAAAAAGTGCAGAACTTCACATTGTCGTTCTGATTAGACTCACAACGCGGACAGATCATGCGCGCCAGTATAATCCGTTTCTATCCGGCTTTCATCTGCGATAATCTGTGACACCGATCATGAAGGCCATTCCCGCGGAAACCATAGCCCACTACCGCATCGTCGAACCCATCGGAGCCGGCGGCATGGGCACAGTCTATAAAGCCTTCGACAACAAGCTCCAACGCATCGTCGCGCTGAAACTGCTGCCTACCGAGTACGTCTCCCAACAGGACCGTCGTCGTCGTTTCTTCCAGGAAGCGCGCGCCGCCTCCGCGCTGAACCATCCCCACATTCTGACGATCTACGAAGTCGGCGAAGACGACGGCACGCCATACATCGCCATGGAGTTCGTCGAAGGCGAAACACTGCGGCAGAAGATCAAAGCCAACGGCCTCGACGTGCGCGAAACACTCGACATTGCGATTCAGATCGCCGCGGGTCTCTCGCGCGCGCACGAGCTCGGCATCATCCACCGCGATCTCAAACCCGAGAACCTGATGCTGAGTCGCGACGGCTACGCCAAGATTCTCGACTTCGGTCTCGCCAAGCTGCTCGCCGAACGGGAACGCGCCTTCGTGGCCGACAGCGAACAGAAAACACTGATTCGCGGAATCGAAACTGAATCGGGCACGTTGATGGGCACCGTCAACTACATGGCGCCCGAACAGTTGCTGGGCCAACGGGTCGATCGCCGTTGCGACGTCTTCTCGTTCGCCGTCGTGCTCTGCGAGATGCTGACCGGCAACGCACCGTTCGTCCACGAGAACCGCATCGACACGATGCATGCGATCCTCCGTCTTAACCCGCGCTTGCGCAGGGCCGATGGACCAGAGCTTCCGATAGACCTCCAACGGATTCTGACGAAAGCACTCTCCAAGACGCCGAAGGACCGCTATCAATCAGTCGACGAACTCGCCGCCGAACTCAAAGCACTGAAACGCGATCTCGATCTCGGCAAAACGCTTCCGATCGCCGCAAAGACGCGATTGGTGCTGAAGCGACTCGCCGCCGGCGCGCAAACAGTCGACTACGAACGAGAACTCAACGAAGCGCAGTTCAAAGCGGTGACGACGACGGAAGGTCCGCTGCTCATCGTCGCAGGGGCAGGCACGGGCAAGACGCGCACGCTCGTCTATCGCGTCGCTCGCCTGGTCGAGATCGGCGCGAAACCCGAGTCAATCCTGCTGCTGACTTTCACACGCCGCGCGGCGGCAAGCATGTTGACGCGCGCGGCCGCACTCGCCGACGCGCGTTGCCAGCGTGTATCCGGCGGAACGTTTCACTCGCTGGGCCATTCCGTGTTGCGCAAGTATTCCGAGATCGCCGGCGTGCAGCGCAACTTTACGGTGCTGGACCAGGGCGACACCGAAGATCTGATCGATCTCCTGCGCCGCCAGATCAAGTTCCCGCGCGGGGGTGAGGCAAGGCATTTTCCCCGCAAACGAACGATCGCCGCGATCTTCAGCATGATGGTCAACAAGGTCCAGTCGCTGAAACAGGTGCTGAACAACGAGTATCCGCAGTTCGTCGACGAGCGTCGTAACCTCGAAACGCTTTTCAAATCCTTCGAACAGTTCAAACGCGGGCGGCACATGCTGACGTACGACGACCTGCTCGTCCGGCTGCGGGAAGCGCTCGAAGGCAGCGACGAGCTGCGCGACCGATTGTCAGACCAGTATCGCTACATCATGGTCGACGAGTACCAGGACACGAACAAACTCCAGGCGCAGATCGTCAAACTAATGACCGCGCGACACGAGAACGTTGCGGTCGTCGGCGACGAGTTTCAATCGATCTACTCGTTTCGCGGCGCGAGTCATCGAAACATGCTCGAGTTTCCGAAACTATTTCCAGCGGCGCAAATCATCAAACTCGAAGAAAACTTTCGCAGCACGCAGCCGATACTCGATGTCGCGAACGCCATCATCGCGGACGTAAAAGAGAGTTACAAAAAACGGCTTTACTCGAGCATCGAAGGCGGGCAACCGCCCGTGGTCGTCAGCGCGCGCGACGAGAACGAACAGTCTCGGTTCGTGGCGCAACGCATTGCAGACTTGCGTGATGAAGGCGTGCCGTTGCGAGAGATCGCGGTGCTGTTTCGTTCGAGCTCACATTCCTTCGATCTCGAGATCGAGCTCGGCAAACACAACATCGCGTTTCGCAAATTTGGCGGGATGCGGTTTGCCGAATCGGCGCATATCAAAGACGCGCTCGCGTTTCTGCGTGTCGTCATCAAACCTTCGGACACGCTGTCGTGGTTCCGCTCGTTGAAGTTGCTCGACCACGTCGGCGACGCGACGGTCTACCAGATCCTCGAGCATCTCGGCGTCGAACAAAGGGAATTTCGCTCGGCGCGCACCAGAGGCGCGCTGTTCAAAAAACTTCTTCGCTTCCCGGGTCGGGCAGGATATCAGGCCCAATTGACCCGTCTCGCGCGCGTTTTCGCAACCGTTTGCGAAAGCAAGACTCCGAGTGAACAACTCTCGGCAGTTTTACGTTTCTATCGTCCGTTGCTGAAGAACAAGTACGACGACGTGCAGCGCCGCAGCCGCGATCTCGAACACTTGCAAACCATCGCGAAGCGCTACAAGACCGCGGCGAAGTTGCTCGAAGACGTAGCGCTCGATCCGACCGAAGCCGTTCAGGGCAACGTCACCCGAAACGGCGGCGGCTTTGTGACGCTCTCGACGGTCCACTCGGCGAAAGGTCTCGAGTGGGATAATCTGTTTGTGATCTGGATGACTGATGGCTGGTTTCCGGCAAATCGTTTCCAGGACGAGTTTGACGATCTCGAAGAAGAGCGGCGACTTTTATACGTCGCCACGACGCGCGCCAAGAAAGAGCTGCACTTCGTTTATCCGGCGGTAAACGTCTACAACGGGCCGGAAGCAGACGGTTCGCCAACGCTCTCGCGCTTTCTCGAACCGATTCCGCCGTCGATCCTGCAACACGCTGCCCTATTGGACGGCAACTAACTCTTCTGTAAACTGTCGGCGGTCGCTACACGATAAAAGATGACTCTCGGCACTGAATGGCTCATCGATGCAAGTGGCTGTGACCCGGCAGCACTCGCAGACATCAACCGCCTACAAACCATTTTCGATCGCATCATCAGCGATCTCGATCTGCATGTTCTCGGCGAGATCGCGTGGCACAAGTTTGCCTCGCCCGGCGGCGTTACCGGATTCGCTTTGCTCTCGGAGTCACATCTCGCGTGTCATACCTATCCGGAGTTTCGCGCCGCGACTTTCAATCTCTACTGCTGTCGCGAACGCGCGACCTGGCCGTGGGAGAGGATGTTGAAAGAGATGCTCGGCGCCAGCGACGTCAACGTGCGCACGTTTGAACGAACAGGCCTGCAAGCCGGAGGCGCCGCTAGATGAGCGCGCTGGTGGCAAACTGCCCATCGTGCGGCGGACCCGTTGAATTCAAGAGCGGACAATCGATCGTCGTCATTTGCGAGTATTGCCATTCGGCTGTCGCGCGCACGGATCGTGAGCTGAAAGATCTCGGGAAGGTCGCCGAACTCGTCGAAACCGGATCGCCGCTCGACGTCGGCCTGCGCGGCAAATGGAAAGACACGACTTTCGAACTGACCGGGCGCGCGCAACTCGGCCACGAGATGGGCGGACAGTGGGACGAGTGGTACGCGACGTTCTCCAACGGCTGGCTCGGTTGGCTCGCCGAAGCGCAAGGCCGGTTCTATCTCACGTTTCAATATCCGATCCCTGAAGGCGTCACGGTCCCGCCGTTCGATCAACTGCAACTCGGGCAATCAGTTTCCGGCCTGCCCTGGCCCACGCCGCTGATCGTCGCCGAAACCGGACGTGCAACCGCGCGCGGTGCAAAAGGCGAGATCCCGTATCTGCTGACACCGGGTGAGACTTACTACTACGCCGATCTTTCCGGCACCAACGGCGCGTTCGGCACGCTCGATTACAACGAATCGCCGCCGCTGGTTTTCCTGGGCCAACAAGTCACACTCGCAGAGCTCGGGATAACGACGACGCGCACGCCGGAACGTGAAGAACGTCGCGTCGGCGCCGCGCAGGTCAGTTGTCCGCACTGTGCCGGACCACTCGAGCTCCGCGCGCCTGATAAAACCGAGCGCGTCACTTGTCCGAACTGCAACTCGTTACTCGACGTCAACCAGGGGCAGCTTCAATATCTGAAAACACTCGAGAAGCCGTGGTTTCAACCGCTCATTCCGATCGGCACGACGGGCGATGTGCCGGAAGGAAAGATGACGGTGATCGGCGCGATGGCGCGCAGCGTCACCATCGAAGGCGTGACTTACTTCTGGAGCGAGTATCTGCTGTACAACCCGCAGATCGGATTTCGCTGGCTGGTCCATAGCGACGATCACTGGAACTACGTGCAGGCAGTGCCGCCGGGCGAGGTGGAGGAATACGCGAAGTCCGCAAGATTCCGCGGCCAGAATTACAAGATCTTTCAGGACGCGCAAGCGAAGGTCGAAGTCGTGCTCGGCGAGTTTTACTGGAAAGTCGAAGCGGGCGAGCAGGTGCGCGGCGTCGATTACATCTCGCCGCCGTACATGCTTTCGAAAGAAGTGTCGACCGTCTACGTCACCGATCCTAACGATCCGGAGAAGACGCGGCGCGCGACGGGCGAGATCAACTGGTCGCTCGGCACCTACATCGCAGTGCCGCAGATCGAGACGGCGTTCAACGTCACGGGACTGCCGCGTCCATCAGGAATCGCACCGAATCAGCCTTACAAGCACAAGTGGATTTACAAGTATTGGATCCTCTTCATTGCGGTACTGCTCGCGCTCGGCTTGCTCTTATTCGTGGTCTCCGGTTCGGAGAAACAGGTCTTTCAGCAAACGGTCACGCTGCCGGCATTGCCGAACGCGGACGGAACGCAGGTCTTCTTCAGTGAGCCTTTCGAGTTGACGGGCAGACGCAATATCCGAATCACCGGCGAGTCGTCCGTGCAGAACACGTGGGTGTATCTCGAAGGTGACTTGATCAACGACGAGACCGGCGTCGTGCAGTCGTTCCCGATTGACATCTCTTACTACTCGGGAGTCGAAGACGGCGAATCGTGGAGCGAAGGCGGCCAAACGGATTCGGCGTACACGTCGTCGATGCCGGCCGGAAGATACCTGCTGCGGTTGGAAGGACAGTGGGAGAAGTGGCAGGAGCCAACCACGGTTACGGTGACGATCCAGCAGAACGTGACGCATGGATTCAATCTGTTGATCGCGCTGGTGGTGATCTCGATTGGACCGATCCTGATGGGTATCTATCACATCGGCTTCGAACGCCGTCGCTGGTCCGAAAGCATGTTCAGCACGAGCGGCAGTGATGATGACGATAATAACGACTAGTTTCCCGCAAAGGCGCAAAGACGCGAAGGAGAACTCGAAGGAAGAGAGTGTTTATTTCCTGGCTCACGTTTTGTTTGCTTTCTCTGCGACTTTGCGCCTTTGCGGGAAAACTTTAAGGAGACACGGATGCTCAAAACACTCTACACCATCTTTGCGGTCGGCGTGGTGAGCTTGTACAGCGCGGCCGCGCTGCTCGGCTGGGAAATCGGCGGCGGCTCCCGACGGCAGTTGCCGCCTGACGCGCGGCAAAACGGTTATCGATCGTTTCATTTCTGGCACTACGGCTTACACGGAGGAAAATAATGCTGCTTGAATCAGTTGCGTCTTTCGCGTCTTTTGTGCCTTTTCGTGGCTTGGGTCTCATCGTGCCGCTCGAGGCGCTCCTGCGAACCGTCGTGACGACCCTGGTGTTCGTCATCATCGGCTTGATCGTGTTTGCGCTCGCGTTTGTGGTCATCGCTAAGGCGTCGCCGTTTTCGGTCCGCAAAGAGATCGAAGAAGATCAGAACGTCGCACTCGCGATCGTGATCGCGGCCGTCATCCTCGGCAGCGCTTTGATCATCGCAGCGGCGATCAACGGATAAACAGCTTCGCCTCGCGCTGCGACATGAAACGACCGCCGCTACTCTTTCTCAACGTTCTCATCGTCGCAACCTGCGGATTGATTTATGAGCTGCTGGCCGGAACTCTCGCCAGCTACGTACTCGGCGACTCCGTCACTCAGTTTTCCCTCATTATCGGCATCTACCTCTTCGCCATGGGCGTGGGCTCGTGGCTCTCAGGCTTCATCGACAAAGGCCTGGCGCGAACGTTCGTCGACATCGAGCTGGCGGTGGCGGTGCTCGGCGGGTTTTCCGCGCCGCTGTTGTTCATCTCGTTCTCCCGCGTCAGTTACTTCTACGTGGTGCTCTATTTCGTGGTGTTCGCGATCGGCGTGTTCGTCGGTCTCGAAATACCGCTGCTCCTGCGCATCCTGAAAGACCAGATCGAATTCAAACAGTTGGTTTCGCGAGTGCTCGCGTTTGATTACGTAGGCGCGTTGCTGGCGTCAATCATGTTTCCCATCTTGTTCGTGCCGCGGTTGGGGTTGATTCGCACGTCGCTGGTGTTTGGCATGCTGAATGCGGGCGTCGCGTTGTGGGGAACGTGGCTGCTGCGTCCGCTACTCAAGAGCGGTGTCCTTGCATTGAGAATCAGGGCGGTAGTCGTGATGGTGCTGCTGCTCGCCGGATTGATTTACGC
>DATANW010000008.1:0-14013 GCA_036266055.1 Pyrinomonadaceae bacterium | reverse complement strand
CGTCAAGATCGATCCGGAAACGCTGCCGAAGCACGCAAACATTCACTATCTCGGTGCCAAGAAGTACGACGAACTGCCCGCGTATCTCGCGGGTTGGGACATCGCGCTCCTCCTCTTTGCACGCAACGATTCAACTCGTTTCATCAGTCCGACCAAGACGCCGGAATATTTAGCAGCCGGCAAGCCGGTCATTTCCACTTCGATCCGCGACGTCGTCCGTCCCTACGGCGAGATGAAACTCGTCTCCGTCGCCGACACGCCGGATGAGTTCATCTACGCGGCAGAAAAAATCCTGTCGCGATCGAACGAAGCGGAGTGGCTCGCGAGAGTCGACGCGTTTCTGGCGAATATCTCTTGGGACAAGACCTGGAAACAGATGTCGGATTTGATCGACGCAGTAATCGAGAGAAAGAAACTCGTAAAGTCGGCCACGGTACCGCTCGGCACAGTAAGACAGCGAGCAGGCGCCGCGGCTATTCCTTAAATCTCACGCGAACAAGGAGGGTAAATCCAAATGTTTGATTATCTGATTGTAGGCGCCGGCTTCGCCGGCAGTGTAATCGCCGAACGGCTCGCCGCCGGTTCGGACAAGAAGGTGTTGCTCTGTGACAAGCGTCCGCACATCGGCGGTAACGCTTACGATCATTACAACGAAGCCGGAATCCTGGTCCACAAGTATGGCCCGCACATATTCCATACTAATTCCCGGGAAGTTTTCGAGTACCTTTCACGTTTTACCGAATGGCGTCCTTATCAACATCGCGTCAGGGCCAGCGTGGACGGCCAGATAGTTCCGATTCCGATAAATCTCGACACCATCAATACCCTTTACGGCCTGAATCTGACTTCATTTGAAGTGGAAGAGTTTTTTAAGAAGGTTGCCGAACCCGTCGAGCGAGTTAAAACATCGGAAGACGTCGTGGTCAGCAAGGTCGGAAGGGAGTTGTACGAAAAGTTTTTCCGCAACTACACGCGCAAGCAATGGGGACTCGACCCTTCTGAGCTTGACGCCAGCGTGACCTCGCGCGTCCCGACGCGCACCAATCGCGACGATCGCTATTTTACGGACACGTACCAGGCGATGCCGATGCATGGGTATACGCGCATGTTTGAGAACATGCTCGACCACCCGAACATCAAGATCATGCTCAACTGCGACTATCGCGAGATCGAGAATGAGGTTCCTTTCGGGGAGATGATCTACACGGGCCCGGTCGATGCTTACTTTGATTATTGTTACGGGCAGTTGCCGTACCGGTCGCTCGAGTTCAAACACGAGACGCACGATACGCCGGTGTACCAGCCGGCGCCGGTGGTTAACTATCCCAACGATCATCTGTACACGCGGGTGACAGAGTTCAAGTACCTGACCGGCCAGGAGCACGCGAAGACAAGCATCGTCTTTGAGTATCCGAAGGCGCAGGGCGATGCGTACTATCCCGTGCCGCGTAAAGAAAACGCTGAGTTGTACGCGAAGTACAAAGCGCTCGCGGACCGGACGCCGAAGGTCAACTTCGTTGGACGGCTGGCGACTTACAAGTATTACAACATGGACCAGATCGTGGCGCAGGCGCTGACGACGTATGGAAAGATCGCCGGCATGAAGCGCGTCGAAGCTATGGCGCACAGCCATGGCAACGGTAATGGCAACGGATACAGTCGAATAATCCGTGTTTCAAGTACGCCGGAAATCAGAGCATAAAGAACACGGGTTTCAGGGGAAGAGCGAGCAAGGGGGAAGTTTTGAAATGCATCTCAGGGATCGGGGGATCTACTGTTTACCGAACGGTCGGGAACTTGTAGCCTTTTCTAATGGTGAGAACGGACATGTTTCTTACAAACTTGCGTGCACTGCCTGCGCCGACGGGAGTGATTACGAAGTAAGTGACGATGGGCGGTTACTCTGTAGCGGCAGACTGACCGCCTGGGACGTAAGAGATTTGTCTGACACAGGAAGGACGCATTATTAATTCGCTAAACGCATGGTTCTGACTCGAAAAAATTTCCCCCGACCGGAATACCCCCGTCCACATTTCGCACGCAGCCTTTGGTTCAATCTAAACGGTGAATGGGAGTTTGCCTTCGATGACAAAGAAGAAGGCTTGCGCCTTGGGTGGCACGACGGCCGCAAATTACCGTTGCGCATCACCGTTCCTTTCGCCTATCAAACTCCGCTTTCAGGCATAAACGACAAGTCGATCCATGAAGTCGTCTGGTATGCCCGCTCGTTTCAACTGCCGGAAGAATTTTACAAGCGCGACCTCTTATTAAACTTCGGCGCGGTGGACTACGCCAGCACAGTTTGGGTAAACGGGCTGGAAGTTGGACACAATCGCGGCGGGCACGTGCCGTTTCAGTTTGATATCGCTCCTTATCTAAAGACAGGCGAGAATCGTTTAACTGTTCGCGTCGAAGATCGTCAGGATCCGGAGCAGCCACGAGGCAAGCAGTCGTTTACGGGATTGCCCGAAGGCATTGATTACTACTGCACGACCGGAATCTGGCAAACAGTTTGGCTCGAGCCGGTGCCCTCGATGCGCATTGAAGAGCTGCGCATAAACACAGACGCGGAGCGCAACCTGATCGACATCATCGTGTTCCTGCACGCGCCGTCTGCGGCGTGGCGCATCGAAGTCGAGGTGTTGGAGGACGGCAAGCGCGTCGCGATCGGCGAAGACCAGACCGCAGTTGCGACGGGAAGAGTAGCCGTCACGATTCCTTACGCGAAACTGTGGTCGCCTGAGTCGCCGCATCTCTACGATCTGCAAGTGCGTCTTTACGACGGCGAGAAGTTGCTCGACGAAATCGCATCGTACGTCGGGTTGCGTGGCATCGAACTGCGTCACGGAAAGATATTGATCAATGGCAAGCCGACGTACCTGAAGATGGTTCTCGATCAGGGTTTTTGGCCCGATGGTTTACTGACGGCGCCTTCTGACGAAGCGCTGCAGGCCGACATCGGTTGGACGAAGCTGTGTGGCTTCAACGGCGCGAGGAAACACCAGAAAATCGAGGATCCGCGCTGGCTCTACTGGTGCGATCGTCTGGGACTGCTGGTGTGGGAAGAGATGCCGAATGCGAGAGAGTGGTCGTCAAAGGCGGAGGAATTGTTGTCCGCTGAATGGCAGACCGCGGTCCGTCGCGACTTCAATCACCCATGCATCATTTGTTGGGTGCCGGTGAACGAGAGCATGGGCTTTCCCGGATTGAGTCAGGAGCATTTCGGGCAGTATGCCTTCATCGAGCGCATGGTGCGCGTCACGCGGCGGCTCGACTCGACGCGGCCCGTCATCGATAACGACGGTTGGGAACACACCGACATCACCGACATCTGCGCGATCCACGACTACACGCCGACTGCGGAAAGACTAGCGACTCGATACGAAGAGACATTGAAAAGCGGAGAGTTGCCGCCGAAGGTTTGGGTCGACAAACCGCTGTTCGCGCGCGGCTCCAAGTATCGAGGCCAGCCAATCATACTGTCGGAGGTCGGCGGGTTTCTGGCGATACCGACGGAGATTCCGCCTGAGAAGCGAGACCTGTTGTACAGGTTCTACGCGTCGTTTGAAACGCCGGAAGAGTTGTTGGAAAAGTATCGCGATCTGATGCGCGGCATTGCGTCGCTGAAGTTTCTCGCCGGGTTTTGCTACACCCAATTGACCGACATCGAGCAGGAGATCAACGGCCTGCTCTCGTACGATCGCCGTCCGAAAATTCCTGTCGAAGAGATTGCCGCAATTCACGCGGAGTTCTTTCGCGAACATCCGTAGGAATAATCTGTAAGGTTCCCGTACAAGAGCACGGTTTGTAGTCGTAGATCTGTGTAATCAATGCTGTGGCGCGGGAGTTGTGTGCATCGAGAGTGGAGGAATGTGCGATGGCAGAAACAACATCACATACGACAACCGATCATAAGAAAATCCAACAATGGGTTGACGAGCGCGGCGGACATCCCGCGCGAGTGAAGGGAACTGAAAGTAAGAACAGTCCCGGTTTGTTGCGAATCGATTACCCGGGCTTTTCGGGTGAAGACCGCCTCGAGGAGATCTCGTGGGAAGAGTTCTTCGACGGTTTTGAAAAGAACGGACTCGCGTTTCTTTACCAGGACACGACGGCCGACGGAAAGATCAGCCGCTTTTCGAAACTGGTCGATCGCAGCAGTAACAAAGATCATTGATTGATCTTTTCAAGGGGGAAGAAATATGGAAAGCAGGGCAAAGCTCTTCGGACATGCAATACATCCGATTCTGATCGTGTATCCGCTGGGATTGCTGTCGACTGGTGTCGTCTTCGACATCATCTATCTCGTGACAGCGAACGCAACGTGGGCGATCGTGGCATTTTGGCTGATCGCGGCGGGCATCATCGGCGGGCTGCTGGCAGCGGTGTTCGGATTGATCGACTACCTGAACATTCCCAACGGCACGCGGGCCAAGCGCATCGGTCTGGTGCATGGACTCGTGAATGTCGGTGTAGTCGCGCTGTTTGCGATCAGTTGGTTGCTCCGCTACAGCGTTGCACCCGGACCGCCGCCAACACTCGCGTATGCATTGTCGTTCATCGGCGTCGGTGCAGCGCTGCTCGGCGGTTGGCTTGGAGGCGAGCTGGTTGAGCGACTCGGCGTTGGTGTTGCTGAACACGCGCACTTGAATGCGCCGAACTCGTTGACACAACCGGAACGTAACGACCTCCGCGTTCGCGACGAGCATCCCCGGCATGCCTAGAGGCATTGCTTAGACGCCACGTGTAGCGAGGTACGACGGTGAAATTGAAGAAACTGGCGGCTCAGGTCGTCGTCATCACAGGCGCGACCAGCGGTATCGGACTCGTCACTGCCCGCATGGCGGCGAAGCGTGGCGCGAGATTGGTGCTCGTCGCTCGCACCGAACCGGCGTTACAACGATTGGCCGAAGAGCTAAAACGCGGCGGTACTGACGCCACCTACGTCAAAGCAGACGTCGGCAACGAACGCGACGTGTGCAACGTGCGTGACGCGGCGTGCATGGAGTTTGGCGGCTTCGACACGTGGGTCAATAACGCCGCGGTCTCGATCTACGGCAAAGTCACTGACGTTCCGATCGAAGATCATCGACGTCTGTTCGATACAAACTACTGGGGAGTCGTTTACGGTTCGCTCGTTGCGGCCGACCATCTGGCGTCGAAGGGCGGCGCGATCATCAACATCGGCAGCACGCTCTCCGATCGCGCGATCCCGATTCAAGGCACGTATTCCGCTTCGAAGCACGCGATCAAAGGTTTCACTGACGCGCTGCGGATGGAGTTGGAGCACGACAAGTCGGCGGTGTCGGTCACCTTGATCAAGCCGGCGACGATCAATACGCCGTATCCGCAACACGCGAAGAATTTCCTGCCGACGGATCCGGCGTTGCCGTCGCCGGTTTACGATCCGTCGATCGTCGCCGAGGCGATTCTCTACGCGGCCGAAAACCGCGTCCGCGATCTTTACGTCGGCGGTTCGGCGAAAGCGTTATCAATGGCGGGGTACTATGCCCCCAACTTAACAGACAAGTTCATGGAGCGTTCCATGTTTGACTTGCAATCGCGTGAGAAGCATTCTTCAGCGCAACATCGGGGACTGCATCATCCGTCGAGCGAACTACGAGAGACTGGCGACTACGACGGGCACGTTGCGAAAACGAGTCTTTACACTAAAGCCCGATTGCATCCTCGGATAACGGCCGGTTCGTTCGCTTTCCTCGCAACCGCGCTAGGTTACGCATTGTTGCGACGCGCGAACGCCAGTGGAACTACAAACCCGACCGGCAACATGCAAGAGAAGGAACTCTGATGCGGCAGCCACAGGACGTCGATCGTCTCGCCGCGCGGCACCGTCCGAAAGGACAGCCGGTGATGCACCAGACGTGGGGCAAATTGCTCTTCATGCACTGGCGCATCAACGAGAATGTGCTTCGTCCACACATCCCTGAAGAACTCGAGATCGATACGTATGGCGGTTCAGCGTGGATCGCAATTACACCGTTCACGATGTGGGACGTTCGCGCGTTGCCGCCCTATGTTCCTCCGGTGCCGGGTCTCAGCTCGTTACACGAGTTGAACGTTCGTACTTACGTTCATTACGACGGTGTTCCCGGCGTCTGGTTCTTTTCACTCGACACAAACAGCAGCGCTGCAGTACTAGGCGCTCGTTCCATTTACCACTTGCCTTACCACGCCGCCGCAATAGAACTGAAACAACACGGCAAGACAATCGACTACAACCTGAGTCGCGAGGACGACGATCCGCCGGCAGAGTTCAGAGCTACCTGGAAGATTGGCGATCCATTACCGCAGTCGCAGCCCGGATCGAAGGAGTTTTTCTTAACGGAGCGTTACATCCTCTATACAGAGCACGACGATCAACTTTATCGAGCACGCATCTATCACGACCCCTGGCCGCTACAAGAAGCGGAACTGAAGAAATGGGGTTCTTCAATGCTCGAGGCCAATCGACTGACGCAACCGCCGGGTGATCCCATCGTCCACTACGCGGAAGAGATCAGCGTCGAGATCTGGTACCTCGAAAAAGTTGACTAAAATGTGTCTCTGTTTGCGAACGTACCAAGCAAACCAAACATTGCGACTTTAATAATCCGCCGCAACGCTGCTGGCATGCTAGTTGAGAGCATTGGTCGCGAGGTATCAAGGGGTTATCAAGGGGTAAGTAATAATGAAGATCGAAAACATTCGCGCGGTTTCGGGTCCGAATGTTTTTAGTTACCGTCCCGTGCTCGTCATGCGACTTGATCTCGACGAGCTGTTTGAGCGGGAGAGTCGTGAGTTCGACGGATTCAACCAGCGTCTCCTCAACCTGATTCCCAGTTTGAAGACACATCATTGCGCGCTCGGCCGGCCGGGCGGGTTTGTGACGCGGCTTGAAGAGGGCACGTATTTCGGGCATATCGTCGAGCACGTTGCGCTGGAGCTGACGGATCTGGCAGGCGTGGGCGCGACTCACGGCAAGACGCGTCATGACGAAGGACGCGTATACAACGTAGTCATTGAATACAAAGCTGAACAAGCAGCGACTTATCTGTTCGCACAGGCAGTCAAACTCGTGGAGGCGTTGCTCGCAGATCACGCGTTCGATCTAAAGGGGGTCCTGGATCACGCGAGACAGTTGGTGGCCGACTGGGAGCACGGTCCTACCACTCGCGCCATCATGGATGCCGCTCAAAAACGCGGTATCCCATGTAAACGCGATGGGACCGGCAGTCGGCTCCAACTGGGATTCGGTAAAAACCTTCGCTACGTGCAAGCCGCATCGACCGATCGCACGAGCATGATCGCGGTCGAGCTGGCACAGGACAAAGACGAAACAAAAGAGCGCTTGCGCCGCAACGGCATCCCGGTTCCGACCGGCGTTCTCGTTCGTTCGCTTGAAGAAGCAATCGAAGCGCTCGGTGCATTGACCACGCCCGTCGCGGTGAAACCGTTAACAGGTCATCAGGGTCAGGGTGTTTCGCTGGAAGTCTCGACGCCTGAAGAAATGAAGGGCGCCTTTGAAGGCGCGAGTGAATTTTCGCCGACGGTGCTCGTCGAGGAGATGTTTACGGGTCGAAACTATCGCGTCGTGGTGATTGGCGGGAAGATGGTCGCGGCGAGCGAGCGGTTTCCCTGTACGGTCTTGGGCGATGGAGTGAGTTCGATCCGGCAATTAATCGAGATCGAAAACCAAAACCCGTTGCGCGGCGTCGGTCACGAACGTCCGTTGACGAAGATCAAAGTAGATGCTGACGTGCGAACGCATCTCGCGCATGTCGGGATGTCACTCGACACTGTCCCCAAAGCGGACGAACGAGTCACGCTTTCAAACCGAACGAACCTTTCAGTTGGCGCAACTGCGCGCGACGTCACGGACGATGTTCATCCCACGACGGCGCGATTGTGTGAACGAGTCGCGCGTTTGATCGGTTTGGATGTCTGTGGCGTCGACCTGGTGATCGATGACATTGCGAAGCCGATCACGAGTGGCGGAGTGATCGAGGTGAACGCCTCGCCCGGTTTGCGGATGCATCACTTTCCGTCCGAGGGTGTTCCACGCGACGTCGGACAAGCACTCGTGGATTCAGTCTATCCGGCGGACGCGCCGAGTCGCATCCCTGTTATTTCGGTCACGGGCACCAACGGGAAGACAACGGTCACGCGAATGATCGGTCACGTTCTCAGCAACACCGGCTTGTGCATCGGCATTACGACGACTGACGGAATCTACATTGGCGGTGCACGCATCGTCGACGGCGATACGACTGGACCACAATCGGCGCAGGTCGTGTTGTCGGATCCGGCGGTCGAAGCTGCCGTGCTGGAAACAGCTCGCGGCGGAATTATTCGACGCGGACTCGGTTACGACTGGAGCGACATCGGCGTCCTCACCAACATCGGCGACGACCACATCGGGCAGGACGGGATCAAATCGATCGACGACGTGGTGTTTATCAAGTCGCTGGTTGCCGAGCGCGTTCGTGAAGGCGGTACGCTGATTCTCAACGCCGACAACGAACAACTGGTCGAACTCGCGAAGTCGGAGCGCGTGCAGAGAGTTCCGAAGACGATCGTCTACTTCTCGCTCGACGAAAAGAACCCGGTCGTGCGCGCGCACCTGCGTGCGGGAGGCACGGCTTACTTTGCCAATCAACGCGCACTCATCGAGGCAAAGGGCAGCAGCCGTCGCACGATCGCCCAACTCGCGAAGCTGCCGATCGTCATGAATGGCACCGCCCATTTCCAAATCGCAAACTTGCTGGCGGCGGTTGCGGCTTGCCGCGCGCATGGCGTGTCGCAAGGTGCGTTGTTGGATAGTCTGAGTACCTTTTCGAGTTATGCAAACAATCCGGGGCGAGCAAATCTGTTTCGCTTGAACGGCGGGCACGTGATGGTCGACTACGGTCATAACTCCGATGCGTTCGATGCGATTTGCCGCATGGCCTCAAACTGGAAAGACCGTCGCGTTACCGGAATCATCGGCGTACCCGGCGATCGCGACAACACCGTAATCGCACATGCGGCGCGCGTGGCGGCAAGAGGATTCAACCGGCTGATTGTGAAAGAAGATCGCGATCTGCGTGGACGCGCGCCCGGTGAAGTTTCCACTCTGGTTTGCGACACCGTGCGAGAAGTGTCGCCGGCGCTCGAGTGCGAGGTCGTTTTGGACGAGGTCGAGGCGCTGCGCCAAGCCGTCAGTCAGATGACCAAAGGCGAAGTGATCGTATTGTTCTATGAAAAACTGAAACCGATTGAATCGTTGCTCGAGCAGTTTGCCGCGCAACCTGTTTCGGTATTGCCGCCAATGCCGCCGCTACAGGCGGCGCGGACTAAATCCGTGTTCTCTCTAAGAGCACGTGAGAGAACACGGATTAAGAACAATTCAGGATTCGTCACCCTGCACTTTGTCCAGGATTGAATCTGAAAGCCAGTCACGAACGTTTTGCAGATGCTCTTCTTCGTGCGCAAGGGCGGTCTCAAACCGCTCTCTCATGTCGTCGTAACCGATAGTAGACGCCATTTCGATCAGCAACTCCCAGCCGGCGTTGTCGGTGAGCTCGGCCGTCAGCAGCGCCTGCAGACACTGCGGTACTGAACTTCTCGGATCGGTCAACACCTGCATGATTCCCATCGACGCGACCGCCGCGATGTCAGCAGACGGACTCTCGACTGTCGGATCACCACCAAGCTCCGTGATCGTTTCGTTCAGCATCAAGAAGTGATCGAGCTCTTCCGTGCCGATGTGCCTGATCTCTTCGAGTGTAGGACCCGGACTCGTCTCGCCGAGCGTCTCGACTTTGTTGAGGAGCGCTTCATACAGCCGGACGCCCATGCGTTCGAATGCGAGCCGTTCACTCAACTTATCGAGCAATACGGCCATCGTCGCTTCGTCTTCGTCGGCGTCCGCTTCCTCCGAAACCGGCATCGTCGGCATCGATCCGAGTGGAAAACCTTCCGAGATGTAGTAGACCCGACTCTCCGCAATCACTTCGACGCCGCCTTCGGAACTCGGCGATGCGCTTGCTGCTCCTTCGACCAACTCTTCCGCCAACTCCGGCGACGTTTGCATGCCGGTGCGGTTACCCATTACTTGCTTTGCCCCCGTGCTCTTCATGCTCCTGCTCCTTTTGCAAATACACTCTTTCTTTCTACCAACTCGGTTCCCGGCGTCCAGACGTATCCGGCTGCAACGATCTCAGTCGGCGAGCCTTCGGAGTTCATCTGCTCGCGATAGGCGATCGACTGCGGCGCCTGGTCTGCTTCGTCCGCGACGTTAATGAAGCGTGTCCCGGCAGCCCGCAGATCTACTTCGTTGTTCAGTGTTTCGCGAACGAACTGGCGATGACTCTGATAGTCAATCAGCTCGGGCAGAGTTTGCGGCAACACTTCGGCGGGATCGCGTCGTTCGAACTGCTGGAACAGATCCATCACAAAGTGGAGATGTCCGAGCTCGTAATCGACAAACCGTTCCCAGATCTGCTTCACGCGCGGATTCGTTTCGTACTCCGCACAGCCGAGATAGTTGTAGACCTCCATCGTTTCGTGCAGCAGCCATTTTTCCAGCGGTGTTTCCTTCGGATCCATCAGCGACTCGTACTGCGTCACGTGCTGTTCCTCGATCGAGGCGATCTCCGCGTATAACTGGCGCGCGATCGGATCGGCAAACATCGGTCCGATAGTCATGTAGTAATCGTGTGTCTGGTTTTCGGCGGCGGTGATAGTGGCGGCGTGGATCTTGGTGAGCGGATCCGCCGTCGTACAGTCGTAATTTTCGCGGAGATCATCTTCGGGTGCGCGATGCTCCACCTGCGTTGGCCTTCCCGGCATAATGTCTGAATAGTTTTGCACGATGGTGTTGGCGTCGGCGCCCATGACGCGATCCATCAATGCTGAAAATCTGTACAGATGGTCGAAGTCTTCAAGTAATCCGAAGCGATAGACCTGCGCAAGATAATCGTCAGGTTCGTGCTGCGCCACGCTGGCAGTGACTTCGATCGCAACTTGTTCGAACGCGATGGTTGTTTCCAGGGGCGAGAGGTCCGGAGGCAACAACCAGTTGACCATCGTCTGTTGGTGTTGTTCCACGCGCCGGATCTTCGCGAGCGGTAAGCGATAATCGCCGTTCATCATGCGTGCCATGGCGTGTGAAGTTCGTATTCTGTCAGATTCGAGGCCATTCATGAGGATGATACGAACGCGGGTGAACGCGTCGTCGTCGAGTTTGCTGGTTGGCGTTCGGACGAGGTCGCGCCAGGTGAAGAGTTGTTTGTCTAACGGTGTTCCTTTCTCCTTGAAAATATCAAGACTCATACCCACCCCTCCTTGCTCGTTCTTTGTGTTTCCTTCGTTTCTTTGCGGTGCGCGGAATTTAGGTCGCCGGAGTTGCAAACTGTTCCGTGCGCAATGACGAATTTGTGTTAGCGGGCACATAAGAAGCACGATGGCTGTTGGTACAGGTGAGGCGTGATTCTTGCATTATCTTCCGCGAGATCAAATTAACGTTTGAAAACGGAACGCGATACTAAGCGAAGACCAAACAAGGGGGTAAGAAATGGCAAGGAAGACCGATCAACGTACATCGCCTGGTAATGGTGAGGATCTTCTTCAACAAGCAAAGCAGACGACGAGCGAAGTCGTCGATCAAGTTCAACAACAAGCCGGTTCAAAATTAGATCGTCAAAAGGACGAAGCCACCGGACAACTTCAAAAACTAGCGGGCGCGGTGCGACATCTCGGCGACGAACTCGGTGGCGAGAATCAAGGGCCAATCGCACATTACGCTGCCGAATACGGCCGCAAGGCCGCCGATCGCATTGAGCGGTTCACTAACTACTTAGAACAAAACGACACCAAAGCGATGGTTCGTGAACTCGAGAATTTCGGACGACGCCAACCAGCGTTGCTGCTCGGTGGTGCATTTCTATTGGGTCTCGCAGGAGCACGTTTCCTGAAGAGCTCGATGGCGTCCGACGTATCCGACACCAATACAAACCTGGGTCGCGGTTTGCCGCCACCACCAAATCAGCCGGCTCACGTACAAACTACGTCGGCCGCACTGTAAGGAAGGAGGTGCAGTATGCAACCGCGTATGAATGAAGTAAGACGCATCGAGGAACGTCCGCTCGGCGAACTGTTTTCAGACCTCGTGACCGAGACCACGACGCTGGTAAGAAACGAAGTGGCTCTGGCGAAGGTCGAGATGACGCAAAAGGTGACGAAGGTTGGCAGGAATGTCGGCTCGCTCGTTATCGGAGGCGCGATCGGTTATGCCGCTCTGTTGGCCGTCTGTGCGGGTGTGATCCTGCTACTCGACCGAGTGATGCCGGCGTGGTTAGCGGCGCTGGCAGTCGGGATTGTGATCGCTGTCGTCGCCTGGATACTAATCAGTAAGGCGTTAACGGCGCTGCGCAGGATGGATTTGAAACCGCAGGAAACGGTCGAATCGTTGAAGGAGGACGCGCAATGGATCAAAGAGCAAGTCAGTTAAACGATGAAGATTGGATCGAAGATCGAGGCGCCACTCTGTCGCCCGATGATGAAGGCATGATTGCTTCCGAGACCGTTGCATTCGTCGAACTCGACAGCGACGACGCCGAGACGGAACGCATCAAAGCAGACATCGAAGACACGCGCGCCGAGTTGGGGCAGACACTCAACGAGATTCAAGAAAGACTGAGCCCGGAACATGTCATGGATCAGGTCAAGGAGACAGTTCGCGAGGCTACAATCGGAAAGGTCGAAAGAGTAATGGAGAGAGTAAACGAGAAGATCAGCAACGTCACGGAACCCGCGATGGAAGCAATGGGACGCGCGGGAGAGAAACTGAAGGAGACTGGATCTTCAGTAGGCAATGTTATTTGGCAGAACCCGATTCCATTCGCCCTGATCGGACTGGGCGCGGGCATGTTGGTGATGCACCGGGTGCGGAATGCGGACAGTCGCACGATGCGTTCCTACCGGCAGCCATCAGACCGCGAAATGGAGTACGGGATGGCCACGCCGCGATATCGGGGAACGGGCCGGCAGCTTGAAGGTTCTTCCGGCGAGTACGCCGGCGGGGCGCGGCAGTACGGTGCTTCGAATCGAGGCGCATTCAGTCAAATGAAAGAAACGGCGAGTGGCGTGATGCACGGCGCGACGGAAAGGGTCTCGAATCTGTCGCACGAGGCGAAAGAAGGAGCACTCTACGCCGGGCGGACGGTTGGACGTCTCGTCAAAGAGAACCCGCTGGCGGTCAGCGCAGTAGCGCTCGCAGTTGGCGCAGCGGTCGGTCTGGCACTGCCGAGCACACAGATGGAAAAGGAGTACATGGGCGAAGCGAGCGAGAAAGTAGTTGATAAGGCGCAACAGGTCGCCCGCGACGCGATGGACAAGGTTAAGTCCGCGACCAAGCCGGATGATCCGAAACCTCCGCAGCCGCCACAACCTACTCCCACTGCTTAACACGGATTGGAGCGTGGAACTGACCGTTACCACGCTCCAATAAAATCCAACCCATTTCCTCGTCCTTGTTTCCCACCCCATACCCGGAATACATCTGGAATAAAAATCTTAAAGATGGTATAAGCAAGCCACCGCCCTACCCGAAACTGTTCTGGCGCGATTGCGCTTTGTATTAGTCCCCCAAATCTCCCCAACCGTGCGGCGCGTTCTTACATAGCTCTAGGTGTCTTGAAAAGGGGGTTGCGATGCTCAAATCGCTTGCTGTTGCCGCCGTTCTCGTACTGTCTTTTGCTTGCGCAGATCTGGTCTGCGCCCAAACAGGCGGAGCTAAAACTCAACCACTCGCGTTAACCAACCACTCTAACGATGTGAGTGCTTCCGGCTCTGCCGAAAAGCCCGTTTCACCGGAAGCCAGGGCGGCCGCGCGCAAACTCTACAAGGAAGGCGTGAAGTATGGTCTCGCCGGTTTGTACTCGCAGGCTGCGGCGACATTCGAAAAGGTAGTCGCTCTGGATCCGCAGTTTTCCGATGCCTACTTCGCGCTTGGCCACGCTTATTTCGATATGA
>DATANW010000007.1:0-4438 GCA_036266055.1 Pyrinomonadaceae bacterium | reverse complement strand
GCCAGCGTCTTGCCCGATCCGGTTGGCGCGGCGATCAGCGTGTGGCGGTGTTGCTTGATTTCCGGCCATGCCTGCAACTGCGGTTCGGTGGGCGCGGGGAAGGTCCGCTCGAACCATCGTGCGACGGCAGGATGAAAGAGAAGCAGATTTTTATGATCCGTGTTACTCAAACTGTCTCTTAAATTGCTCAAATTGACGACGCAGATCTTCAATCTCCGTAGCCAGCCGCTCGACCTTCTGCCCTAGTGTTTCAACAGGCTGCGGGTGATCGGTCGATGTTACCGTTTCGATTTTCGGTTCGCCAGATAGTAGATGCGCGAACCGGACTTCTTTCTGCCCAGCCTGGCGCGGCAGGCGGACTACCAAAGGATCATCCTCGCGCGAGATCAACCCATTCAGCGTCTGCTCGATCTCATCAAGCCCGGCGAACTCGTGAAGCCTTGCGGCATTCCCGCGCAACTCGCCCGGCGTCTGCGGCCCGCGCAACATCAGCACGCACATCAACGCCATCTCCGCCGCGTTCAGATGCATCACTTCCGGCATGACGTGTTTGAACTTTGGAACGCGACTCGTGCTGCCGTAAAAGACGTAAGCCAGGTTCTTCTCCCGCAGACTCTCGACCGCGGCAGACACCTGGCTCTCCGCATACGACGTAACCGGATAACGATTGTTTTTCTGGTTGCAGGCGAGCGTCAACGCGTTGAGCGTCAGCGGATAGTATTCAGGCGTAGTTACCTGCTTTTCCACCAACGCCCCCAGCACGCGCGTTTCGATGTCGGTTAGAGTTGTTGTCATCTCACACAGATTTCTCCCGCAAAGACGCAAAGGCGCAAAGATCAAAACCAGTCAGAATCTTCTTTGCGTCTTTGCGCCTTTGTGGGAGATTTTGGTTCAACTGAAGCTACTGATGGTCGTTGTCCTCTGCGCTGGTTTGCTGTCCCTGACCGCCGCGCGACTCCGAACGGCCCGCGCCCAGGTTGTCGTAATTCAACGCCGCATTGAACACCAGGAAAAACTCGCCCTGCGTTTGATGCCGCCACATCGGATTGGTCGCAAACATCACGACATGACCCTTTCCGACGGGAACGTCGACCACTGCCGGTCTGTTAGCCAGCTCGTTACCGCCCGCGAGCATACCGCTAATGAGCAGGTTCTTTTCATCCGACGCGAAGCGGAGCACAACGCGTGGACGCAACGCGGGCGGAACGTAGAACGGACTCTCACGCTGATCGGCAAGCGCCTGTTCCGGATCCGGTCTTCCGGGCCGCGGTTGCGGCATCGCCTGAATGACGTCAGGATCACCTACGCCGCCGCGTCCTGAAGCGCGTGACGCACCGCCGCCACCGCCCTGGCCGCCGCCTCCACCGCCGCCGAATCCGCCACCACCTGCGGCCGCAACCTGAAACAGCGGCGCCTGGCTGAAGTAAAGCGGCAGTCCGGCGTCATAACCATAAGCGATCGGGCTTTTCCGATCGGAGAACGTTCCGTTGTAAATCGAACCACGCGCCTGAAGTTTATCGGCCGCCTGAATGCTGACGCCGGTCGTGATTCCGTATTCAACCGGAATCTCCGAAGGGCCGCCGCCGATCGTGATGAACAGCCCGCCCTCTTCGATAAACTTCTGCAGGTTCGCCACGCCGACCACCGTCATGCCGCCGCGCATGTCGGCGGTTGTATCGGGCGAATTGGCCATGTTCGGAGTCACGTCCGAACCTTTCCACGGAATCGGATCGCCGCGCTGCGGCATGCCATTGACGATCGTCTGCGCGCTGCCGCCGACCGGCGGGAAGATCAGCACATCAAACTTCTCGCGCAGGTTCGGCGTGTTGCGAATCACGTGATCCGAAATGTACGTGTAGGGGATCTGTAAACGATCAAACTCGATGCGGAACCAGCCTTCGTTCTGCGTGTTGGTCCACGTGTGAACGATCGCGATGCGCGGCACCGCCAGGTCGTGCGTCTTGACCGTCGGAAGTTTGTCGATGCCGATGGCCTTCAAACCGAGATCAGTGACTGCCGGTTCGAGAAGCTGCCGCAGGTTCGCCGGGTTCCCTTCCTGCTTGATGATGAACGATCCCGTATTGAACTGCTGCTCGCCGACCTTGAACGTGTCTTCTGCGGCGCTCATCTTCACGTCTTTCAACCGGAAGCGGAACGTCGCGAGCGTGTTGTCAGTGTTGTGATTGATGACGTAGGCGACGGAATTCGCCGCACCGTTGAGTGCGCCGCTGACTTTCGCGTCAGCCGTCAGCAATGTCGCCGGAACTTCGAGCACGCTCTTGTCGACGACGCGCACGGTCTTCACGTTACGCATCGGTCCCATCGTCCAGCCTGTATCGTCGTACGGCGCAGGATCGGTGACGTTGTAATACTGCGTATCGAGCAGCATGTCCGCCATGCGCGAATACGGCTGGTCCATGCGGACGATGTAGGAACCCGCGGCGTACTTCTGGTCCTTAACGGTGAACTCCTTGTCCGCGCGGTGCACTTCAATGCCCTGGAACCGCATCAGGTTGACCATGTCGGCCGCTTCGACCGGCCGCGGCGTGTCGCCGGGGATGATGTACGCTGCCGGGCCTTCATTCGTGGGTTTCGCAATCGCGCGTTTGCTCTTGAGATAGAAGTTATTCAGAAACCGCTCGCGCTCTTTCGACACGAGGTTCATCGCAAAGAGGATGGCCGACTGCTGCATGTTGATGTTGTTGCGCATCGACCAGTTGACGCGCGGGAACGGCGGATTCGGTCGAAACCACGCGCGTTGCGTCTGGTTTGCGCCGAGCGTGCGTTCGCGTGTGTCGGCGCCGCCGTTGCCGAACGTTTCGTAGAAACGACCGATCGAATTGTGGCCGGTCGCGATGTAGAGCATATAGTTGGGCGCCCAACCGTCGTAGAAACCGTGCGTCCAAACTCCCGGCACGCCGCGTTTCGTCATCTCTTCAATCTCGTGATACGCGAGCACCTGAAACTCGTCGAGCGCCAGCGGATCGAGCCAGGCGTTGTACGGACCAGTGCCCGTCATCGTGTAGAGATACGGGACTGACTCGTGCAGGTCATGCAGCACCGTCGGGTGAAAGTCGAGAAACGTCCGCATCTGGTTGCGAGTCAGCGCGAGCGCCAGTCCGAGACCGTCGCGGTTGTTGTCGTGGGCCACGTACTTGCCCCAGTAAAGCAGTGGCGGCGTGGGTTTGCCCGGGTTTGCTTTGCGGTAGTTGTAGAGATCGACCATGCGGTCGCGCCCGTCGACTTCCAGCGCGGGCGTGATCATCACGATCATGTTCTTGCGAATGTCTTCGATGAACGGCGAGTCTTCAACAGCGAGACGATACGCCAGCTCCATCAACATCTCCGGCGAGCCTGTTTCCGGCGAGTGAATGGATCCGGAAGCCCAGTAAAACGGCTTGCCTTCGGAAACAAGCGTGTGCGCCTCGGTTTCGCTGAGCTTGCGTGGATCGGCGAGTTTGGCGGTGATCTCTTTGTAGCGATCCAGCTTTGCGAGATTCGCTTCATCGCTCACGAGCACCAGTAACTGTTCGCGTCCCTCTTCGCTCTTCTCGGGCGCCACCAGCACGCGGACGCGCGGCGAGGCTTTCGCCAGCTCGCGGAAGTAGCGATACAAATCTTTCGTGTAGGTCAGCTTGTTCGGTGTGCCGACGACGTAGCCCAGGACCTTGTCAGGCGACGGTACTTTGTCGGACACGGGCAAGTGATCGACGAGCTCCGTCATGAAGTACTTTTCAGTCGTGTACTCGGCGATCTTCGCGCCGTAAGCCGGATCGACCGCCGATTTCGGCGTCGTGTATTTCGGATTTATTAACGCGGGTTTGAAAGGCGCCTGCGGCGTTGATGCTGCGCTCCCGCTTTCCGTGGTCGACCTGTTGCGCTCATCCGTTTGGGCCGAAATCTGCGCCGCTAAAACGAAGAGCGCCAACACCGCGCACACGAAATTACGGAAAATTTTTGGGGACATGATTGGGCTCCTTAGGTTGTAGCTCTACACGTCGCGCGCGCAGCGAAAACCCGAAATCATCCAACGCTCGTGCGCGTGAAAGAAGTTTCTGTAAGTCGACCTGATGTGCAGTTGCGGTGTGGCAAAAGAACCGCCGCGCAAAACCTTCTGATTGACGAACCACTTGTCGTTGTATTCATCAAACTCCGACTTGAACCCCGGATAAGGCACGTAGTCGGACGTGGTCCACTCCCACACGTCGCCAATCATCTGCTGACATCCGTAACTGTTTGCGCCGTCCGGAAAGGCGCCGATTGGGGCGACGGACCAGTAGCCGTTTTCGAAGAGATTTGCTTTGGCGTTATCGGGTTCCGCGTTGCCCCAGGGGAATGCGTTGCTGGTTTTGCGCCGGGCATCATAACACGCCGCGCGTTCCCATTCAGCTTCCGTCGGCAATCGTTTACCGGCCCACTTCGCGAACGCCGAAGCCTC
>DATANW010000006.1:0-16418 GCA_036266055.1 Pyrinomonadaceae bacterium | reverse complement strand
ACAGAGCCATGCGGAAGACATTTCGTACATTGAGAAAAAACTGGGCGGGTACTTTGGTTTTCTCGCATTCGTCGATTCTCGTTACCGGTCAATCAAAAAACGTTGGCGGGGATACTGCCGGCCTGAGTTTCATGCTTCGGCCTTGGACATTGCGCACGAATTAAAGACTGTAGACCGCTTACTTCTCGAGCGTGCATCCCTCAAATCGTTAAATGAACTCGGACAAAAACTGTTCGGTCGATTGTGGCAAGGCGAAAGTTCCTCATGGGACGCATTGCAGACCTATGTTGAATGGGTGGTTGAATTTCGCGGGTTATGTCTTAAGAGCGGTATGGAGTCGAAGATCTACGGCTTTGTCTCAAACGCACCGCCGGACACCACCGACATACAGCAACTCAGGGAGAAAACCGATAGCCTCAAACAGAATCTTCGAGAGTTGGGCCAGGAAGTCGGATGGCCGCAAGGCTATTTGGAAGACAGGGATCTTCGCACAATCGCAAATCGCGCTGCCGCGATCGCTGAAAACGTTGCTCAGGGTCCGCAGTGGGCGGCGTTTGGGGTCGCGAGAGTCGTCGCCCAGGAAGGCCTTGGGGGCGATTTAGTGTCCAGCGCTTTGTCCGGAGAAATCTCATTTAAGGATCTTTCATCCGTCTTCCTACGAGCGTTCTACTCGAAATGGCTAGCGGAAGTCGTTCAGGAGCGGCAGCCGCTGACACGGTTCAATACTCTGACCCATGAGCAGCGTGTGCAGGAATTCAAGAATCTCGACGAGCGAGTTCTCGTCGAGAATCGCGCTGCTTTGGTGAGCACGCTCCGTGATCGCGTGCAACACAAACTGCGGCAGCCGGAGTTCTCCGATGCTTTACCCTACCTTCGCAAAGAGATTGCCCGGCAAAGAAAGCATGCTCCCTTGCGTCGCACAATGAGATTAGCGGGCGCCGCCATACGAGCGATTAAGCCATGCTTTATGATGAGTCCGTTGACCGTCGCTCAGTTATTGGATTCCGAGCAGCCGCCGTTTGACCTCGTGATATTTGACGAGGCGTCTCAATTACCGCCGGAAGACGCTGTCGGCGCTATTGGTCGAGCAAAACAATTGGTCGTGGTGGGCGATCCGAAACAATTACCGCCTACTAACTTCTTCCTTGTAAATAGTGGCCAGGTGAATGCTCCTTTAGCTGACGATGGAACACCTCTGTACGAAGATTCCGAAAGCATCCTCGAGGACTTTATTGCTGCCGGAGCGGCGCAAAGCCGTTTGAAGTGGCATTATCGCAGCACTCACGAATCACTCATCAACTTTTCAAACGTGAGTTTTTACGATGCTGATCTATACACGTTTCCGAGTACGGAGACGGGAACGCACCGTTCCGGACTCCAGTTTGAATTCATTCAGAATGGACTGTACGAGGGAAAAGGACTTAACCAGGTGGAGGCGCGAAACGTTGCTGATGCAGTGGTGGCTTTTGCAAAGGAACAGCTCCGGAAACAACAGGCCGGAGAGAAAACACAGTCCCTCGGCGTAGGGACCTTTAATCTGCGTCAGCAGTTGGCGATTCAGGATGAACTGGAACAGAGACGTCGCGACGATCCAGCAATCGATGCTTTCTTTGCGCGGGGTATTCACGAAGCTTTCTTCGTCAAGAATCTCGAGAACATTCAGGGTGACGAACGTGACGTGATCTTCCTGAGCGTTACGTATGCGAAGGCAAACGATGGAAGGTTACGCTATAACTTTGGACCACTCAACGCAGAAAATGGCTGGCGCCGCCTCAATGTTCTCACTACTCGTGCTCGAAACAGCATGCGTGTATTTTCGTCGATCCGGGGTGATGACATTAATCCGGCGGCAGCTAGTTCAGATGGCCCTCGGCTACTTCGCGAGTTTTTGCTATACGCTGAAAGAGGTCATTTGGAAAGTGTAAGCGCCAACTTGAAGGCAGATGCCGACTCTCTCTTCGAGCGCGATGTGCTCCAGGAATTAATGCGACGTGGAATAGAAGTCGTACCTCAAGTAGGCGTCGCCGGTTATCGCATCGACTTTGGAGTGCTCGATCACACAGTACCCGGCCGATTTGTTTGTGGTATTGAGTGCGACGGTCTCGCGTACCATGCTTCTGAAACGGCTCGAGATCGCGACCGTTTGCGGCAACAGGTACTCGAAGCGCGTGGATGGACGATTTACCGAGTTTGGTCTACAGATTGGTTCAAAGACAGGCAAGGCCAGATTCAACGACTGTTATCGCTGATTGAAGAGACGCGGAAGAGAGTTCATGAAGAGGCCGCTGCAGAGGCCGAGGCGCGCGAACGTGCATCGCGTCAAGACGCGCAGCGACTGGAAAGTGAGGCTCAGGCGAAACGTGACGAAGCGGCTGCAATTGTCGAGTCAAGCGCCACCGCTGAACCATATGAACGACCGACCGCTGCTGTATACGTTTTCACACCGGCCGACGGTGCTTATGCGGCCTCCAGTTTTTTCGCAATCCCCTTTGGAGATGTGGTGAAGACAGTGGTACGAGCAATCGAAACTGAATCGCCGATCCACAAGCTCGACCTTTCTACTCGAGTTGCCAGTATTTGGGGTTTCAAAGCCGGCCCACGCATTCAAGAGCGGATCTTGCATGCCTGTGAATCGCTGGAGTCCGGGAGCGTTATACAACGACGAGGCGAGTTCTTTTGGAGCGTCTCCGGTGCCGGACCGTGTCAGTTCAGGTCTAGAGCAGGGACAAGGATTTCCGGTGACCGTATCGCTCCGGAAGAATACCAGCAAGCTGTGATTGCAATCCTCTCCAACGGTCATACATTCGCGCGGACTCAGCTTGTTGCCGAAATTCGAAGCGTATTTGGCTTCAGCCGCACTGGGCCAGTTCTCGACGAAGCAATCAACAGCGCCATAGATGCTTTTTTAAGTGAGAACAAGTTGGGTGAGGGAAGTACCGGCATTGGACTGCGTAGATCCGGCCGCACGGAAGATGCGAATGTTGCCCCCAAACTGTAGCTCATTGTGTAGACGGGCGTGAACAATAGTCGACACAATGGACCAACCCCACCTCACGACCTTCGCTTTTAACCACGTTTCCACTCCGGTACACGACTTGCGCTAGCGTCAACCAGTTTGCCTACCCGATACGCTGCTCGGACGCTGATCACGAACGGCGCTCAATTACCTCAGCACTCTTGTCCACCAAGGAGGCAGCATGGCGCTAGGAGATGGAATTCGCAGAAGCATTCTTGATGTCGACGCAGCGGAACGAACACTGCTCAAGAACGCGATCGTCGAACTACACAACCGGTTCTTCGCCGGAGTGAAAACGGATACACCTCCGGGAGGCGTCAGCCACTGGTTCAAGATGGACGAAATCCACCAGGCCACGCACGTGCATGGTGGACCAGAGTTCCTGCCCTGGCACCGCGAGATGGTGAACAGGTTTGAGATCATGTTGCGTGAAGTCGATGAACGCTTGTCGCTTCACTACTGGGATTGGACTCGCGACGCGACGCCACTCTTCACCGACGACTTCATGGGCGGCGCCAGTGGTGATGCTGGTGACCCATGGCTTTCGGCCGGGTTTTACGTCCCCGGCGCTGACCCATGGCGTGCCGACGCTTTCGATCCGGACCACAACAACCCCGTCGATCCTCCCCGCACACTCACGCGCGACTACAGTGGCGGCACTTTTCCCGCCGGCACTGACACTGACATCGTCGACGCGGATGACTACCAGGAAATGCGGGCGCTGCTTGAAGACGCGCACAATGACGCTCATAGCGTATTGATTGGCGGGACCATCGGAAACGCGCACATCTCGTTTCGCGATCCATTCGTCTTCCTGCTGCATTCAAACGTCGATCGCCTTTTTGCTCGCTGGCAAACGGACCCGGCCCACACTGAACGACTGGATCCAAACCTGGTCTACGGATCGGAATCTGCTGACTTGAACGTGGATGTCGAACCGTGGTCCACCGGGCACGGTTCGTTTCACGACATTCGTCCGTGGTCGGCGCCCGAGAACATGGGCCAGCCTCATAACTACAAGCATCTTTCGATCGTGACGCCGCCTTGCTACGACACAAACTTCACCAACGTCGTCCGCGGGGTGGTTCAAAACGCCGGAGACCCGCCGATCATCCAATTCAACGACGTGCCGGAAACCGAATCTGCCGCCCGCGCTGCAGTGATCCGCATCTATGGTTGCGGCGACGCTACCGTGCGTGTCAGTACGCCCGTTACGGCGCCGTTTTCAATTCTGGAACCAGACACGGGCGTGCTTCCCATGCCGCACGAATCAGTTCCGTATCGCGATGCGCGGATCTGGTTTCTGTTTACCGCGGGCGCGGTTGGTCCGGTTGCGGATCAGAACGTCACGATCGAGATCGACGAAAGCGGGCAGTCGTTCGAGTTCATTCTGCGCGCGAACATCATCGAGAAGCCGACAGTGGCCGTTTGTCTTGCGTTGGACCAGTCGGGCAGCATGAACGACCCGGCGGGTACGTCCGGCCTGCAGCGCATCGAGGTTTTGAAGGATGCGGCGCTGAAGTTTGTTGAGATCATCGATCCCGGTCACGCCATCGGAGTGATTCGTTTCGATCACGATGCTTACCCGCCTAACGATCCCACGTGGCCCGGTCTGGAAGTCACGCTGATCGAGACTGACAGCATCTTCGACGACGGTCGCACGGACGCGCGAGACGCGGTGACGGCTCACGTTACGAATGTCGATGGATACACGTCTGTCGGCGACGGCCTGGTCCAGGCGCGCAATGTCCTGAATGCCGTGCCGGATGCGGATTTCGATTTTAAAGCGCTGATTATCTTGACGGACGGCCTGGAGAATCGTGAGCAAAGGCTGGCGAATGTCGGCGGCTCAATCGATAACCGCACGTTTGCAATCGGACTGGGCAACGAGACGCAGGTCAACACTTACGCGTTGCAAACGATCTCGAACGGCACTGGTGGTTATTTGCTGCTCACCGGTCTGTTGAGTTCGAGCGTCGACGACTTCTTCCGCTTGAGCAAGTTCTTCCTCCAGATCATGGCGGGAGTTACCAACAACAACATCATCCTCGACCCGAACGGTTTCATCGCGCCCGGTACAACAATTCGCATTCCGTTCTACATCTCCGATTCCGACATCGACACCACCGTGATCTTGATGACGGACTTCAACGTCGTGGATTTGATGGTTGAGACACCTGTGGGCGACGTTATCGAGCCGTCGAACGCTGCGGGGCTCGGCATCACTTACAACGTTGGGTTGCGAACACGAACGTACAAGTTCACGTTGCCTGTCGCGTTCCCAGCAGGGAATCACGAGGGCAAGTGGCATGTTGTCCTGCGAGTCAATGAGAAGGACTGGCAGCGATTTGACAGGCCGGCGACGACAGCGGTGCCTCTCGGCGGCGGTGGTCCAGGTGGGGCTGGAGCTCGTTACAGCGTAGAGGTTCACACATTCTCAAATCTGAGGATGAAGCCACGCATCGATCAGACCAGCTTCGAACCCGGCGCGACGATCACGTTGCGCGCGAGTTTGACTGAGTACGGAATTCCGGTTGAAGGTCGCGCGGTCGTGAACGTGCAGGTAACGCGTCCGGATGCGAGTGTTGTCGTGTATGCGCTAACTGAAGAGCCGGAAGGGAATTTCGAACGGTCGTTCCTGGCGAACATGGCTGGTATTTACAGTTGTCGTTTCATGGCGAGTGGGACCACGATGCGTGGCAAGCCGTTTACGCGTGAGGAAACGCTGACCGCGGCTGTTTGGAACGGAGGCGATAATCCGCGCGATCCGACCGGCGACGAGAATGAGGGCGGACGCCCGGGTAATACAGGACCAGGTCGCGATCCTAAGTCGGATGCAGAGTGTTGTCGCATGCAGATCCGGTTGATCTACATCGGACTCGTGCTGCTGTTCCTGATCGCGCTGATTCTTTGGTTCAAACTCTGAGCGCGCTCGACAGGTTACTCCGGGCGATCGGGTTTCTTTGTGAAACCGGAGACGTTCCACTGGCTTTCGATGTTCTTGAAGAGCCGCAGGCTACTGAAGAACGCGCTCGATCCGCCGCCGCCAAGCTTGGAGCCTTCCTGGCCGGCGATCTTCGAACCTTCCTGGCCGGCGATCTTTGAGCCTTCTTGTCCGGCGATCTTCGAACCTTCTTGTCCGGCGATCTTTGAGCCTTCCTGGCCGGCGATCTTCGAGCCTTCCTGTCCGGCGATCTTCGAGCCTTCTTGTCCGGCGATCTTCGTACCCAAAGCTACGCCAGCGGCGGCGACCGCTGCCAACGCCGTCTCTACGGGCTCGTCGAATCTCACGCCTGATCGATACCGGTATTTCGTACCCGGAGCGTCCTCATCATTCGTCGGTTCAGATTTGCGGAACGTAACGCCATACAGGTATCGCTTCAGGAATGCGGCCCACGACTTGCGCCCTCCCCTCGCCACCTTCGCAAACCACAGACTCTCGTAATTCTTCTTCGATACCTCATAAGCCTCGCGTGACCACGGGAAGAACACCGACACGCCGTTCGAATATTGATAACCGCCGCCACTGAAGCCACTGAGAATCACCGCCTCACGTAGTTCCTTCAACACGGTCCGGCACCCGGCCTGTACCCGTTTCAGGATGTCGACGTCATCACCATCGCCAAGCTCCTCAGCAACCAGCCCACATTCCCGATCGAGCAACTCGCAAAAATCTCCAAGGTCGACATTCTGATCGTACATGTACGACTGACACTTCCAATGAACCTGAAGGATCACGCGTTCCATCTGCCTGTAAATCCGGCTCTCCTCATCCTTGAAGCATTCAATTAAAACCTCGGCGAGATCTTCGAAGGCGTTCGCCAGTTCGTCGAAGCGACTCAGATCCCACGCAGCCATGTCGACAGATACGCCTCCGACGGTGTAAGCATCCTGACTCTGAATGAATTCCTGGACGAACTGTTCAGCAACACGCCTGGTGTCGACGTTACGGTTCTGTTCTCGAGCCAGGCAGCCGAGAATCTTTGCGTAAGTCCATCCCGCACTGGGAACACTGCCTTCGGATGCGATCATCGTTTTGGTCCTGTCACTGAACTGATACCCGACTTCCAGCATGCCCATCACGCAGCTATCGAAACCCAGCAAGTCCAGTTTTTGGCCCAGCAGCTTCTTTGTTACAACCTTGCGTTCCTCACCCTCGCAGCCATCTTTATCGGCCTTGAGCTCCAGCTCTTTTTTCGTTCCCGTGAGCCGCGCCAGCACATCGTAAAAATCGGACATCTTCATCGACTTGCCTGACGTTTCGTCTTTGAACAAACCGATATCCTGAAAGCCGAGCGAGTGACCGGAGAAGATCAATGCGTACTTTTGCGCGCGCCGCCCAAACGAGATCTCGCCGTCGGTCTCCACTTCGACTGTGTTCACACACCAATTGACGAAGTTGATGATCGACCGGGGATCAGCCGCGTTCTCGTTTTGTCTACTCGACACCGGCGGGTAGAGCTTGTTCGGTACTTTGTACGAGCGGACATAACGTGGTCTCCCCGGTTCGGAGAAATCACAATACAAGGTGGGAATCGCAGGCGAGTTGCCATCGTAGTAAACGAACAGATTGGGGCTGTCCGCGCCCTGTTCCGCGACGCCTTTGATCTGCTCCATGGCATAAGCCATATCGACGGCGAGGTTATTATCACCTGCCATATAGATCATGATGGTCCATTCTTTTTCATTCATTGGGAGGCTCCTTATCGATAATCCTTGATCAGGACGATGTCTCTCGTTGCGGACCAGCGGTAAGCCGCAATCGTGCCGTCGCGAGAGATGGCAAAGCTCGTCAAGAACTCTGATTTGAAATTGGTCAATTGTTTTGGGCTGCTGCCGTCGAGAGGCTGACTCCAAACGTTTAGAATCCCGGAAGCATTGTCGAGGTAGGCGACAGACCGTCCGTCAGGCATCCACGCGAACGCGATGGGTTGCACTGAGCGAGGAAGATCGATCGTCTTTGATGGCTCGCCACCGGCGAAAGGAATAAGCGCGAGCCTCGGTTGATTGTTTGCTTGTTCGTCCGTGTAAAAGTATGCGATTGAGTTTCCGTCCGGCGAAATCGTAGGCGTCTGGGCAACACGATTCGTCAACTGCTGTGGCGTCCCGCCGTCGATTCCGACTTTCCAAATAGTCGACTTCCCGGAGCGCTCGGACATGAACACGACAGACTGTCCATCAGGAGAACAAACGGGAGACGAATCAACGTACGTTCCCGTCGTCAGTTGTTTCACATTGCTGCCATCCGCATCCATGCGCCAGATGTTTCGCGCGGCGCCCGTTCGGTTCGACTGGAACACAATGTAGCGACCATCGGCAGATACCGAGGGTTGTTGATCGACGAAGGCATCGCTCGTCAGTTGCTTTGCTTCCGAGCCATCGGGATTAGCTGTCCAGATGTCCCAGTTTTCCCCGGTACGACTCGCATAAACGATCTTTCCCTTCGGTGTCCACGCGACGGTCTCCGGAAGGTTGGTCTTGAGGATCTGTCGCGCCTGGCTTTCGTCTTCGCCTGCCTTGGCGATCCAGATGCCGCTGACGTTGATCTGTTGGATTGTGGCAATCGTGTTCGAGTCTGCGGTTACACCGAGGCTGACTTCGCCGTAACCGTTCAAGTCGTTTGTGATCCGGCGCGCCGCGCCGCCTTTGTACGGAAGAAACCAGATCTGCGTGCCGATCGAAGAAGACTCAGGTTGGGCGGTGATGATCAATCCGCTCATGTCCTGAAGGCAGACCACGCGACCGATGCTGGCCCACTTTGTGGAATCGATCGGAGTCGGATCACCGCCTTCGACTGGAACTTCAATCACCGTGTACCCGCCGCTTGTTCCATTCAACATGCCGCTTGCGATTCGTTTTCCGTCGACAGTCCACGCCGGTCCGGAAACTGAAAAACCGCTCGGCGCCTTCGCCACTGCGATCGTCTTGGCTTCACCACTGCCGTCAGTATTGGCAACCATCAGCGACATGTCTTCCTGGTTTTTGCGCACAAAAGCGTAACGCTTGCCGTCGGGAGAAAACCCGACTGGACTGAAAACGCGGTCCAGAACCTTTGTCGGAGTCCCGGGGAGCAGCCCGATGCGATAAAGGGTCGGGACGAAACCGTTTCGCTCCAACGTGGCGACGTAGTAAATGAATTCGCCGTCCGGGGAGAACGTCGTGCCGAGGTAACCGCCGTTCTCGGGAGGGACGAGTCGAACGAGACTGTTGGTCGATATCTGACGGATCCAGAGGCTGGCTTGTTGCTTCGCATCGTTGGCGGCACAGACGACGTATTTTCCATCGGGAGAGATCGAGAGTTGGCCGTTGATGTCTTCGCCACTGATCTTTCCGCCGGTCGTTAACGCAGTCATTCGTGCGGGACCAAACTGTTTCGGCTGCATGAGCAACGTGGAGACGGCGAATGCAACGGCACCAACGATGAGCACTGCGAGGAGCGCAGCGCCAGTAGCAAGCTTCTTGTTGCGTGTAAACCAACTCGCCTGCGGTTCGACGGTCGAGATTGCTCGCGTGGTCGAAACGTCTTCCGTTCTTGTATCCGGTCCGACGCCTTCGGCGAGGGTTGATCGTCTCGCCGGCGCTGAAGACATCGCCGGGAAGGAGAGTCCCGGCGATGAATGTGGTGAAACTGAACGATCGAGATCTGACGGCGACGTCGGCAACGCACCTGACTCGATCCGTTGTTTCAATCGTCTCAACTTGCCGAGTAGTTCCTTCGCCGTTTGACAGCGCTCGTCGCGATCTTTTGTTAATGCTTCCGAGACGATCCATTCGAGCGGCTCAGGTACATCGACCGTGAACTGTGTAATCGGCGTCGGTTCGCGGTCGGTGATCGCAACGATCACGTGACTCTTTGACGCACCTTCGAACGGCACATGTCTCGTGAGCATCTCGTACAGCACAACGCCGAGACTCCAAACATCAGAGCGCGCATCGACGTCGCGTCCGAGCGCTTGTTCGGGCGACATGTAAGCGGCGGTTCCAAGCACGGTGCCGGGTTCAGTGTTGACGATCGCCATAGTCGTCGCTTCCGAACCGCTCGAGGAGTCTTCTCGTTCGGTAAGCTTAGCGAGTCCGAAGTCCAACACTTTCACGATGCCGTCGCCGCGCACCATGATGTTTTCCGGTTTGATGTCGCGGTGAACAATTCCCGCCGCGTGCGCTGCGACGAGCGCGGAGGCGACTTGCGAGGCGATATCGAGAACTTCTGTGAGCGTCAGCGGGCGCAGGCGCATGCGTTGTCGCAATGTGAGTCCATCGACAAACTCTGTCGCGATGAAAATGATCTCGTCAGCGCGGCCGATCTCGTAGACAGTGAGAAGGTTTGGATGGTTCAGCGCCGAAGCAGTCTTCGCTTCCTGAATGAAACGTCTGACGCGGCTTTGTTGAGAGGCGACTTCTTCCGGCAGGAATTTCAGCGCAACCTGCCGACCGAGTTCAGTGTCTTGCGCACGATACACTTCGCCCATACCGCCCGCACCGAGTTTAGAGATGATGCGATAATGGGCAACAGTAGCGCCGGGGGACAATTCTGCCACTGGAGACGTTTTACGTCAGTCGGTCAATCGGTGCAAGAAGGAAAGCACTCGCCGTCGACTTTTTTGCAAGTTGACCGTAGGTTTGGACTTAGCCACGATCCTTGCTAGCTGCAGAAACGAGAGACGGTCGACTGCATGGGAGGTCACTGCGATATCCGCTTCGCCCGGATAAGGCGTGGCGAGTGTCAGCGAAACTTCCGGATTCGTCGGCACGTATTGCCGTCGATCACTCCGCGCGAACGTCCTAAAAGCTGTTCATCGAGTAAATCGGCTTGACTACCTGCGGCGATTTCTTTATAGATGCTGAACGCTTGCTCTAATCGCTCGGAACCTTCGGCAATCCCTTCCTTCGAAATAGGAGTTGAAATGAAGAAACTAATCCTGACCTTTGCGCTCACTCTGATCGCAACATCCTTCGTTGCCGCGCAAGATAACCCGCTCTTGATGCGGACCCCGACGCTGAACAAAACGCACATCGTTTTTTCTTACGCCGGCGATTTGTGGGCTGTCGCGCGTGATGGCGGCGAGGCGAGCCGGCTGACCACAGGTGTGGGCCGCGAATACAATCCCATTTTTTCACCCAACGGCCAGTCGATCGCTTTCACGGGTGAATACGACGGCAACGTGGACGTCTATGTAATGCCGGCGTCAGGCGGCGTGCCGAGGCGGTTGACCTACCATCCGGGCGCCGATCAGTTGGCCGGCTGGACGCCGGATGGAAAATCTGTGCTCTTCGTGTCGAGTCGTACCGCTGAAACAGGCCGCACAGCACAGCTCTTCACGATCCCTGTGGACGGGGTTTACCCGACTGCGGTGCCGCTCCCGATGGCTTACGAGGGCTCGTACTCCCCGGACGGCGCTCGTCTGGCCTACGTGCCTTTGCCCCGCTCGTTCAATGCCTGGAAGCGTTATCGTGGGGGCACGGCTACTCCCGTTTACATTGCCAACCTGAGCGATTCGAGCGTCGAAAAAATTCCGCGCACGGATTCAAACGACTTTTGCCCGATGTGGCCCGCGGGAGACCCGCGCAAAATCTATTTTCTCTCTGACCGCGACGGCGCGATTACGCTCTTCGCTTACGACACCGGATCGAAGAAAGTAACTGAAGCAATTAACAACCAGGGACTTGATATCAAGTCGGCTTCAATCTCCACCGGCGGCGGGCCAGACACGATCGTTTATGAGCAATTCGGGTCGCTCCATCTTTACGATCTGAGTTCAGGCAGGACCAAGCCGGTCAACGTCACCATCAACGCCGACATTCCGACCGTTAGACCACGGTACGAGAAGGTCGGTGACCGGATCTTGAATGCGGCGCTCTCGCCGACAGGCGCGCGTGCGATCTTTGAAGCCCGCGGCGAAATCATCACAGTGCCTGCCGAGAAGGGCGACGTGCGCAACCTTACTAACAGCAGCGGTGTTGCTGACCGTGACCCGGCGTGGTCGCCCGACGGAAAGTGGATCGCTTACTTCTCGGACGAATCAGGCGAATACGCGTTGCACCTGAGATCGCAAACAGGGATGGGCGAGGTCAGAAAAATCTCACTCGGTAATCCACCGTCTTTCTTCTACGGGCCGACCTGGTCGCCGGACAGCAAGAAAATTGCTTTCACCGACAAGCGACTGAATCTGTGGTACCTGGATCTCGACAAAGGTACGCCGATCAAAATCGACTCCTCGAAACGCGGCGCAGGCTTCAACGCGAGTTGGTCGCCTGATAGCCGCTGGATCGCTTACACCAAGCCGGTCGAGTCGTGGTACAGCGCAGTCTTCATCTATTCGGTTGAAGAAGCGAAGTCGCGGCAGATAACGGACGGCCTTAGCGATGCCACTTCGGCTTCCTTCGACAAGAATGGCAAGCAGCTCTATTTCATGGCGAGCACCGACATCGGGCCACGGTTCTCGGGCTTTGACATGTCGAGTAATCCCTTCCAACTGACGCGCAGTGTCTACGTGGTTGTTTTGAAAAAGACCGACCCGTCACCGCTCGCGCCTGAAAGTGACGAAGAAAAAGTCACTGAAGATAAAAAGCCGGAAGCACCGAGTGACAAGCCCGCTGAGGGCGAGCAGAAACCGGATGCGGCCGCTGCGCCCGCTGCCGCCAGGCCGAGTCCTGGTCCTAAAGCGCCGCCGCGCGTCAACGTTGATTTTGATGGTATCGGCCAGCGCATCCTTGCCTTGCCGATTCCCGCGCGCAACTTCGTCGGACTCGGTACCGGCAAAACGAATATGGTTTTCCTCCTCGAGGCGCCGGCACCCGGAGCCGCCGCTCCCGGAGTTACGCTGCACAAGTTCGACATGGAGAAGCGCAAGTTCGAAAAAGTTCTGGACGGTGTTCGCGCCATCGAGATCTCGGCGAACGGAGAAAAGATGCTTTTCCGCCAGGGCGACGCCTGGTTCATTGCTTCCACGACGCAGCCAATCAAGCCCGGTGAAGGGAAGATCAAAACCGAGGACATGGAGGTCTATGTTGATCCGAGGGCCGAGTGGAAGCAGATGTACAACGAGGCCTGGCGCATCGAACGCGACTTCTTCTACGACCCGAACTACCACGGTCTCGACTTAAAGGCGACGGCCAAAAAATACGAGCCGTACCTGGCGTCGCTCACTCACCGTGCTGACCTGAGTTATCTCTTTACGGAAATGCTCGGCGAACTGACAGTCGGTCATCTTTACGTCCAGGGCGGCGACGTGCCGGATCCGAAGCGCATCCCCGGCGGACTGCTCGGCGCCGATTACACGATCGAGAATGGACGCTATCGCTTTGCCAAAGTATTTGATGGTGAGAATTGGAACCCGCAATTACGCGCGCCGCTCACACAACCCGGCGTGAACGTGCAAGCGGGCGAGTATCTGCTCGCTGTGAATGGTCGCAATCTTACGGCCGCCGACAATATTCACAGTTTCTTCCAGAACACGGCTAACAAGCAGATCGTGATCCGTGTCGGCGCGAACCCGGATGGCGCCGGCTCGCGCGAAGTCACGGTCGTGCCGGTGCCGAGCGAATCCGGCCTACGCAATCTGGCATGGATCGAAGGAAATCGTCGCAAGGTGGACCAGATGACAGGCGGGAAGCTGGCCTACGTCTGGCTGCCGGACACGGCGGGCGGCGGCTACACGAATTTCAACCGTTACTACTTTGCGCAACTACACAAACAGGGCGCGATCATCGATGAGCGCTTCAACGGGGGCGGCCAGGCGGCGGACTACATCATCGATTACCTGAAAAAACCGCTCAACAGCTACTGGGCAGTGCGCGACGGCGAGGACTTCCGCCAACCGTTCGGCACGCTTCCCGGTCCGAAGGTGATGATCATCAACGAGTACGCCGGCAGTGGCGGCGATTACATGCCGTGGATGTTCCGCCGCCAGAACATCGGCCCGCTCATCGGGAAGCGGACGTGGGGTGGTCTGGTCGGCATCGGCGGTTACCCCGTGCTGATTGATGGTGGTTCGGTGACTGCGCCGCACTTCGCCTTTTACAGTCCTGAAGGCAAGTGGGAGGTTGAGAACCACGGCGTCTCGCCTGACATCGAGGTCGAAATGGATCCCAGGGCGTGGCGACAAGGACGCGACCCGCAGCTGGAAAAAGCTGTCGAAGTGGCAATGGCGGAACTTCAGAAGAACCCGCCAAAACAGACGAAGCGGCCCGCGTACCCGAATTACCACAACGGGACCAGCCGTCAGGAGACAAGCGGTGGAGGAGGACGCGGCAACCGCACACCGTAATCGATTTAGGTGCACGCGAGGACGAACTACGAGCGTCCTCGCGTGCGCTTGGATTTGGTGCTACCCACCTATCTGTTCGAACCGCACGTTGCCGATGCGGTACTTCTGCCAATCCTTGTAATCGAAGTGCCACCATTCCGCCTCATACACGGTGAAGCCCTCAGCTTCCATTGCCGAACGCAGCAGATCGCGATGCCAACGTTGTAGCGACGTACCACCAGCGTAGTTTGGGTAGGCCCGATCCGTAGTCTCGTCATACGTGCTTACCATTTCCACCGGTCTTCCCGTCTTAAGATCGTAGAGGGTTAAATCAACCGCGCTGCCACGGTTGTGGCGAGAACCTTTTGCCGGGTCGGCGACAAACACCTTCTTGTCGTCCGGCGTCGCATCCCAAAAAACTTTCGTAACGTACCAGGGTCTATATCCATCGTGGACGAGCAGGCCATAGCCCGCTGCTTTGAGTTTACGATTAACGCGCACGAGTGCTTCTGCGGCCGGCCGTTGTAAGAACGCACGTGCCTGGGAGTAAAACACCGTACCGAATAGATTGTTCGTGGTGGCGTAACGGATCTCGAGCTTTATGGTTGGATCAAGCTTCCTCAACTCAACCAGATCCGTTGGTAGGAAATCTCCTGTTTCATTCGGCGGCTGAGCTGTAAGTGCCTCGTTGAGGAGAGTTGGAACCGGGCGCAGCGGCTGGATCTTTAGTTGGTTTGCACCTTCCTCCGGTCCCAAAGGTTTTCGTTGATAGCTGAGTGTGCCGATCGTGAGTTGCGTCACCTTGCCTCGACTGCGAGAGAAAACGACGCGCTCACCCTTTCGAGCAGTTGAGCTTTCAAACTCGAATGAATCGGAAGTGAGTTGCTTTAACGGCGTGAGTTCCGTTCGGTTGAATAACGCACAGAGTTTTCCGTCATTCTCGAGAATTATCACGGTCTCGCTATCGCGACCGTACTCGCCGATCAGCGGCCGCCATCTCACCGGAGCCGGGCGAGGCTTAGCGGCAGTCGCAACTTGTAACCCAACCGACCTCGGTGAGAACCCGTACCTATTGTTCGCGGTGATGCCGATGGCCGGCATCAGCAGCAACGCAATCAGCGCGATTAGTCCTGTTCTTTCGATATGTCGTCGCATTCGTTTGCTCAGTACCTGGAAGTGAAGTGCAGCAGATTTCCGGCGAAGGAGAACCATAGCAGCCCAAGACACGCTAATAGCATGACCATCGATGCTAACTTCCCCCAAATACGCCTTCGCTTACTCTTCAATGAGAATACCGCATTGAGCAGCGCTACGATCGTGCCGATTGCGCCAATCACACCGATAGTTTGGACCAGGTAAAACCATTTGACGCCTTGGCTACCCAGGATCTCGAGATGAGACATTCCATACGTTAACAAGATCAAGAAGGCGGCGACGAAAACAAGGTCCAGGAAGAAAACAATCCGCACGCCGAATCGGAGCAGTCGCTCACCGAATGTGAGGTCCAACTTGTGTCCATAATGCCATCTTACGGCCCAGGCAATCGGCGAGAGCACGAGCGTTGCGAGCATGATCAAGAGTGAAACTACCAGGACCCACAACAGAAGCTTGCCGTTCTCGAGCGTGCCGACTGACTGTCCAATAAAGAATGGATACGGCAGGATCATTTGCATCTTTCCATTCTGATCCGGTTTGAAAATCAGTTTGTCCTGACCGTCTCGCTCGACGAATGTCGTGGGGCTGACCGCCTGCCATCGTTTCGGCTTACCGTTCGCGCCGGTCAGCAGCGATACTTCGATATCGTCGTCGCCCGCCGGAGTGACTGTGATCTGCCCGAGCAATGAAGCGAGCCTGATAAAAGACGTTTCACCGCGACGGCTCAAAGTGTAAGTCCCGGAAACAGCCTTGGGAGCTTCTTTGGCTCCGGGAACAGGTTGAAACTGGGGCGCGTACGGATAGTAGCGATCGAGAAACGCCTGCCACAAACTGATTCGAGGAGAGTCGCCTAGTCCAGCGGGTTTGCCCGCGCTGTTATACGAAACGAAGAAACCAATCTTCTGATCGAGAATGAGATGCAGATCGCTGTGAAAGAAAATCGTGTCACCACCATGTCCGATGATGCGCTGTTTGTTGCTCGTCTCCTCATAAAATCCGTA
>DATANW010000005.1:0-4258 GCA_036266055.1 Pyrinomonadaceae bacterium | reverse complement strand
AAGAAAAGGACCCGACGTTTGCGCTCGCGTTTTCCGGTCTGGCCGATTCGTATGCGTTGTTGTGTGACATCGGCGTTGCGAAGCCCGTAGACGAGATGCCGAAAGCAAAAGCGGCGGCGCAAAAAGCAGTCGACGCTGATCCGACGCTGGCCGAAGCGTACACCTCGCGCGCGTTTGTCAGGTTGTCTTACGACTGGGATTGGCTCGGCGCCGAGAGTGATTTTCAGCAGGCGCTGAAACTGAATCCGAAATATCCTACCGCGCATCAGTGGTACGCGTCGTACCTGATGCAGATGGGCAAGTTCAATCGCGCGAAGACGGAGATTGAAGAGGCACACAAGCTCGACCCGCTATCGCCGATCATCACCGCGAACCACGGTCTGTATTCCTACTACGAACACAAGTACGACGACGCGATCGCGATCTACAAACAGGGGTTGAAGAGCGATCCCGATTTTTGGGTCGCGCGCCACTACCTTGCGCTGGCCTACGTGCAGAAGGGAATGTACAACGAAGCGATCGCGGAGCTGCGCACGCTGATCAAAGCGCCGCCGACTGGTCCAATACCGGACCAGGTGATCGAGACGGAAATGGAAGCGTCGTCGTCGCTCGGGTTTGCGTATGGAATGGCGGGCAAGACAGCAGAGGCGCACGAGATACTTTCGAAGCTTCAGTCGCTGTCGCAGCGGCGTTACATTTCGGGCATTTACTTCGCGATCGTTTACGCCGGTCTCAAAGACAAGGAACGTACGGTTCATTATCTGAACGAGGCGTTTCAATCACGCCAGCCGGGACTGGTGCTGATTCGAATCGATCCGACGTTTGAATGGCTGCGATCCGATCCGAAGTTCCAGGAGTTGACCCGACGGTTCGAACCTATTCCTTAACCGCGGTATGCCCACAATCGGGCCAGTGCCCACGCGCGATTCGTAGCGGCTCTGCCGCCTGATGTGCGGCGCGGCTTCGCCCCGCCGTGGACTGGTAAATGAAAAAGGCTCGTCCGGCGGGGCAAAGCCCCGCCTCACATCCGGCGGCGAAGCCGCTGCTAACGGATGTATTCTGCCAAGCCTAACGATTCGCGTTCTCAATCTCAGTTAACAGATTAGAGAGTTCCGGTGGGAGCGGAGAGTGAAACAGCACGCGCTCGCCGCTTGCGGGATGCTCGAAGGCGAGACGTTCGGCGTGCAGAAAGTGGCGATTAAGAGCACGGATTTGCGACTTGAGCCTAGGGTCTTGAATTGTGTTGTCGCGACCGCCGCCGTAGGTCTCATCGCCGACAACCGGATGCTTGAGCCACGCGAGATGGACGCGAATCTGGTGTGTGCGGCCGGTTTTGAGTTCCACGTCGAGCAAAGTGAAACGATTGAAACGACGGTTCACGCGATACAGAGTCAGCGCACTGCGGCCGCCACGCACGACGGCCATGCGCGTGCGATTACTCGGATCGCGCGCTAACGGTTGTTCGATCTTGCCTGAATCCGAATTCACCCGCCCGTGAACCAGCGCCGCGTAAGACTTGTAAACCGTTCGCGCGCGAAACTGATCGGAAAGGTTTTCCAACGCCGCTTCAGTCTTCGCGACGACCAGCAACCCGGACGTGTCGCGATCGAGTCGATGAACGATGCCCGGACGAACACTGCTAGCGTTCGGCAGTTGTTGAAAGTGGTAGGCGAGCGCGTTCGCGAGCGTGCCGGAAGGTATTCCCGCCGCCGGATGGACCACGAGTCCGGCGGGTTTGTTGACGACGACGAGCGTGTCGTCTTCGTAAACGATCTCGATTGGAATTGCTTCGGGTGTGAAGCTGGTGTGTGCGGGCGAGATTAACTCGACCTCGAGCTCGTCGTGTTCGCGGAGTTTGTACGACGGCTTGGCTGGTTTGCCGTTTACGAGAACGTCTTCCGATTCGATCAGGCGTTGCAGGCGCGCACGGCTCCAGGCTGCGATCTGCGACGCGAGAAAGGCGTCGAGCCGCACGCCAACATCATCCGGTCCGATCGTGAACGTGAGGTTCTCGTGATCGGAGCCTTCACCCATTCTTGCGTTCAAACTCTTTCATGAACGAGACCAACGCTTCGACACCTGCGTGCGGAAATGCGTTGTAGATCGAAGCGCGAATGCCGCCGACTGAGCGATGACCCTTCAGGCCGTCGAGTCCCTGCGCCGTTGCTTCTGAGGCGAACTTCTTCTCGAGATCCTCGGAAGGCAAACGGAACGTGACGTTCATCGTCGAGCGACAATCGGCGTCGGCGTGACCGCGATAAAAATCGGTAGCGTCGATTGCGTCGTAAAGTAGTTGCGCCTTCTCGTCGTTCTCGCGTTCCATGGCGGAGATGCCGCCCTTGTCGTTGATCCACTTCGCCACGAGACTGATGATGTAAATGCCCCAGGTGTTGGGCGTGTTGTAGAGTGAATTGTTTTCGACGTGCGTGCGGTAGTCGAGCATCGTGTGCAGGCCGTCGGGGATGTGCGGGAGGAGATCGTCGCGGATGATCACCATCGTGACGCCGCTTGGTCCCATGTTCTTTTGTGCGCCGGCGTAGATCAGGGCGTACTTATCGACGGGGATCGCGTGCGAAAGAATGTCGGAAGAGGCATCGGCGACGAGCGGTACGGCGCCAGTGTCGGGTTCGCGTTTCCATTGCACGCCTTCGATCGTTTCGTTCGTTGTGATGTGAACGTAGGCGGCGCGCGGGTTAAGGCTCATTTCGTCGTTGCCGGGGATGCGCGTGAAGCCGCCGTCGGCCATGGTCGCGGCGACGTTGACGTTGCCGACCTTCTTCGCTTCTTTCAGTGCTTTCTTGCCCCAGCTTCCGGTGATCACGTAGTCAGCGGCGCCGTCTTGCGGAAGAAAGTTCATCGGGACCATCGAGAACTGAAGACTCGCGCCGCCTTGCAGAAACAGGATGCGATAGTTGTCGGGGATGCTGAGTAGTTCGCGCACGCCGCTTTCGGCGCGAGCGTGGATCTCGTCGAATGTTTTGGAGCGGTGGCTGATCTCCATCACGGACATCCCCACGCCGGGCAGACTCAACAGATCTCGCTGCGCCTCTTCCAAAACAGGCACCGGCAGCACCGCCGGTCCCGCACTGAAGTTAAAAATCCTTTCCGTCATCACTGCCTCCGACTTCCTTTGAATGAGTTTTTCGCTTGTGCCACTCCCATGAACAAAAGAATTTTTTTTATTTTCTCGCATGCGGCACGGACATAGACACACGAATTTTCCAAAAAACTACTCTTCAAGCTGTGATCGTAAAGCTTTGCCGGCGATCTTGATCACTAATGACCGCGGGACGAAGCGTTCGGCTTCGACGGCCAGCCAATTGGTCCAACCCGAGATCACGCTGGGCTTGCGATGAGCCATTGCGCGTAGCGCAACGTCAACCACCTCTTCCGCCGTTTGAATCGTGCGCATCGGCGGACGATCCATCTTCGACGCTGCAAAAAAATTGGTGTCAGTAACTCCCGGACACAAAGCCATCACGTGCACACCATGGGCCCGGTTCTCCTCCCACAACGCCTCCGAAAACGACAACACAAACGCCTTCGTCGCCGCATACGTCGTCATGTACGGCACGGCCTGAAACCCTGCGGTCGACGCGACATTGATTATCGCTCCCTGCTTCCGTTCACGCATCGGCTTCAAAAACCGATGCGTCAGCTCAACCAGCGACTTCACATTCAGATCGATGATCTCCAGCTCGCGCTTGAGATCGAGTTCGACAAACTCACCCATCGAACCAAACCCGGCATTATTCACGAGCGTGTCAACCACCAGCTCACGTCTCTGCGTTTCTTCAAACAACTGAGCCGCCGCATCAGGCTGGAGCAGATCCAGCGCGATGTAATGCGCGCGCACGCCACTAACTCGCCCCAGCTCGTTACACATCGTGACGAGCTTGTCTTCAGAGCGCGCGACGAGCAAAACGTTCCGCCCGCGTGCGGCAAGTTTTCTGGCAAAGGCGGCGCCGATTCCGGATGAGGCTCCAGTGATGAGGGTTATGTTCATACCAACTTCAACAAGTCGAGTTCGATAATGTCAGGGCTGCTTGCCTCGAGCTGCCGCAAACTCTCCTGTGACGGCGCGTTATCGAGATTGATGCGAGCGACCGCCGCCGCCGCACCTTCGAAGACGATGTTCTCCATCTCCTGAACGTTGATGTGTTCTGCCTTGAGCGTTTCGAGCACGCCGGCCAGCACGCCGGGCCGATCGAGATGTCGCACGACCAGGCGATGCGTCGCCGGAGTCCGTTGGGCCAGG
>DATANW010000004.1:0-4041 GCA_036266055.1 Pyrinomonadaceae bacterium | reverse complement strand
CGGTTCGCAGTGGGGGTCGGTTTTCGTAGTTGGTGATCAGCCGGTAGTCGAACGTTCAAAAATACCGATTGCGGCCTTTAATCCGGTCAGCCCCGAATACTTCCAAACGATGGGAATCCGGTTGTTGCAGGGGAGATCTTTCAACGAAGCCGACGGCCCGAAATCACAGGAAGTTGCTGTCATCAATGAAACGATGGCGCGTCGCTTTTGGCCCAACGAGAATCCCATCGGTAAACGTCTGAAACAGGGTTGGCCGGAATGGTCCACGCCATGGCGCGAGGTGGTCGGCGTCGTAGCGGACGTTAAGTTGAATGGGGTTATTGACACGACGCCCCTGCACGTTTACTTGCCGCTCGCACAAGAGGGGATGGCGAGCGTGTATCTGGCTGTTCGCACCAAGCCGGAACCACAGACACTGGCTGCGCCGGTTCAGTCGGCACTGCATTCGCTGGACAGCCAAATCACGATCTACCAGGTTCGTACGATGGACGAACGACTTAAGGGGTCGGTTGTGTCGCAACGAGCGGCAATGATTTTACTGAGTGCTTTCGCGCTCGTCGCAATGTTGTTGGCCGCGATTGGTATCTACGGCGTGATTTCATGGGGCGTTCTGCAACGCACGCGTGAGATGGGCTTGCGTATGGCATTGGGCGCTCTGCCTCGCGACGTAATGTGGTTGGTGCTGCGTCGCAGCATGCTGTTGGTAGTGGCAGGCGTGACGATAGGTTTACTCGGCGCGTTTGCATTAACGCGCGTGCTCGGAGCTACTCTAACAGAAAGTGGTCCGGGCAAGACGCCGTTACTATTTGGCGTGCAGGCACTCGATCCGATCACCTTTATCATCGCTCCGATCTTACTGGCACTGGTTGCATTCATCGCTTGCTGGTTACCGTCCTGGCGGGTAACAAAGATAAACCCGTTAGTGGCGCTCAGGTACGAATGAAGTGAACACGAATCGAACCCGGTTGCGTTTGGTCGTCTTTTGCCCACTGACGATTTTTCTGTCCTTAATGGCTATCGGGACGGAATACATCTCTCGTTTGACTTCAATCCGCGCTGCCCCTCTTGAATCCAGCCCGCGCCAGGATCAACTCTGGCGTGAAGTCCACCCCGGTAATATGGGTGCCGGCGTTGCCAGCGGTGGCCCAACGTCTTACCGCGCGCTGACCCTGAATGAGAAGGCACAAAGGAAGCTGCTTCGCCATGTCCCGATGGAGTTCAGTAAAGCGGCCGAACGAGATCCAGTCGTGATGACGTTGCCGATGCCCGACGGAAAGCTTGCCCGGTTTCGTGTTGTCGAATCGCCTGTGATGGCATCCCGGCTCGCCGCGATGTTTCCGGAAATAAAAACCTATCGGGGTCAAGGTCTGGACGATCCGAGTGCTACGACGCGCTTCGACGTGACGCCGGCAGGCTTTCACGCGATCGTGCTTTCCACCCAGGGCACAGTCATTATTGAGCCCGCCGCGGGAACGCGTGCGGGACAATACGTTAGCTATGAGCCGCGTGATGCGCGTAAAAACAGCGGCTCATTTCATTGTCTTGACCCGAACGCAACGCAGTCGTTGATCCAACCACAAAGCCAACCACGCCTGCACAGTTTGTCTCCGGCCGTGCCCGCCACCACGGGCGAAACGCTACGCACCTACCGCCTGGCTTTAGCCGCAACCGCCGAGTACGCGCAGACCTATGGCGGCGGCACAGTCGCCGGCGCCTTGAGCGCGATGACTACAACGATCAATGGCGTTGCCGCCATTTACGAGCGCGACCTGTCTATTCGGCTAATGTTGGTTAATAACGAGACCTCGATCATCTTTACGAATCCGGCGACGGACCCGTATACGAGCGACAGTGCTAAGACCTTGTTAACTCAGAATCAAACGGTCCTGGACCAACGCATCGGCTCGTCTGGTTATGACATTGGATTTGTTCTTGACGGTCACACCTATGCTTTTCAGCCGGGCTTTTTCCTGTTCGAGGGAGTGGGCCAGTTTCAAAGCGTCTGTGTCAGCGGGCAAAAGGGAAAGGGCGCCACAATCCTGCGCTCAATCGAGCCATCGACGATCAGCGCGATCTGGGACGTCGCTCATGAGATGGGCCATCAATTCGGGGCGCTCCACACATTTAACGGAACTACTGACGACTGTGGCGACAGTCGTTTCTCTCAGACTGCGTATGAAGTCGGAACCGGCTCGACCATCATGGGCTACCGAGGCGGAACCGCGCCCAACGGGACTTATCTGCCTCTTTGCACTTTCGAAGACTTGCGTTCCACTGACACTTATTTCCACGCCACAAGCATCGAGCAGATCGTCAACTACACCACCTTCGGGAGCGGCAGCGCCTGCCCGGCCTTGACGCCGACAGGTAATAATCCGCCGGCAGTGGAAGCCGGTCCGGATTTCACGATCCCTTCCCAAACGCCGTTTATGCTCACGGCAACGGCCACTGATCCGGAGGCGGACGCGCTGACCTACTGCTGGGAAGAATACGATTTGGGAACGCCAGGCCCGCCGCACACAGATGACGGCAGTCGCCCCATCTTTCGCTCATTCGCTCCGGTGACAACTCCGGCACGAACGTTTCCGCGGTTGTCGGACGTTTTATCCGGTGTTCCAACCTTCGGTGAGTCGCTACCGCTAACAACTCGCACAATGACGTTTCGCGTTACTGTTCGTGACAATCATGTGGGCGGCGGTGGCGTGAACGCTGACGCGATGCACGTTAACGTAAGGGCAGACAGCGGTCCATTCGTTGTCACTGACCCAGGTTCTTCGACGACGTGGACAGTCGGTTCAACTCAGACTGTGACCTGGAACGTCGCCAATACGGCGAACTCTCCGATCAACTGCGCGAACGTCCGGGTTCTCCTGTCCGTCGATGGCGGAAACACTTTTCCATTTACTCTCGCGCCGAGCACGCCCAATACCGGCACAGCGACAATCACGGTTCCAAACGCGCCAACCTCGTCGGCCCGCGTTAAAGTCGAAGCCATCGGCAACATTTTCTTTACCATCTCGCTCCCGAACTTTACTATCAAGCCAAACGCCACCGTTGCGCCGACAATCTTCGTTGAAGGGAGCACGACGCGTGCAGCGGCGCTGGACTCCGTTTGGTTTCTATCAGAGCCGTTGAACCTGCTTAATGGGCAAAACTTCAGTCTCGATCAGCGCACGCGCATCGTCCTGTTCGTCGCTGGTCTGGAACTGATGCCCGGCGAAGACAATTCCGTTATCACCGCTCAAGCAGAATATGCCGGGAATGGACCATACCCGCTGGCTATCGAGTATGTCGGCAAAGTTCCCAACTTTGATTCGCTAACACAGGTGAACCTCAGATTACCGAACGAGCTTGCGAATGCGGGAGACGTGTTGGTAAGCCTGAGTTTGCGCGGCGTAGCCAGCAACAAAGTAGCCATCAACGTAAGATAAATTCGCCGCCATTCAAGACCAGTTACTCCTTGAACGGCGAGTTCAGCAAATAGTCCACCGTTGACACCGGCTTGTAGCCCAACACAAAGCGCTCGCCAAAATCGCGGGCGAAGTTGTCATAGGTCGTATCCCGGCGAGACTCGACAATGTGGCAGACCGCGCGCGTGAATTGTTTCTTCATCTCCAGCCGCGGAAACTCCGCAACGATGGCCGCAATCTCAGTCTCGTTTAGCGTGTCGTAACCAAAACCGCCCCAGTCCAACCCAATACCCATCGTGCTCAAGGCGACTTCGGTCTCCTTGTGCAGGGCAATGGAGGGAGTCGAGTTGAGTGCAACCGTGTCCCAGATCAACTGGACCCTGTGATCATCAAAGCCCTGCTCACGCGCGAACGCGCGGGCTGCATTCGCTCCCTCCACCTCAAATCTCAGCGGCCCCTTGAAGTCGTCCGCCAAACCTACGTCGTGAAGGATTGTGGCGACGGCGAGAACTTCGCCGTCGTGCACAGTCTGGTTACGTTGCGCGATTGTCGAGGCAAAGAGCCATGATCGGATCGCGTGATTGAACAGGTATGGCTCAGTGCGCGCGCGTGCGAATTCTATTGCCCGTGA
>DATANW010000003.1:0-8949 GCA_036266055.1 Pyrinomonadaceae bacterium | reverse complement strand
GACGAGCGCCTGTTGGTCCACCACCTCGCCGCGCGCCGTGTTGATGAAATATGCCCCCACGCGCATCGCCTCGAAAAACTCGGCGTTGATCAGATTTTTCGTCTCCGGCTTCAGCGCGAGATGAACGCTTACGACGTCCGACGCGGCCGCAACCGCTTTCGGCGAAGCCATCAATTCAACACCGAGCTCCGCCGCGCGCTCCGCCGTCAAACTTCTGCTCCACGCAACGACCGGCATGCCAAACGCCCGCGCCCGCGGAATCATTTCCTGACCAATCTTCCCAACGCCTATCAATCCCAGCGTGCGACCAAACAACCCGCGCGCTTTCGAAAATTCCTTCTTGTTCCAAACGCCTTGCCGCAACGTGACCACGTTGTCGGCGATGCGGCGATCGAGTGCGAGTATCAACGCGAAGGCGAGCTCGGCAACCGCGATCGAGTTTTTGCCGGGACAATTCGAAACGTAGATCCCGCGTTTTGACGCGGCGGCGACGTCGATCGTGTTGTAACCAGCCCCGGCGCGAACGACGAGTTTCACGGGCCCAGCTTCGAGCATCGGCTCGGTCACCTTCGTGCCGCGCACAACGATCACGTCAGGCGATGCGGCGCGAATCGCCTCGACGAGCGCGTCGTCTTTCAGATCGGGTTGATACGAGATCTCGCAACCAAGCGCCTGCAAGCCATCGAGGCCTGATTTCTCAAATTTATCCGCAATAAGAACTTTCATATCGAATGAATTAACAGACCGTCTCGTAACTTGGGTTCGAACCACGTCGATTTCGGCGGCATGATCTGGTTGGCGTCAGACACCATCAACAGCTCGTCGACGGTCGTCGGGTACAGCGAAAACGCGACGGCTGCTTTGCCTTCGTCAACCAAACGCTCGAGTTCTTTTGTGCCGCGCAACCCGCCAATGAAATCGATCCGCTTGTCAGTGCGAATGTCTTTGATCCCCAGCACCGGATCGAGCAGACGTTCCTGAAGAATACTGACGTCGAGACTCTGGACCACGCCGTCGGGCAGCGTCGTTTCCGGCGAGAGTTGTAGTTTGTACCACTTGCCGTCGAGATACATGCTCCACTGACCGCGCTGCTTCGGCGCCGGATCGGCGTCTTCGCGGATCGTAAACTGACGGCGAATCGCTTCCAGAAACTCTTCTTTCGACAGGCCGTTGAGGTCGCGCACCGTTCGGTTGTACGCGAGTATGCGTACTTGCGAATCGGGGAAGATCACGGTGAGGAAGTAGTTGTAGTCTTCCTGTCCGGTGTGTGTGAAACTCTGATCTCGCAACTCGGCGCGCGCGCGACTCGCACTCGCCGCGCGGTGATGGCCGTCGGCGATGTAGAGCAGCGGAACTGAAGCGAAACTGTTTACGAGCGCGTCTGTGTCGCTCAGGCGCCAGATCGTGTGACGAATGCCGTCTTCAGCGGTGATGTCGAATAACGGTGAGGCGGCAATCGCTGCCGACACTTGTTCATCGATTTCGGCTCGGCGGCGGTAGGTTAGAAACACTGGACCAGTCTGCGCGCGCAACATGACCATGTGACGCGTGCGATCGTCTTCCTTGTCGCGGCGGGTGCGCTCGTGTTTGCGAATCGTGTCGTTGTCGTACTCGTCGATCGAACAGCACGCGACGATCCCGACCTGCTGATGTTCGCCCATGATCAGGCGATAGAGGTACAAACTCGGTTCGGCTTCCTTTTCCAGCGGACACGTGGCAATCAGCTTTTCGAAGTTCTCGACTGCCTTTTTATAAACAGCGTCGCTGTGGATGTCAGTGCCTGCGGGCAGATCGATCTCGGGACGCGACACGTGCAGAAAGCTCAACTCGTTTCCGTTGGCGAGAGCGCGTGCTTCATCGGTGTTGACGACGTCGTAGGGAACGCTGGCAACTGCCTGGGCGCGCTCGGCAGGTGGACGCAATGCGCGAAAAGGACGAATAACCGCCACAGACCCTCCTTATTCGAGTGAAGGCGCCGGTGTCACGGGTGGGCCTTCTTTCGGATTACTTGCGGAATTATTAAGGCTTATGGCGGTTAAGACTAGCCGTTTAGATGTGAAAACTCAAATGAGCTAGAATTCCGTAACGCGGATTGAAATCAAAGGACAGATCATCGCCGGTTTGCGAAAAATAGCAGGCATAACGTATCGAGGCGCGCGCAAGATTGTGTTGCAGCCCGGCGAGGCGTTGTTGATGGGCCGAATGGCCTGGTGGATCGTCGTCCTGTCGATTGCCGCGCGACGATATCCTTTGCCGCGAGCGTTAGAGATCGTCGCGGGCCGCCAGTCTGATAGACCAGTGGCGGCGGATCCGGCCGATCACGAACGACTCGCGCGAGCGATCGATTTACTGTTGTCGATGGACGTGTGGATGTTTAAGCCGATCTGCTGGAAACGCGCCGCAGTGCTGCATCGCTACCTCTTGCGCAACGGAACACCGACGCGGATCATCTTCGGCGTGCGAAACGACTCGGCTGGTAAAGTTACTGGTCATGCGTGGCTCGAGTCCGAAGGTCAACCGATTCTCGAAACGATACCGCCCGAATATGTGACGACCTACAGATTCCCTTCAAACGACCGCTTCGATCCGCGTCTCGCCGCTAGCTCTCTTGAATAAAAAAAAGAGAGGCGCGATCTGCACCTCTCCCTCTTAACTTGTTTTAGAGTCAGTTACGGCAATGCTTCAACGTTGAAAAAGAACTTGAAGCTTCCCGTTTGCTGAATGCCAAGCAGGAACCGAACATCGATCGACGCGCCATTTGCGATCGGCGTCGCCAGGGTTACTGTTCCGGCTGACATCGATGAATTAAAGCCACCACCATTCGGCTGTGACGGCGGTTGTTCGAGCGTCGTTCCGTTAACGGTGACGTTGCTCGTACCGCTACCACACGGCGGACGGTCGACAGTGACGACTACGGACGTGGAAGTTCGTGGTCGCAAGTCGGCAATACCGCTCGGCGCCGGGAAGGTCGTCAGGTCAACTACACGGAAACGCAAACGCGTTACGTTACCGCCGGTGTTATTCACGACTGTTCGCCGAATGTCCAACGTTCCAAACGTGGAGTTGTTAGGCGGATCCGACGTGAAATCGCGAACGCGATTCGGTGGGGATGCTGCGGCAACGCAGATATCCAGAAGGTTCACCGCGAAAGACGCGTTGCGCTCGATCGGCGAACTTAGGTTTTCAGGTCCGGGTGCTCCAAGACGTTGGCCCGCGCCCGCTGAGGTTCCATTCGTATCGACAAACACGAAGTCAGCCGCGTTGTTATTTGTATCCTTGAGGTTTCCACCAGTAGGGCAGGCCCCAAACGTTGTAATCGAGCCTCCCTTTCCGCAGTTATCACGATAAAAAGAATAGTCAATTGAGAACGGTACTAGTGCAGGATAGCCCGTGCCTTCTTTGTAAAGTGTGTTCGCTTCCGAGGTCGAGCCAACAGCGTCTAATCGGTTTGCGAGGACAAAGTTAGCTGCAACGCTGGTATTGAAGATCGCAATACCCGCGTTGTCGGGAATGTCAGTTGTATACGTAGCATCGCCGGTGGCGGTGGTTCCGTTACCTGCTGGATAAGAAGCGAGACTATATCCAACACTGTTTACGCAAAGGTAATGGCCCCGGTTGGGGATTACCGTACCATTCGGAATAACGCAACGAGCTACTCCGTTCGAAGCCGCCACTGCATAACCTGTTCCGCCTCCTGCGACGGTATGGTCGGCTCCGCTGTTGTTTGCAATTTCGATGAACTCGTCATTCGCGCCATTTGGGCCACGAACACGAAATTCAGAAATGATCAATTGTGCGGCGGCGATTTGCGACATACTAAGCGTTATCGCTACCAAGCCGAGGCACACAAGGGAAAACCGTAATGCTTTAGACATTCATCTTTCTCCTTTTTCGGTGGGCCCACGATGTTCCGTGCGGCGGGAAAACGTACCACGCTTATTTGAAGGCAGTCAACGAAATTTAACATGAACTGTATCCGCAGTTTTACGAGGATAGCCTCATATGTCACCTTAATTCAGTCATTTAGCGGCTGGGTGCGGAACTGTCCAGATACGTTCGATGGGCCAAGTGGTCCCAGTCGACGAACATCAAATAGAGGACCAGTTGGTGAGGGAAAAAGATGTTCATGAAGAACAGTGTCGAGAGATGAAAAATCACGCCCGCGCCTAGTATCCACCAACGCGCGCGGCGTGAGAAAACGGCCATTGGAAAGAGCAGTTCCCAGATCAGAACGAGCGCAACCGCATATGGAAGACTGGCGCGCATCTGCGGTAGCCAGAACGCGAGCTTGAAATGCGTGTCGTGAAGGTTGTCGAGCGAGTGAAAGATGGCGAGCGCGGGCAGATTGTCGACGCTGAGATACTTGAGACCCGCAACTCGCAGCTTGATCAAGGCGGAGCTGAAGTAGACCCAGGCCATCAGTAGCTGCATGAGCAGTATCGGATACGCGTACGCCCAGATTGGGCGCTGTTTTTCGTTTCGTCTGAGCCAATGATCGAGTGAAAAGTCGTCGGAGCAAGGCGTGAAAGCGAGGGCGGCGAGGCAGTAAACGCCGAGCATTTCGTCGTGGTTGAAGTGTCCGAAACTACGAACGAGGCCCTGGTAAAAGAGAACCAGCAGGAACGAAGTTTTCGTTGAAACCGAGGTGAATAAGCCCGCCGTGCTCGCGATCAGCGACAGCACCATCACCACTTTCAGACCAGCCATGACGCCGGGGCTGAGCAGTTGATCGTAAAAAAACCAGGGCAACAACTTCATCGCGCCCGTGGGCCGCAAGATAGTTGCAGGCAGCGCCCCGAGCGCGGAAAAGTTTGTCGCCAGGACCGAGATTAGAAATAGTCCGTGAACGATCGAACGCACCACGCCAAGTGCAAACGCGCTCTTCGGAACCACGCTGTTTAGATTAAAGAGAATGGATTTTTAGAATCCTTTTTTTACCTGTGTCTCCCACTTGCGCTACGCCAATGGAAATCACTAATCGTCGGTCCGGTTTATAAGTCCTTGCGCCACGATTCGACGAAGTTGTCGTAGTTGGAATACGTGCCGCCTTCCCAACGATACATGTCGAGGCGGATAGCTCTGAGACGCGCGGGCGAAGATGAAGGCAAGCGATCGTTGTAGAGGCGTCCCCACGTTTCGAGAAGATCGGGTATACGCGCGCCGGGTGGAAGGTTCTCGACGCCGCCTAAGCGCCCGAGCAGTTCCGCGTTCTCGGGATGCATCGAAGCGAGCTTGAAACTCTGATTCGCGATCGTCGCGTTCACCATGGTCCAGGTGCGACTGAACATTGCGTTCGTCAGTTTGATCGGACGAACCTCGACCGTTTCACCGGAGACTGTTTCGCCGCGCAGGATGCAGTAACTGCGCCCGCGTTCGAGATCGCCGCCGGCCATCATCACGTTCCAGGCTGTGAACGGATACAGATTGCGGACTGATGCAAAGGACCAGATCAGTGGAAGAAAAATCGCGGCCGTCAGAATCGCGTATTTAACGATCAACCCGCGTTCACTTGGCGCTGAGAAGTTTGTAGCTTTGGAAGTTGTCAAGGATTCGTTCCACGCTGCGGACGGCGTTGTCGGGCGCGACTTCGTACTGCGTCGTAATATCATCCGCGATCTCGCCGACGGTCTTGCCTTGTTCAAGGCCTTTCCAAACAACCATCGCGGTTTCGTTCAGTTGAAAATACTTTTTGGTATTCAGATCGACGAGAATCCCCTCGCCGCCGTCGAAATCAGTGACTACGACATGTTTGCCAGGTACGAGATTAATTGAATTCATGAATATTCACCGCATTTCTATTTTGCTCTAAAAGCTGATAAGGCTGCATGGCCCATCGCTCGGCCATTTCGCGCACCAGATCGGAAGCGAGTCGCTGTTTCGCGCGGGCGTCAGGTACAAATTCACGCGTAGCTGAAACCTGCTTCGAGTAGATCCGAGTTCCGCTTGCGATTCTTTCCAGTTCCTCGGGCGACGGACGCACCTTAAAAAATTCCAGGATGCCGTTGATTGCAGGTAAGGACAGTTGATTGTAATTAAGCAACAGGTTGTTGTCGTTAGCAAGAGTGTTGGCGGTGGAAAAGAAACTGCCGACACTGCGCGCGCAGAGTTCCTCCATCGGCATCTGCGCGACCTGGGCCGGTGATGTGCCGGTGATGTTCGCGAGTACGCGATGGTCTTCATCGAGCAACCACGCAGGCGGGTCTGATACGTTCGAGACGATTGTCTCCACCGGATCGCGATAAAGAAAGATCCATGGAACACCCGGCCAGATGCGGCGGATGCGTTCGAGTTGCGAGATGCTGCAACAGGAAAACTTGATGAATACGGGCGGTGCTGGTTGACGATCACTTTGGCCGAGGGCGTTGACGACGGCGCGCAGAAAAACGGAGTAGAGCGATTCTTTCATCGCGTCGGCATCGGTAATAAATCTCGCGACGAGTTTGTCGATCGCGTTTGGTTCGGAAAGAACGATCGAATCGTTCAGCGAGCGGCAGGCGTTGGCGAGAAGAGTCGACCCGCAACGTGAGGAGTGAAAAATGAACCCGGCGGGTTCGACGCGCGGCAGCACTTTATCGAGTTGCAACAGGGCGTCGAATTCAACGAATTTTTCTTCTCGTTCCGGATATTCAGCGCGAACACGATCGACGGTCTGTTGAAAAAACGGTTCGCTGAAACTCACGTCCGCCATCTGCATCCATAGCAGACCCGGACGCCCGTCGACGACCACCGCATCCAACGGCATCCATCCGCGATCAATTATTAGATCTTCCACGGATTGATACCAATTCCGGCTCGGACGCGCTTTGCCCCCGCCACGGAGTTTTGCCGAAGCTCTGCAAACAAAACAAGCACGGCGAGCCGGTAAAGAGATCCGGCATGACGCCCTGGGCGCGTAATGCCGAGAGCGCGTCTTTTCGTTTTTGCAACTGCGTCGCCGCGACTTCTTTCAGCTTCGCAAATGCTGACGCAAACGATTCGACGTTTAGATCGGCGACAACGTCAGTCTCTTCCGCCGCGCCACGAAAGCCCGACAGATTGCAGCAGAGCGACAGCCGTCCCCGATAGTCGACGTTCATGCTCGTGCCGGCCAACGGCGAGCACGGCGCGCGCTCTTCGTCGATGTTGTAGTAACCGACGTCGACGCCGATGTTCATCTTGAAAATGCGGCCGAGAATCGCGACCTCTTCCTCGACCATTCGTTGTTCGTCGAGAGTCAATGCCGATTCGTTTGCGAGCGTCGTCGACGTCGGCATCACGTGAACGAAGTTCAAAGCAGCGGCGCCCAGGCGGGCCGCGAAGATGGCGATCTGTTCGAGTTGGTCCACCAGGTCGCGTCGTACCGTGATCTTGACCGCGAAAGGCAAGTTCGACATGTAGCAACGCGAGAAGGCGCGCACCAGCCGATCAAACGATCCGTTGCCGCGCCAATGATCGTGAGTCTCGCGCGTGATGCCGTCGAGACTGAAGGCAACGTGCGACACCGAGTCGCGATTCGCAGCGAGCGCGGGCCAGACGCGTTCGAAATGCCAGCCGTTGGTAACGAAGCTCGAAGTCATTCCGGCGCCGGCGACAGTTTCGAGAGTTGCAGCGAAGTCGGGATGAAGCGTTGGTTCACCGCCGGTGAAGCTGATCTTCGTCACGTTCGCGACGTCGCGCGCTTCGCCGATCACGCGTCGCAGCAGTGCAACGGGCAAGAACTCGGCCCGCGAGCTGTAGAGATTGTCTTCGGAGCGGAAGCAGTAGCTGCAATGCAGATTGCAGATGTTGGCGAGTTCCACAGTCAGACGCTGTGCACCATAGCGCGCGTGCACGTCGTCGCTGAAGGTGGCGTCGGTTTGCATTTAGTTTGACCTTAAATGCTGCTTTATCAACTCGGCTGCGCGGGTAGGTTCGAGCAAGTCTTTACCGGCCGCGAGCACAAATGCTTTCACCTGTCGCGCCAGGCGCGAAAGCAGATCGAGATTCGCACCGGCGATCGACGTGTCATACGTGGCCCAGGGACACGCGCGAATCAATCGCGTCATCGTTTCGGGTGGCGACAATTCAACAACGCGCGTCTCTTCTTCGCCACTGATCGACGTGAACAGCAACCAACGCGGTACGACGTCCGACACTCGCCGGGTTGAAAAAACACTGGCAGGCTCGAAGACGTTCTTAAACGCGAATCGCTCCGAAGTCCCCGCAACTTCGCGCAGCGCAAAGAAACTACGAAACCCGCGCGCGTTGACGTCCCCGGCGCCGAGACTCAACAACACTTCATCATCCGAAAGATACGGCCATCCGGCCGTTGCCAATTGAAACGTCAGCGTTGATTTTCCGCTCCCCGATGGGCCGATAATCAACACGCCCGCGCCACTTTCCGGCTCAGCGACCGCGGCGCTGTGCAGGTCAAACAATCCAAACCGTCGCAGCCCTGCGCAAACTGCAAACGAAGTGAGACGCGCGAGCTCCGCATCAACAACCTTCGGCGCCTGCTTGAACCAAACATCTACTTGCACCGTTAACTCTTGTCGCAGGCGCAACAGCGAATTGCCGAACTGCAAGTAATACCCGTTCTTGAAGGTGTAACACCGGCCGCCCTCGGCGACGTCAAACTGCTCCAAATGCGCAGGAATTGCCACTGCGGGCTGTTCGCCAAAAAACCTGATCTCGATTTCTGCTGCACGCGGAGGCGGTGAGATTGGCGTGAGCTGCCATCCGGCAAAGAGCGTTCCGACCAGTGGGGCTAATCGAAGATCGACAGCCTCAACAAATAGAAACCGACCGGCGACCGTATAAAAGCTTCGGGACGCCGGCCGGTCAAAGACCTGAATAGCTTCCATGTAACCGGAAATTCTTGTTTGTTTTTAGTTCGTGGCGCCGCTTGATGCTGCTTGGAAAAATGTAGTCGCTTCCAAAACGTCTACCGGAACAGAAATCGCTGGCTCGACAAATGGTTTCTTACGCTCG
>DATANW010000002.1:0-5669 GCA_036266055.1 Pyrinomonadaceae bacterium | reverse complement strand
AAACTCGCTACATTTAAAAACTAAACCGGATCTGCGCGTCGATACGACGATTGTACGCAGCTCCCCCGCCGCCAAAACCACCAAAGCCACTGGTCCCCGTCGACGTTCCGAAGAAAGTCGAACCGATGTTGCCGACCGGATTGTTGAGGTTGACGTGGTTTAAAATGTTATTGAAGTTCAGCGAGAACGTCAGGTTGTAACGGCCCTGACCACCGCCGCCGCCTCCACCGAAGCCACCGCCTCCTGGTCCGCGGCTGAAACCACCGCCACCTGGACCACCACCCGGACCTCCGCCACCCGGAGCACCACCGGCGCCGCGCATGCCGCCGCCACCGGCCATTATCGTGCGCTGACCGTCATTACCACCCTGCCCTTGCTGCCCTTGCTGCCGGTTCTGGGCGTTGCTGCCACCTTCAGAACCGAACGACCACGTCTTGCTGACGCGCATGTTCACATTGATCGAGCCCGGACCCTCGCCGTAGTTACGCGGAATCATCACATCACCCGGCGCGAAAGCGAGTTTGAAGTCACCAAACGGAGTGCACTTGAACAGCGACTTGTTGGCATCGGTGCAAACAGTCCCTGCGGGCGCAAACGCTGGACGTTCCGTGTTGAAGGTATCGCCGTTGATGTCGCGGCCCAATATGATATTGAACGGCCTTCCCGACTGCAGCATCACGAAGGGACTCAACGTAACGCCCCAGTACGTGCGAATGTTGCCGGTCAGCACAAACCGATGACGAATATCGCCTGACGCGCGTCCAAACTCGGTACTGAAATCGTAAGGATTCGCCGGCAGACTGCCGATTCCGTCCGCGTCGCTATTTGCTTTCGCCAGCACGTAGTAAGCATTCAGCGATGCATTGCGCGTGAACCGGCTGTTGAAATTCACGATGAACTGGTTCTGGTTATAACGACCGCTCGATTCGTACTCGAAGACGTTGCAGAGCGTCGATGGGTTCACGTCCGGCGGAATGAATTCGGAGCACGTCAGCGGATGAACGCCACTGCCCGGCACCCCCGGAATGAACGTGCCCGGTAACGGCGCATTGATGGGCCGCGTGCGCAACACGTGCAAAGTGTGAATGTTGATATAGCTGCTCGCGACCGTGATGTTGTGGGGCAACTGGCGCTCGACACTGAACACTGCCTGCAACGTGTACGGCGCTTGAAGATTGTCAGCCAGGCGGTAAACCGTGCCCGGCACGGCAAACGCTAAAAGTTGATCGGGGGTCGGAATCAGCGGAAAGAAATCGGGATTGAGAACTGTAAACTGCTGCTGATTGACGCCGTTAAAGCGCGTCGCCTGCATCGTCAGGTTCTCGCTCACGCGCTCGTAGAAAATACCGTAACCACCACGGATAACTGTTTTCGATTGCTGTCCGCCGGGCGACCACGCGAATCCAAGACGCGGACCAAAGTTGAAGTTGCTGTCGATGTTCTTCTGGTTTTCGTAACGCAGACCGAGACTCAACGTCAAATTTGGGCGCATCTTCCAGTCGTCCTGGAAGTAGCCGCCGAAATCCCACTGCTTCACCTTCGCCTCCGGATTGCCGGTAGACAGACGAAACTGGGTCGCACCGCCACCGAGCAGCCGGATTTCCAACGGGTTCCGTCCCTGTTCGACGTACTGAAGCGTCCGGCGATAACGTTCGATGCTGGAAATCGTCTCGGTACCGGAGATCGCGTCGCCATTTGAGTTGACGTTGGGAGCAAGATTGCCGCCGAAGAACGTGTACGTGCCGCCGAAGTTCGACGGCGAAAAGTTCGTGATGTCGACGTTGCGATAGCGCACCCCAAACTTCATCGAGTGTGGACCATGCGCGAACGTCGTGTTGTTGGTCACTTCCCAGTTGTTCGTATCGGCATGCGACTGGCCCACCTGCGATCCGCCGCCGGTAAACGCGTCCTGCACCTCGAGCGTGGGAATCGAGTTGTCCGCATCCGACAAGCTGCCGTTGCGTTCAAACTGAAACCGCGTTTCGTTGATGATCTTCTTATTGATGATCGCAGTTTCCGTTAACTGGATGCCATGCTCGGTATTTTCACTGTCATACGCGCGCGACGGCAGTTGATAACCGCCGACGCCGGCTATGCGCGTCGTCTTCGAATAGTTGTAACGACCGATCAGCGTGTGGTTCTGGTTGATTGAATAATCGAATCGGGGACTGAACGACGTGCGGCGATTGGGGATGGGAAACGTGTCAGCGAAGTCGACGATGTTGCCGTTCGCATCAAGCACCTTTGCGACGATGAGTGTTTCGTCGTCGACGTCGCGATTGTCGAAATCAACAAAGAACGAAGCTTTACCTTTTTTGATTGGACCACCAAAGTTGCCGCCGTATTGACGCGTTTGCAGTGGCGGCCGAGTGGGAGACTTGGAGAATGGGTTGCGGGAGTTCAGCGACTCGTCGTTGAAGTTCAACGACACCTGGCCGCGGAAGCGATCCGAGCCGGGACGCGTCAGGATTTCAATGCGGCCGAGACCCAGACGATCGTATTCAGCGGAAAACGGATTCGAGTTGATGCGAACCTCGCGAATCGACGCGCGTGGGGGCAAACGGCCACCAGTGAAACCGTCGACAAAGATCTGTCCGCCGTTTGGACCAGCCGATGGACCGGCCAACGCCTGGAGCGCGGCTGCGAGATCGTCCGGATCGTCAGGCAGCGCTTCGATATCTTCGCCTTTCAGGACCACGGCGCTGGCGTTGTTCTCAGGTTCGACGCTTACTTCACGACTATCCGCAGCGATCGTGACTTTCTGTTCCTCGATTGCGACTTTCAGAGTGATGTCGAGCTGTTGCGGGCGGCCGGCCACGACTTCGACTTCCGTGTTTTCAAACATCCCGAAGCCGGCGTTGATCGCTCGCAGAGTGTACTTGCCGGGCGCCAGACCATTGATTGTGTAGCTGCCTGAATCGTTCGTGACGGTCGATTTTTCCACGCCCTTCGAATCGATCGCGATAACTGATGCGCCCACAATCGCGCCACCGAGTTCGTCAAGCACCTGGCCCTTCAACGAGCCAACGCGCTGCTGCGCGCTAACCACACCTGTTAGCCCAAATGCACACAGGGCAAGAGCCAACACCATTTTCCTCATTCCGAAGCTCCTTCGACCGGCTTTTGCTATTTGGCGTGGATAGAGAGCGTTACGCCGCAGCTTGAGAGCGGATTCTACCCAAAACGGGCGTAAAGAGTCTGTCAATGGATTGTAAAGTTTTGTCAGTTATCGCGAACTCACGATTGACACTTCTTTACGCACGGAAACGCGCGCCTGTTGTAGGATTTCGAACGACTTGCCTTAGGTAGTTCATATGTCTTTCAATCTGGCACAGCAACCAATGGAACGGGTTCTGGTAATTGACGACGACGTCGGACTTTGCGAGTTGGTCGGAGAGTACCTCGAGCCTGAAGGTTATACCGTCGAAGCGATTCACAACGGTGAACGAGGCATCGATCGCGCGCTTTCAGACGAGCACGATCTGGTGGTCCTTGACGTCATGCTTCCGGGAACCAACGGCTTCGACGTGCTCCGGCGCATTCGCGCGCGTTCGCGTATTCCGGTGCTGATGCTGACGGCGCGCGGCGACGACGTCGATCGCATCGTCGGACTCGAGATCGGCGCCGACGATTACCTGCCGAAGCCATTCAACCCACGCGAACTGGTCGCGCGCATCCGCGCCGTGTTACGTCGCGCGCAGCCGGCGGAAGCAACCACAACGTCGCGCGAGACGATGAAAATCGGCGACATCGAAATGGACAGCAACACGCGCAACGTGCGCCGTGGTGGTGAAGTAGTTGAGCTCACGGGCGTCGAGTACGATCTGCTCGAAATACTGCTGCGCAATGCGGGCCAGATCGTGAAGCGCGAGGATCTCGTGAAGGAAGTTTTAGGACGTGAGTTGTCGCCATTCGATCGCAGCATCGACATGCACGTGAGTAATCTGCGCAAAAAGTTGGGCCATCAACTGAATGGGCTGGAACGAATCAAGACCATTCGCGGCGTCGGCTATATCTACGGCGTGCCCACAGAAAGACCCGAATGAAGAGTCCCTTTCGCAGCCTCTACCTGAAGATCTTTGTCTGGTTCTGGCTCGCCATGATCATTATCAATGTCGCGTTCTTCGCGGCGTTCGCGCTTACGCGCCCCACGCCTTCGCGACGATCGTGGCGCGAAGTCGCGCAGGTTGGACCAAACGCGCAAAAAGCTGCCGAGATCTACGAACAGTCAGGCGCTGCAGCGCTAACCGCGGCGCTTCAGGCGAACGAGAAGTCGTCCGGCGTCGACGCGACTTTCTATGATCAAAGCGGACGCGAGCTTTCCGGACGAAGCGCTCCGTCGGCGGCCAGCGAGATGATTACGCGAGTCGGCGAGACCAATGATATGGAGTTCAACTTCAATGGTCCCGGCACCCTGGTCGCCCGACCCGTAGTCAGCTCGAAAGGACAACGCTACGTCTACATCGCGCACATTCCGCGTCCGCCGTTTCAAAGTGGCTTACAAACATTAGCGATTCGCCTGCTGATCGTCCTCGTGATTGGCGGCATCTTTTGTTACTGGCTCGCCCGTTATCTGACGACGCCGTTATTCAAACTGCGAACTACGACCAATCAACTTGCGGCCGGTGATTTTAGCGCGCGCGTTGCGACTAACCTCGCGAAGCGGCGCGACGAAGTGGGCGACCTCGGGCGCGACTTCAACACGATGGCTGAACGGCTCGAGTCGATGGTTAAAGCGCAACAACGTCTGCTCGGCGACATTTCGCACGAGCTTCGATCGCCGTTGGCGCGTTTGGGTGTGGCGCTTGGTCTGGCGCGGAAACGTTCCGGCTCGGAAGCGAACGGCGCACTCGATCGCATCGAACGTGAGTCAGACAATCTCAACGAAATGATCAGCCAGTTGCTGACGCTGACGCGACTCGAGAGTGGAACCGACGGCCGCAAGCGCAGCCGGGTCGATCTCGAAGTGCTGGTGCGTGAAGTTTCTGAAGATGCGGATTTCGAGGCGCGTAGTTTGAATCGCTCTGTCCAGGTGATCGCGAGCGACAACTGTTCGATCAATGGCGTCGAAGACCTGCTGCGCAGTGCGGTCGAGAATGTCGTACGTAACGCCGTGCGTTTCACCCCGGAAGGAACGGCGGTTGAAGTTTCACTGCGCAAGCAAAATGGATCCAGCGACAACTTCGCGGTGATCAGTGTGCGCGATCGGGGCAATGGTGTGCCGGCTGAATCACTCGAGAAGATCTTTCGTCCGTTCTATCGCACCGAAGACGCGCGCGATCGACAGAGTGGCGGCGGTACCGGACTGGGTTTGGCGATCACTGAACGCGCGGTGCGGATGCATGGCGGGACGGTGCAGGCTGCGAATTCGCCCGAAGGTGGACTGGCGGTTGAGATGCGTTTCCACTTGTCTTCAAATTGATTCTTCCGTGCGTCGTTTTCTTCGACGCAATGTTAGTTCGACAAATCTCACGACCAGAATCCAGATCAACGCTGCTGCGAATCCGGCGATGACGTCAGTAGTGTGGTGTACGCCGAGATAGATCCGCGACAAGCCAATCAACAGGATGATCGTCGTGCAGGCGATCCAAACGAGTATCCTCGCGCGCCGGCTCTTCACTCGTGCGGTGATAATCGCTGCGAAAGCGCCGTAGAAACAGGCGCTCGTG
>DATANW010000001.1:0-4556 GCA_036266055.1 Pyrinomonadaceae bacterium | reverse complement strand
CCCGGTCAAGATCACCTTGACGGCAACGAACGGCACGATCACGCTCAGCACGACGGCTGGTCTTTCGTTCATCACCGGCGACGGCACTGCAGACGTCACGATGATGTTCACCGGCACGCTGACAGCCGTGAATACCGCGATGAATGGTATGTCGTTCAATCCAACGGCAGACTTCAACGGCGCGGCGTCACTCCAGATCGTTTCCGACGATCAGGGCAACTCGGGTTCGGGTGGTCCATTGACGGATACTGACACTGTCAATATCACCGTCAACGCGGCCAACGATCCTCCGATCGTGACAACCACCGCCGGCAGTCTCAGCTACACCGAGAATGACGCGGCGACGGCGATCGATACGGGCCTGACGGTGACTGACGTTGACAGCGCAAACCTGGTGGGAGCGACGGTAGCCATTACTTCCGGCTTCGTTTCCGGTCAGGACACGCTGGGATTCGTGAACCAGAACGGCATCAGTGGTAACTACAACAGCGGCAGCGGCGTGCTAACACTGTCCGGTTCGTCCTCGGTTGCTAATTACCAGACCGCGCTGCGTTCAGTGACGTATGCGAACAGCAGCGACAACCCGACCACATCACGCACCGTTACGTTCATTGCCGATGACGGCAGCAGCACCAGTGCGCCGGCCACGCGCGGCATTACTATCAGTGCTGTGAACGACGCGCCAGTGAACACAGTGCCTGGTGGTCAGGGCACCAACCAGAACACTCCGTTGACCTTCTCGAGCGGCAACGGCAACCAGATTTCGGTTGCTGACGTCGATGCGGGAACCAACGCGATTCAGGTAACGCTAACGGCCACCAACGGCACGCTGACACTCAGCGGCACGTCCGGTCTGGCCTTTACAGTGGGTGACGGCACTGCCGATGTGACGATGACCTTCACCGGTACCATCGCCAACATCAATACGGCCCTCAACGGCATGACCTTTACGCCGACCGCGGGCTTCAGTGGCGCAGCCAGCGTGACCATCACTTCGAACGACCAGGGCAACAGCGGTTCGGGTGGACCACTCTCCGATACCGACGTTGTGAACATTCAGGTTTCGACGAATGTGAGCATTCAGGATGCGAGCCTGGTTGAACCCAAGAACAACACAACCGCCAACATGATCTTCACCGTGACGCTGAGCGCGCCGGCTCCTGCCGGTGGCTCGTCGGTGAACTACACCACGGTGCAGGAAGCGCCCGCTCTCAACCACGCGACAGCGGGTCAGGACTACACCACGAAGTCCGGAACTGTGAACTTCGCCGTCGGCGAACAGTTCAAGACGATCGAGGTGACGATCCTTGGCGACAACAAGAACAACGAAGCCAACGAGACGTTCCAGGTTGTGCTCTCGAGCCCGGTGAACGCGACCATCCAGGATGGCACGGCTACCGGAACGATCCTGATCGCCAACAACGCAGGCGCGATCCTGATCGGCGAGTTGCGCACGAGTGGACCGGGCGGTTCAGGCGACGACTTTGTTGAGATTTACAACAACAGCAACTCGCCGCACACCGTCACGGCCACGGACGGCTCGTCTGGTTACGGATTGTTCAAGATGGGCGCCAGTTGCGGAGCGACGCCGGTTCTCGTCGGCTTCATTCCGAACGGCACGGTCATTCCAGGTCGCGGACACTACCTGTTCGCCGGCCCGGCTTACAGTCTCGTCGCTTATGGGGCTGCGGATCAGGTCGTCGCCGATATCGAGAGCGACAGGAACGTGGGTATCTTCAGTACCTCGAACCTGGCCGCCATCTCGACGGCGAATCGTCTCGACGCGGTTGGCTTCGGAGCGAACACTGGAGGCACTTGCGACTTGCTGCGTGAAGGCTCGACCTTAACGCCGCTGGTTGGCAGCGTCCTCGAGTACAGCTACTTCCGCGATGAATGCGGCAAGTCGGGAAATCCATCGACGTTCGGTAACTGCCCGACGGGTGGTGCGACGAAGGATTCGAACGACAACGCCACAGACCTGATCTTCGCGGAGACCACTGGTGCGGTCACGGTTGCCGGACGGCGGCTGGGAGCGCCCGGACCTCAGAGTCTCGGAAGTGCGAGATTCAACAGCGACATCTTTACGCTGTTGCTCGACAACACGAAGGGCTCGACTGGTTCACCGAACCGCGAACGCGATAACACGGTGTCGGTACCGAACGGAGCGACGGGCACACTGTCCATCAGACGGCGGTTTGTAAATACAACCGGCGCGCCTGTAACTCAGTTGCGGTTCCGCATTGTGGACATCAGCGCTTTGGGGACTGGAGCGGTCGCAGACCTGCGAGCTATCAGCTCGGGTCCGATCACTGTCACCGGCATCCAGGATTCGGGAACCTGTCTGGCGTCGACTGGATCGCCCACGACGCCCTGCACGGTTACTGTCCAGGGAACCACGCTGGAGCAACCGCCTAATCAACCGATGGGTGGCGCGCTCAACAGCAGTTACACCGCTGGAACGATCACTCTGGGTACGCCGCTGGCGCCTGGAGCGAGCGTCAACCTTCAACTCGTACTTGGCGTCCAGAGCTCTGGTTCGTTCAAGTTCTTCTTCAACGTAGAGGCGCTGCCGTAAGTCTTCGACAGCACTCCTTAGACCACACGAGGTCACCAGGGTTAACTCTGGTGACCTCGTTGTTTTGAGAATCCGTGTTTTGGGTTTTTTTAATTACTAAGCCTGTGCGCCCACCCACTCCTCACCGTCTGCGTAAACTTCTTTTTTCCAGATCGGAACGGTGCGCTTCAGCTCTTTGATGATCCACTCGCAGGCTTCAAATGCGGCGCGACGATGAGGCGCGCTCACGGCGATCACCACGCTGGTGTCGCCAATCTCCAACCGACCGGTGCGATGAACGATCCCAACGTGCGCGATTTCGAAACGTTTGTGGGCCTCCCGCCCCAAACGCTGCATCTCCGTCAGCGCCATCGGCTCGTAAGCTTCGTAAACCAGGTACGACGTCTGACGTCCGGCAGTCCATTCGCGCGCGTAACCGTCCAGCGTAACGGTCGCACCGCATTCCCGCGGCACGACGCGTCGCGCCACCTGGCCCACGTCGATCGCTTCGGTCGTCAACTCGAAGAAATCCATCGGACAAACGTAATCGCAAACAGTTGCGTCTGCGTTTGACCCGCCGCTGACCGGCGGAAACACAGCCAGCTCGTCGTTCTCATTCAGTTGTGTGTCTGGGGTGGCGTATTCCTGATTCACCGCGAACAGCAACGAACGTCCGAAACGTTCGAGCTGGGCAAATCTGGCGACGAGGTAACGAAAAGCACTGGCGACTGTTGCGGGCGTTTCGAGCGAGATGTCGAGCGGGTTTGTATCGACCACGTCGCGAGCGGCGCCAAAAAACAACACCCGGATACTGACTCGCTCGCTCATTCGATGTCGATCTTTCTGCCGCTATGACCGTTACCCTTGGCGAGTTCGTGCATGCGCGCTCTTTCTTCGTAGCCTTTGACGGCGAGCGACAACATGCCGCGCAGTCGTTCGAGCCGCGTCGACGTCGAGGTCAGCTCGAGCAGTTCCTGTTTTACGTCGGCGTCGATCTCCATCGCCGCTGCGACGAGAAACGAGAGACGTTGCGGTTCCGTGTTGGAAATGTCCGGCAGACTGCTGCGTTCGTCGTTGAGCGTCCGCACCGCCTGGGCGATACGCGTAAACGTTTCCGCCACCTCTCGAGCGGAATGGACCAGCGACGTCTCGTCCTCTTCGTCGTCTTCAAAATAACTGATGCGGGCGACAAGATATGAATCGCCGCGTTCGATGTACGACTCGATGCGGTAGCGAATCACGCCGAGAGCCAGAATGTTTGAGCGACCATCCGGAAATGTTTGTGTCTCGGAAACCTCCGCGACGCAACCGACATGGCCCGCGGGCGGAACTTCCAGTTCCGTTGTGCTGGGATCGAAATATGCGACGCAGAAGAGATTGTTCGCGGGCCGGATATCTTTGAGCATCTGCCGGTAGCGCGGCTCGAAGATATGCAGCGGCAGGGGCACACCGGGAAACAAGACCACCGGTAACGGGAAGACGGGGAGTTCAGTTATTCCACGGACCTTGTCGCTGGCTTCGCTCACGTGCTCGGATTGTACCTCAGTGCCGCACGGCTTTGCGCCTCTTCTCTCTTTTGTGCCTTTTTGTGGTTAAAAAAAACCCCGGCCGGTCGTAGTGGGATACGACTGCCGGGGCGTCGAGCACACCTTTCGATGAAGAGGGAATTCATCTCGGGTGTTTTACGGACGCGTTTGGTGGGAGGCGTCCGAATTCAAAGAATCTGCGCGAACAGTTCAAGTCGATGCATGGGCATCAATCTGCAGATACTCGCCAGCATGTCTTCGATTGCAAATGGCTTGGCGAAGAAACCGTCTGCGCCGGCGTCCAGACAGGACTTTTGCACATCGGCGGTGCTGTTTGAACTCATGATCAGCACTTTCGAATGTGACAGGTGAAGTTTGAGGTACTCGAGCAAGCGCATGCCGGCTGAAGTGTCTTTGTCAGGGGGCATTTGCAGATCGAGTATGGAGATGTCCGGTTTGTAGAACGTCGCACTCCG